>NZ_JASPFZ010000010.1:0-101416 GCF_030227355.1 Corynebacterium sp. MSK310
GCACGGCGTGTCTGGAGACCCCGAGAGCATTGGCAGCTGCTTTACACCCCATGCCCTGCTCGAAACACTCCACCAACCGCTCGCGCTGATATTCGCTCAACGAACTTCGTACTCTCAAAGAAAACTACTCCCCACTAGTCGGTAACTGATTTCTCAGTCCAACTAATGGGGAGCAGTTCAGTCAACCATGAGTGCGGGCTTTAGTACTAGGCAGCGAGATTAATCGACGGCGAACTCGCCCATCTTGTCCCAACCGGTGCGGCCATCGATGTGGACGTTGATGATGTCTGGGGTCTCTACGAGGTACTTGGGGAATTCGTCGCAGGCGCGCTTGAAGTGCTCGCCCTGAACGTGCTCTACGTCCTTGCCATCTGCGTAGGACTCGAGCAGCAGGAAGCGCTGAGAATCTTCCGGATCGCGGTACCACTTGAAGTCGATGCAACCCGGCTCGGCGTTGCAAGCCTCGGTGTACCAGTTGATCTCATCAAGGAAAGTATCGGCGTATTCAGGCTTTACGTGGAACTGTACGTTAATCAAAATCATGCCCCCGATTCTATCAATATTGTTCCCACTGCGTCATGGCTGCTCTGCCATGCGCGCGGGCCTCAGGAGAATCGGGGGCAGGTATCGCGGGAATAAGAACTAGTTAAGGAAGTATTCCGCGATGTAGATGAACTCGCCATCAAAGGCAGTAGCGACGCCGTAACCGTACTCGGGTCCGGGGGTTACCTCGAGGCCCCGGTTGAACCAGTTGAGGCGCTCCTGGGCTTGTTCTTCAGACAGACGGTAGACGTTGCCTTGACCCTCATCGGTGTGGGTCACGCCGCTTGCCACGTCGCCGTAGTACGTAAGCTCACCGCCTGCACCCTGGTTTGCCCATTCCTGTGCGATAGCGGTTGCGGTCTCATCTGGGTGGTGACCAGCCTGGGCTAGGTGATCGGCGGTGGCTACCTGCAAGTCAGCGGCAACCTGCGGGGCCTCGAAGGCCTGTGGCTCCGGAGCGGCTTCAGTCGTAGGCGCTTCTTCCGCTGCTACTTCCGGTTCAGCTTCAGGTGCGGCCTTTAGAAAGCTGGGCAAAGTAACGTTGTACTTTTCAGCAAGGGTGGAAACCTGCTGAACCTGCGGGGCCGCGGTAAGCTCCGCAGAAGCCACTGCCGTGGTACCAGACAGGGCGAGTACGGTGGTCAGGACTGCTGCGGTGGCGCTTCGAATCGGCTTCATGATTTTCAGCTTGTCATAACTTTTCAGAGGGCGAAAGCATATCGCCGGTTCCGCCCCACTTCGATATGGCTTTGTTATACAAGCGGTGCTCTGCGTGCTCTGGGTTACCTCGCGGGGTTAAGAAGCCCTAGGAAGCCTAATAAATACCAACATCGAGTTCATTGAATTGCCGCTGCAGCTCCTCCGAATCAATGGAACGGGCAAGATCGGGCCCGGCGATGGCCGCAAATCCATCGAGGACAGAGTTCCCGTAATTATGGCCCACACCATCGGGAACATCCTTGGCTCCGGGTAGATCCGCAGCAACTTGCAGGTAGGTAATAATAGGCATCCACTGCATCACGCGCTCACGCGAATAGGGGCTGTCTTCTTTCATCCAATCCGGCTCTTTGAAGGCCAATCCGGGCGACCACCAGCTCACAGGATCGGAAGGGTGCTGAATATATAGCATGCGGGTCCTGCCCCACTCCTCTTCCGGAACGCGTCCCCAGCGGCGGACTTGGTCCACCTCGTTGGCAAAACGGACCACGAGCCCGCCGGCGTAGACCGGCGAGATTTCTGTCGACCCGGGATCACGGCGCTCCACAAACTGCGAGCGCAACTGGTTAAAGTGCGGCGGGCCGGTCAATAAGATGCCGTCGACGGAATTAGCGATATCGCGCACGCCAGAAAAGGCGGCCTCGATGCCGGTTGTGCCTAAGGACTCGCCGTAGAGGTAGAGCTTGGGCCGGTCATCTTCGGGCAGCGAATTCCACCAGTCCACGACGGGGTTGATGAACTCTTCCCCGGCGCGTTCTACTTGGCCGCCGCCCCCAAGGAAGTGGAAAACGGACGGCATGGCGGAATACTGCGCTGCAGCAATGGCGGTATCCCCTCCATAGAGCAGTTCGAAGGCTTGCGCGGAATAGGACGATACCCAGCCGGTACCGGTGGTCATGGTCAACAAGAGGGCCTTGCGGTCTTGGGCGTGGGTGCGCTCGAGTTCATCGATAAGCAATTGCGCCCGCCCCTCATTGGAATCGCGGTTGCCCAGACCGGCGTAGGCGCGGATGGGCTCCTTGGCGGGTTTACCGGTGACCTGTTCTAGCTCGGCCTTATGCGCCCCGGAGCTGAGGAACCGGGAGCCTTGCAGGCCTACGCCGTTCCAGTCGACATCGGAAGTAGGCGATCCGGAGCGCTCGCTGAGGGTGGGGCGCTGGGTATCCGGATCAGGGTCGGCGTTCTGGGCGGTAAATACCCTATCGCCCAAGCCCACGATGGCACCGGGAATGATGTTTTCAATGGTGTAGATAGCGATGACCGCAACAATGAGTACTGCCCCGAGGCGGCGGTATGTGGAGCGGAACCGCTGCGGGAAGCGCCGCGCTAACCAGCGCACCAGAAAGATAATGGAGCGCAGGATGAGCAGGAAGACGGTAAATACCGCCAGCGCCAGGGGCACCACCAGCAGGTAGCTGGTCATGGACGGCGCGGGCACGGAATATACGTTCGCGAGCTCGTGCTGCCAGCGCACGGCGATAATGACGAAACCGACCATCCAGGCTATGAACGCACCTGTGGCGATGCGCGCGAGCAGCCGGTAGCGCTTTGGTTCCCACGCAGAGGCAGCAAGCCAGGGATACTTATCCGACCATTTGCTAACGACGAAGCGGTACCACACCAGTTTCACGCCGATGCCCACCACGTAGCCAAACCCGGCGGCAAGGCCCGAAATCAGGCCCTGATAGGGCCAATCGCGGGGCAAAATGGACGGAGTAAGGCCCAGCGTAGACAAAATGGCGGCGCCGATAATGCCCCACGGATCGAGGTGGCGGACAATATCGGCGATGCGAGCTTCTACTGCTCGAGCTTCTCCCCTAACTCCAGCCATTCCATCTCCAAATCCTCATAGGCGCTGCGATTGTCCTTTAATTCCGTATCGAGGCGAGTCATCGCTTCGGTATCGACTTTTTCTGCCGCCGCGGCCAATTTCTCATTGATCTGCGCGGCGGATTTTTCCAGCTTCTGCATCTTCCGCTCAAGCGCGTTCATCTTCTTGGTGATTTCGCGCTCTTGCTGGGAAGAAAGCTTCCTTTCCGGCTTCGGCGCCGGCGCGCCCGTCTTCTTTTCTCCCAGGTTTATAACCCCTGTGTTCTTGCCGGCCTCGATTTCTTCGCGCTTGCGCAGGTACTCGTCGATGCCACCGGGAAGGTTCGTCAGGTTGCCATCCCCGAAGAGCGCATACGTATTATCCGCAATGCGCTCGATCAGGTAGCGATCGTGCGAAATGACCACCAGGGTACCCGGCCACGAATCGAGTAGGGATTCCAGTTCCTGGAGCGTATCGATATCCAGGTCGTTGGTGGGCTCATCGAGGAGTAAAACATTGGGTTCTGCCATGAGCACGCGGGTGAGCTGGAGGCGGCGGCGCTCGCCACCGGAAAGATCCCCGACCGGGGTGCGCTGGCGCTTGGCGGAAAAGCCGAGGCGCTCGGCCAGCTGAGAGGCGCTGAGCTCCTTTTTGCCTAGCTGCACGTAGGTGGCAACATCCTCGACGGCATCGAGAAGCCGCCGCTGCGGATCCAAGTCATCGAGTTCCTGGCGCAGCCAACCTAAGCGCACGGTTTGGCCCTCGATGCGCTTTCCGGCTGCGAGCTCGTATTCGCCAGCCAGTGTGCGCAGCAGCGTGGTCTTTCCGGAGCCATTAACACCCACGAGGCCGATGCGCTCGCCTGGGGCCAGGCGCCAAGTGAGGTGATCGACCAAGGTGCGGCCATCCGGGGACTTCACGGTGGCATCTTCTAGCTCGATGACCACGCGGCCCTGACGCTGCTTGGAAAAGGACATGAGCTCGACCTTGTTGCGCGGCTCGGGAACATCAGAAATAAGCGCTTCCGCGGCCTCAATCCGGTAGCGCGGTTTCGAGGTACGCGCCGGTGCCCCGCGGCGCAGCCACGCCAATTCCTTGCGGGCCAAGTTTTTGCGGCGTTGCTCCATCGCATCGGCCTGGCGGGCGCGTTCGGCGCGGGCGAACGTCCAGTCGTTGTATCCGCCCTCGTATGCATCGACCGTGCCGTCGTGGACTTCCCATGTCCAGGTGGCAATGGTATCGAGGAACCAACGATCGTGGGTGACCACGATGACGGCGAGGTTGCGCTTGAGCAGGTGGTCAGCCAGCCACTGCACGCCTTCCACGTCCAGGTGGTTCGTGGGCTCATCGAGCACCACGAGGTCTAGATCCTGCACCAGCGCGGCGGCAAGGTTGACGCGGCGGCGCTCACCGCCGGACAGGGAGCTCACGAGAGTATCTAGCCCCAGGTCCACGATGCCAAGGCCGCCGAGCACGTCGCGCACCTTGGCGTTGGAGGCCCATTCGTAGGTCTCGAGCTCGAGGGGTTCAATGATCGCCTGCGCGATGGTGAGCTCTTCGGGCAGGTCAAAGCGCTGCGTCACCACGGCCATGCGCAGATCCGAGGTGTGGGATACGCGGCCAGAATCCGGCGGCTCAATACCGGTGAGCACTTCCAGCAGGGTGGTCTTGCCGCCGCCGTTGACGCCCACGATGCCGATGCGATCCCCGGTTTGTACGCCGAGGGATACCCCATCAAGGAGAGTTTTTAAGCCATAGGACTTGGTGACTTGCTCGAGGTTAATCAGGTTTGCCATAACAGGGACTCATCTTAATACCTCCCTACCGCCACCCCCGCATTCCCAAACATGTTGCTACCGAATTTCACTTGCAATACTCTGCGTGTGTATGAAGAAGCACACACTTACCCTCTGCACTATCCTCTCTGCCTCAGCGCTCACCATCGCTTCCTGCTCGGCGCCGGAAGAAGATACCGACGCCCAAAACCCCAACGAGGCCACCACCGCGGAAAGCCACGAACACGACCATGACCACGATCATGATCACGAGGGCCACTCCCACGACGGTATGGAGGCCGAAGAAGGCCAGACCGAGGTAGCCCAGCTTCCCCCGCGCATCGTCTTCTCCCACGCTGATGGCCTGACCACCTACGATGCCAAATCCGGCGATATCCTCGATGAAGAGGAGATGAATTCCTTCCTTCGCCTCAATGACGCTGGCAATGACCGCCACGTCATGGTGACCAAGGGCGATAACTTCCTCACCTACGACACCGGCCGCATCACCAAGGCTCACGGCGACCACAACCACTACTACACCGCGGATCCAGAGCTGGGCGATGACAAAATTAAGGCACCCCACGCTGGCCACGTAGTCCACCACGATGGTTTTACCGCCCTATTTTCTGATGGCGATGGCGTAGCCAAGATTTATAAGACCGAGGACATTGGCTCCAAGGACGCCAAGCCCGTCAACACCGTCAAGACCGGCGAGGCGCACCACGGCGTGGCCGTCCCGCTTAAGGATGGCTCCGTGGTCATCACCAAGGGCACCGAAGACGAGCGCCACACCATCCAGCACCTCGACAAGGACGGCAAGGTCTTGGATGAGACCACCGAGTGCCCCGGCGTCCACGGCGAAGCAGCCGCAGGAAATGGCAAGCTTTTCTTCGGCTGCGAAGACGGCCCCGTAGTCTTTAACGGCTCCAAGTTCCACAAGGTAGACGTCTCCGACTATGCCGGTGCCGATGGCTACCAGCGCTCCGGAAACTCCGCGGGATCCGAGGAATCCAATGTCATCTTGGCCGATAACAAGACCGAGAAGGACGCCGATTTCGAGCGCCCCACCTCGGTAACCTTGATCAATACCGAGGACTACTCCGCCAAGAAGGTGGACTTGGACGGCTCTTACTGGTTCCGCTCTCTAGCACGCGGTCCTATGGGCGAGGCCCTGGTGCTGACCACCGATGGCAAGCTCAATGTCATCGACCCTGACTCCGGGGAAATCACCAAGCAGATCGACGCGATTTCCAAGTGGAAGGAAAACGAGGAGTGGCAGCAGCCGGGCCCAATCCTGAAGGCCGCCAATGGCTATGCCTACATCACGGATGCACAGAAGAAGGAGCTCGTCGTCATCGACCTCTTGCGCGGTAAGGAAACGGACCGCTACGAGCTGGACTTCGAGCCCACCGAAATGGCCGTGCTCTAAGTTTCTAGCGCTCTAGTGCTCGTGCTTGGCGATGCCCATCCCCATCGCCCCAAGCTAGAGCACTTCCGCACCCGCAGCCGGGCCCTGGGCTACAACGCCCTTGGTGCCCGGTATTTCTATGCCGACCTGTGCTGCAACTTCTTCCGCGTCTTCGCGGGTGGCACATAAGAACGCGCAGGTGGGCCCGCTGCCGGAGACGATGCCGTTGAGCGCACCCGCATCCATGCCCGCCTCCAAGGTCTTGCGGAGATCTGGGCGCAGGGATAGCGCGGCGGGTTGCAGGTCATTGTGCAGGTGCGCTGCCACGCGCTGGGCATCGCCGGAAATGAGCGCCTGGGAAATCTCCGTCGTATCAAGCGCCGGCGCGGTTACCCGCCCCGCATCGCGCAATTCATCGAGCTTGCGGAACACACTAGGTGTGGATAGGCCGCGATCGGAGGCAATCAGCGCCCAGTGATAGGTTCCCCTAGTCATCATGGAAGTCAACTGCTCCCCGCGCCCGGTACCAAGCGCCGTGCCGCCCAGCAGGGTAAACGGCACGTCGGAGCCAAGAGTGGCGCCCAAGGCATCCAGAATGTGCTCTCCTACCGAATCGATTCCGTAATAACGGCCGTAGCAGCGCTCGGCAAGGCGCAGCGCCGCCGCTGCATCCGCGGAACCGCCTGCCATGCCGCCGGCGGTGGGAATTGCCTTGTGAATCTCAAGGCCCACCTCCGGAATCTTGATGCCGCCGCGGGTGACATACAGGTGTTGCATGATGCGGTCCACCGCGGTCCACGCCAGGTTCGTGTCATCCTCGGGCACGCCCGCCGCGTGCGGACCGGATACCTTGAGGTACTGCACGCGGGGTTTATCTACTTCGGCGTTACCTAAATCAGTCAGCGTTACCGTATCGTGCAGGCTCAGGGACTGAAAGACCGTGACCAGCTCGTGAAAGCCATCCTCCCGCGGTTCCGCCACGCCAAGGTGCACATTGACCTTGGCGTGCGCATGCGCGGTATAGGTGATCGGCTCGTTTCCGTGTGGTGCGCTCACTGTAGTCCTGCCAATCGTACAAAGTCTGCAACAGCGAGCTTCTCCCCGCGCTGCTTCGGATCGATTCCGGCCGCGCGCAGCGCCTCTTCGGCGGCCGCACCGGAACCATAGTGGCCCGATAGTGCGGCGCGGAGGGTCTTGCGGCGTTGGGCAAAGGCGGCATCGACAAGCGGCCAAACCGCAGCGCGCGCGGCATCGTCGACCGGCCAGGACGGGGTATCGAAGACATCGATGCGCACCAAGCCGGAGACGATATTGGGCGCGGGCCAAAAGACATTCTTGCCAATGGTCCCAGCCTGGCTCACCGTGCCATAAAACCCGGCCTTCACGGAAGGCACGCCGTAGATCTTGCTGCCGGGCTCCGCGGCGAGGCGCTGCGCCACCTCCAGCTGCACCATGACGAGCACGCGGCGGATGGAAGGAAACGTCTCCAAAAAGTGCAAGAGCACCGGCACCGCCACGTTATAGGGCAGGTTGGCCACCAACGCCGTAGGAGCCGCGACATCCTCACTGGTCACGCGCAGCGCGTCTTTTTCCACCACGCGCAGGCGCTCGGCGTAGTCGGCGGCGCGCTCTCCCACCGTTTCCGGCAGCTGCGCCGCCAAGCGCGGATCGATTTCCACCGCGGTGAGATCCTCAACGGTCTCCACCAGCCCTAGGGTCAGTGACCCCAACCCGGGGCCGACCTCCACGACGCGGTCTGTGGGATCCAGATCCGCTGCCGCGATGATGCGGCGAATGGTATTGGGATCGTGGAGGAAATTCTGTCCCAATTTCTTGGTGGGCGTGATATCCAGTTTCTCCGCTAAAGCTCGGATTTCTACTGGGCCTAAAAGCGCGGCGCCCGGAGATTCAGTCATGTTCTCTAACCTAGTAGAAGAATGCAGAAAGTCGCACCCCGCGCCGTAGTGACGCGGGGTGCGACGCAGAATGCGCGGTGCTGCGCGTGCTTTTTAGCGCAGGCCCAACTTGGCGGTACATGCAGGCCATGCACCCCAGCCCTGGGAGGCTTGTACCTTTTGTGCCACGGCAATCTGCTGCTCGCGGGTGGCCTGCCAAGCCTCAGGTGCGTATTCGGTGCCGCCGAAGCCAGCCCAAGTGGACGGTGCGAATTGCAGGCCACCGGAGAAACCATTGCCGGTATTGATGGACCAGTTACCGGTGGATTCGCACTGCGCGATGGAATCCCACACGGAGCCATCAGCCACGGCGGGGGCAGCCGCGCCCGAGTTACCGCCTTGCGGCTCCGGCTCCGCCTGCTTAGTGCCGCGGGCAATGGTCGCAGGCTTTGGCCCTACAACGACCTCATCCTTGATGACCTCTTCGGATTCCTTCTTGCCGTTCTTCAGGACCACCTTGCGGGTGATTTCGCGCTTGCCCTTTTCGCCTTGCTCGCGCACCTCTTCAGCGCCAGCTTCCAGCTCAGGGTCATCCACGAAATGCGGCTCGGCCTCGAATTCCTCGGTGACATCCTCGGTCTGAATGTCTATCCGCTCAACCTTGATAGACATGCCCTCGGTGACCTTTTCTTCCTTGGCTGGGAAAACGCGGTCATCCTCATCGAGCTTGATACCGCGCTCCTTGAGCACATCGTCCACGGTCTTGGCGGCAATCTTGGTGTAGGTATTCTTGCCCCCATCGTTGATCTTGATGATCTTGGGGGAAACGACCTCTAGATCCATGCCATCTTTTAACTGGGTATCTTTATCCACGTCATCTTCGCCAGACTTCACGGCAGCTCCCGGGTTTACGCCCTGCAGGTTATTGAGCAGATCGGACACGGTGAGATCAGTAGTAGAAAGCTGCTGCTGTTCACCATCGATGGATACGGCAACCGGCTTGGCGGTGCGCACGGAGATCTCATCGCCATCGGCCACGGACTCAGATGGTGCGGGCGAGACGATGTCTTCTTCGCCCACCTGGACGCCGGCCGCCTGCAGGGCGCCGTCCACGTCTTTGGCAAAGGTGGCCAGCTCTACCTTGTCACCGTTGACTTCTACGACTAGGTCTTTCTGCGCAGCAACCGCCACGACACCGCCTACGGCGAGGGTGCTCAAGACGCCACCCGTTGCCAGGCGCAGCGGCAGGGAACGTGAATTATTGATGCGCTTAATGTGGTGAGGTGCCATGTGTAGTTAATCTCCGGTGGTGCTGTCTATCCAGTATCACAATTATTGCCGCGGGCTAGGGAAACCAGCGGCGGTGCCGCGACTACTCCACTGTGAACCAGCGCGGCGGGAAGGTAGAGGCGTTAAGCCTCAACGAACAATCAATAACAATACGATAACGAGTAAGGAAAGTCGAGAAGCGCTGCGCCACAGCTATAACTGGCGAAAACAGTTGTCACATCCAGCACCCATGCCACCAGCGACCAGCGTATTTAATTTTGTGACAATCCTCACTCGCCTGTCGTCTTAATTCCATACACCCGGTCAAAAGTCTCATTGACCTCCGCCGCCAATGCCTGAGTGGTCTGGTGGCGCGCCCGGGCAATGCAGTCATAGGTGTGCCCAATCAGGGAAGGCTCATTGCGCTGCCCGCGGAACGGCTCCGGGGTCATAAACGGCGCATCAGTCTCCACCAGCAACTGCCCCGCCGGAGCCAGAGCGGCCGCCTGGCGCAACTGCGCATTGCGCTTAAAGGTGACATTGCCAGCAAAGGACAAAACGTAACCGCGCTCTAATGCTTCTTCTGCCACCCGCAGCGGTGAGGAAAAGCAGTGGAGCATGACGGTTTCAGGCGTGGGGGCATCAGCAAGAATGCGCAGCAAATCCTTATCCGCCTCGCGGTTATGGATCATAAGGGTCTTGCCGGTGCGCACCGCCAGATCGATATGCCAGCGCAGAGATTCTTCTTGCTGGACCAAGCTCGCGGTGGTCTCCGGTTCGTGGTGGACCCAATAGGCATCCATGCCGGTCTCCCCCACCGCCACGCAGCGCGGATCCGCCACCATATCCTCCAAAGCGGCTTTGGTGGGCGCGTCTAGCTCATTCGCCCGCACCGGGTGGATGGCACAGGCGGCATACACATTGGGAAACGCGTGCGCGGTCGCAAGAGCCGCTTCGGACTCGCGGCGGTCATCGCCTACCGTCACCAGGCGGGATACCCCGGCGGCGCGGGCGCGGTTAACCAGCACCTCATCGGTATCTTTATGCGAGAAAAGGTGCGTATGCGCATCACTGAGCCCGCTGAGTCCTGGGGCTGGAATGGGAGTAGGACGTCGCTTCTTTTTAGACATACCCGCAATTGTAATATTGGCAGCTATGTTGATCAGACCAGCGGACCTGAGCGATGTCCCCGCCATGACCGATACCCTCAACTGGGCCATCGAGCACACCGATGTCATCTTTAACTCCACCCCAGTCACCGTGGCTGAGCGCGAAGAACACCTGCGCCACATCCAGGACATGGAGTGTCCTTTCCTCGTTGCCGAAACCGATGCGGGCGAATACTTGGGCTGGGCGCTCTACCACCCTTACCGCGATCCCCGCATCTGGCAAGGCTGCTATGAAACCACGATCTACCTTTCCCCCAATGCCCAGGGCCAAGGCGTGGGCACCGCCCTGATGGGTGAGCTCGTAGAACGCGCCCGGGCGGATGAGAAGGTGCATTCGCTGCTCGCCTTGATCGTGTCTACTAATACGGCATCATTGAAGTTGCATGAAAAGTTCGGGTTTGAAAACGTGGGAACTCTCAAAGAGGTAACCTACAAATTCGATCACTGGCTTAGCCTCACCCACTTAGAACTTCTGGTGTAAAGGACTTTTGATGCATATTCGCCCCGCTGAGCTTGCCGATGCCCCCTCGATTTCCGCCATCTACAACGCCGCCTCCGCCGCTAAACCAGCCAATAACCTCATCACCTGGCAAGAAGAGGTTTCTGACCGCGAGGATTGGCTAAAAGACATGGCCAAGGCGGGCTCGCCTGTGCTCGTTGCCGTAGACGATGATGAAATCATCGGCTGGGCCGCCTACTTTCAATTCGTCACGCCCGCCATCTACTACGGCACCGTCGAAGATTCCGTATACATCTCCCCCGCAGCCCAGGGCAAGGGCGTAGGCTCCGAGCTTCTCGATGCCCTCATGGACATCGCTGCCGACGATCCCTATATCGAAACCATGATTACCTACATCGTGGATAGCAATGCCGGTTCCATCGCACTGCACAAGAAGTTTGGGTTTAAAGAAACCGGCCGTATGCCCAATATCCACACCAAGGACGGCGTGCGCCTAGGTTTGGTTCATCTGCAGCGCGATTTCCAGCACTAGGCAGAACCTTAAAGGCATAACAAAAGCGCGGTGGCCTTCCCTTTCATTGGGACTGGCCACCGCGCTTTGTATATCTAGCGGGGTGCTACCGCGCTAGTTCACCACCGGCGCCCATTCCGGGCCGGTTTCGCCGAGCTCTGGATCCAGCTTGGAAATAAGCGGCTTCGGCTTTGCCAAGGTAGTACCCGGTGCCACCTGGATGCGCTCCCACTTGGCCTGCTGCTGGGTGTAGTCACCCATAATGACAGGATATTCGTGGTTTTCTGGGGGAAGCCCCGCACCTACGAGCTCAACCGGGATATCATCCTTGACCTCGCGCACCTCAGGCTGCGCGGCCCATTCGCCCGTGCGGCCCAGAGTCTCGTGCACCTTTTGCGCGGTAAATGGCAGGAATGGGGTGAGCATGACATTGCAGTCAGACACAACCTGCAGGGCGGTCCACAAGACGGTGGCTAGGCGCTCACGCTGGGTTTCATCCTTGGCCAGCTTCCATGGCTCTTGGGAGGCGATATAGGCATTCGCCTCGCCCACCACGTGCATGATGGAGACAATGGCCTGCTTGAACTTGGATTGCTCCAGCAGGTTACCGGCGGTGTTAAAGGTCTCCTCCGCCAGCTGCAAAATGGCCTCGTCGCGCTCCTCCAGGGCCGCTGGAACCGGAACCTCGCCAAAGTTCTTGTGCGCCATGGATACGGTGCGGTTAACCAAGTTGCCCCAGCCATTGGCAAGTTCGTTATTGACGCGGCGCACGAATTCATCCCACGTAAAGTCCGCGTCGTTGTTTTCCGGGCCAGCCACGGCAATGAAGTAACGCAGCGGATCCGGACCGAACTCCGCCAGGAAGTCCTTAACGTAGATCACCACGCCCTTGGACGAGGAGAACTTGGAGCCGGACATCGTCAAGTATTCCGAGGAGACGATTTCCGTTGGCAGGTCCAACTCACCGTACTGGTGCAGCTCGCCGCCCTTGGCACCCTTTCCGGCATAGCCCAGCAATTCCGCCGGCCAGATCTGCGAGTGGAAGGTGATATTGTCCTTGCCTTGGAAGTAATAGTGGCGGGTTTCTGGGTCCTGCCAAAATTCCTTCCATGCCTCCGGCTGGCCGGTGCGGTGCGCCCACTCGATGGAAGCGGACAGGTAGCCCACGACGGCATCGAACCACACGTATAGCTTCTTCGCGTTATTGTCCTGCCAGCCGTCCACCGGAATGGGAATGCCCCAGTCAATATCGCGGGTCATGGTGCGCGGGCGCATATCCTCCAGCAGGTTCAGGGAGAATTTCAGCACGTTGGGGCGCCAATCCTCGCGGGTGGAAAGCCACTTTTGCAGCTCGTCCTTAAGAGATGGCAAATCCAGCAGGAAGTGCTCGGTCTCCACGAACTGCGGCGTTTCGCCGTTGATCTTGGATACCGGGTCAATGAGGTCTACTGGGTCCAGCTGGTTGCCGCAGTTATCGCACTGGTCACCGCGGGCGCCATCCGCGCCGCAAATGGGGCACGTGCCCTCGATATAGCGGTCCGGCAGCGTGCGGCCGGTGGACGGAGAGATTGCCCCCTTGGTAGTCTCCTTCAGCATGTAGCCGTTCTCATTGAGACCCTTGAACAGCTCCTGCACCACCGAGTAGTGATTACGGGTGGTGGTACGGGTAAAAAGGTCATACGACAAGCCGAGGTTAGCCAGATCGTTGACGATCTGACGGTTATAGCGATCCGCGAGTTCGCGAACGGATACGCCTTCCTTATCGGCCTGGACCAGCAACGGGGTGCCGTGCTCATCCGTACCGGAGACCATGAGTACGTTGCGGCCACGCATTCGCTGGAAGCGAGCGAATACGTCAGAGGGAACGCCAAAGCCAGCCACGTGACCGATGTGGCGCGGGCCATTGGCATATGGCCAGGCAACATTTACTACTAAAGACTCAGTCATGGAGTCCAGTTTATCGAAGCACCTGCATGAACACACGTTGAGGGCACATTACCTCTCCGACCGAAAAACGCCCGCCTCCCTCCCAACTCTGGGAAAGCGGCGGGCGCTGCTACCGAAGGCGGTAGATGGTCTATCTACTTGCGCTTCATCGGGTTCTTCAAACGCTCGTTGCGGCGCTTCTTGAGCACCTGCGTGCGCTGGTAGTCGCGGTGCAAGCGGCGCTCGCGGGCCATCTTGCGCTGGAACTGCTGCGCCTCGCGGTACTCGAGGTAAATGATGTCCTGGCTCAAGTCCTTGTAGATGGCGAACATCAAGCCAATGACGATAAACAAGAACGGCAGCGCCGCCACGATGGTGACGTTCTGCAGGTTGGACAGCGCGTCCTCATTGACCAAAAGCAGGGTGAGGCCAACGGCTGCGGTCAGGGCACCCCACATGGCGGAGAGCCACGGCTTCGCGGTTGCGGCACCGTTTTGGGTCATCGAACCCATCACGGTGGAAGCGGAGTCCGCGGAGGTAATGAAGAAGGTGGACAGCAAGATGACGGCGACGACGCCGGCAATGAAGCCACCAGGCAGGTTGTGCAGGAGATTAAACAGCTCTACCTCGGCGGATTCGCCGGTGATGGATTCGCCGTTTTGCTCCATGTGGATTGCGGTGCCGCCGAAGATGGCGAACCACAGTGTGGAAACGCCGGCTGGGATGAGCAGGACGCCTAGGCAGAACTCGCGGACGGAACGGCCGCGGGAAATGCGCGCCAAGAACATGCCCACGAACGGGGACCAAGAAACCCACCATGCCCAGTAGAAGATGGTGTAGCCAGACAGCCACTCGCCGGCGGTGCCGTTTTCGGATTCTGCGGTACGGCCGATCATCTCGGTGAAGTAGTTGAAGTAGTTACCGATGGATCCTGGAACCTGGTTCAGGATGGTCACCGTTGGGCCCAAGATGAAGACGAAGATGGCCAGCACCGCAGCCAAGACCATGTTGGCATTGGACACGTACTGAATGCCCTTGCCCACACCGGAGAGCGCGGACAACAAGAAGGCCAGGGTCAGGACCAAGACAATACCGATAACCACGGACTGGGTTGGGTTATCGATGATGCCGGATGCCTCCAGGCCAGCCTGGATCTGCAGCGCGCCAAGGCCCAGGGAGCAGGCGGTGCCGAAGACGGTGGCGAAGATGGACAGGATGTCAATGAATTTGCCCAATCCGCCGTTGGCCCGGCGCTCGCCGATGAGCGGGACGAAGGCCTGGCTCAGCAGCTGCTTGCGGCCGATGCGGTAGGTGGAGTACGCGATGGCCAAACCAACGATGGCGTACACAGCCCAGGGGTGCAGCGTCCAGTGGAACATGGCATAGGCCATGGACGATCCCACGTTTTCCGTTCCCCGGCCGGGAGTGCCGTCGCGGTAGTTCGCGAGCGGCTCGGAAGCGCCGTAGAACATCAGGCCGATGCCCATACCGGCAGCGAACATCATGGCAATCCACGAAGGCGTGGAAAATTCCGGTTCCTCATTAATATGGCCCAACCTGATGGAGCCAAACTTGGAGGAAGCGATGAAGATAACGAAGGCCACGAAGACGGTGCCAAAGAGCACGTAGGCCCAACCGAACTTATCGACGACCCACGTCAGGGCCGCGGAAGAAAAGTCCGCGAAGTTATCCGGTGCGGCAAGGCCCCAGATAACGATGGCGGCAACGAGCACACCCGCAATCCCCATGATGGTCCAGTCAATCGGGATATTATCGCGGTCTGCGGCGATTTCGATTTCCGGATCGTCATACTCTTCGGGGTGGAACCCCTCAGAGTTGATCATGTCCTGGATCTGGCTCGTCGCCGTCTGCTCGTCCAGTGCCTCTTCTACCGTTTGATAATCCTCAATCGGCTGATCACTCGAAGCAGTAGAGGTGGTCCCAGCAGGCGCTTCACCGGGCCCCTTTCCTTCTTCGGGCACACCAGTGCCGTTATTTTCAGTATTAGTCATGCTCTCTACAGTGGCGGCGCGACCCCAATTTTTCAAACCGTTTTGATAGCAAAACCCCAGCTTATCCACATTTTGGGCATTTCCTTAAGAATTCCTGCACGCCTAAAGGCTGCATATCCCCACGTAGACAGCCTTTAGGCGTCACACGCCCGAGAAATATAACGATTCGATAACATATATAAAAGCGTGAAACCACCTGTTAGCACGACTAATTGTGACGTTTTATACGTTGTATAGAAATAACCTGCGGACAGCTCAACAAGTGTTCAACTTGCAGGCCGTCAGCGGGCATCCAACGCGGCATCGTATAACTCCCGATTCGACACCCCAGTCCCCTTGGCGGCCTGCTTGCACGCGTCCTTCAAGCGCATGCCGGCCGCGGCCAACTCCAAGGCCTGCGGGACAAGGTCAGCGGCGGTCACGGCAGCGCCGGTTCCGCCTTCGATGACCACGGTAATTTCGCCCTTGACTCCCTCGCTCGCCCATTCGGCCAGCTCAGCTAACGAGCCGCGGCGCACCTCCTCATACGTCTTGGTCAGCTCGCGGCATACCGCGGCGGGGCGATCGCCGCCGAGAACCTGGGTGGCATCAGCAAGCGTCTCGGCGATGCGGTGGGGCGATTCAAAGAATACGATGGCGCGCTTTTCATTGCGCAGCGATTCCAGCCATGCCTTTCGCGGGCCGGGCTTGCGCGGCGGAAAAGCATCAAAGAGGAAGTGGCCCACGCCCAGGCCAGAGAGTGCGAGTGCCGTGGGCACCGCTGAGGGGCCCGGGAAACACGTCACGGGAATATCGCGCTCGGCGGCCGCGGCCACTAGAGACAGGCCTGGATCGGAGATGATCGGCATTCCGGCATCGGTGACCACGAGGACGGTGCCGTGCTGGGCGGCATCGATAAGCTGCTGCGCACGCGCCTGCTCGTTGTGGTCAAAATTGGATACTACGGACCCGGAAATCTCGATCCCCAGGGCCTGCGCCAGGTTGCGCACGCGGCGGGTATCTTCGGCAGCGATGGCATCAGCATGCGCCAATGCCTGCATCAGGCGCGCCGAGGCATCACCGACATTTCCCAAGGGCGTGGCGGCAAGGATAACGCCGCGCGGAAGTGGTTCCAGACCTAAAGCTGACATGCCTCTAGCATTCCACATTCTCCTATGCGCCCGCGCGCAGGCTCGTCGCCTAAACTCTTCTTCGTGACTATTGCTACCGCTGCCCCCGCTAGCTCACCGCACACCCCGCATAACCGCGTGATGCCGCCGGCACCGCGTACCTACACGTGGGGCAAGGCCGATTGGATAAGCACAGGCATCATCGCCGTTCTCGCACTAATCACCCGGTTCGTGGGGCTTACCGCGCCGGTATCCCAGGGCACGCCCGTCTTCGATGAAAAGCACTATGTGCCCCAAGCCTGGGACATGGTCAAAAGCTGGGATAACTTATTCATCGGCGGCATCGAGACCAACCCGGGCTTTGGACTCGTGGTTCACCCGCCGCTGGGAAAGCAGATCATTGCCATTTCAGAATGGGTCTTTGGTTATACCCCGCTGGGCTGGCGCTTGATGACGGCCCTCTTCGGCGTCGGCACCGTCCTGATGACCATGGCGCTGGCCCGCCGGTTGTCCTTTTCCTGGCAGGTGGCTACCTTTGCCGGCATTTTAGCCGTCTGCGATGGCGTCCTCTTGGTCTCCGCGAAATTCGGCATGCTGGATATCTTCCAGGTCTTTTTCATCGTCGCCACGGCGTGGGCGCTAGCCCGCGATCATCAACAAATGCGCGAGCGCCTCCACCATGCCCTGCTGAGCGACGGGATGGGCACCTCCCCATTCGGACCGCGCTTTGGCTTCCGGTGGTGGCGCTTTACCGCCGGCGTCTTCCTAGGACTATCGCTCGCCGTGAAGTGGTCTGGGCTGTACTACATCATGTTTTTCGGGTTGCTCTGCGTCTTTAGTGATCTCTCACTGCGCCGCAAGTATGGCATTCGCCGCTATATCGTGGGCACGCTCATCCGCGATACTCCCGCGGCCCTCGCTTCTCTGGTGGCCGTGCCCGTGCTCATTTATGTGTGGAGCTGGCGCGCGTGGTTTGCCTCAGAAACCGCGGTCTACCGGCACGCCAAGGTGGATGGGACCATCGGGGAAGACTCCTGGCTCATGCACTTACCAGAATCTGTGGCCGGCTGGTTTTATTACCACTTATCCGTATTAGATTTTCACGCCAGCTTGACCTCTTCCGGTGGCCACCACCACCCGTGGGATTCCAAGCCGTGGGCATGGCTGGCCGGGGCCCGGCCCATTTTGTACTACTCCAGCACGGATCTGGAATGCAGCGGCGGTGGCGAATGCCGCAAGATGCTCTACCTCTTTGGTACCCCGGCGATCTGGTGGCTGGTGGTCCCCGCGGTGCTTTGGGGGCTGTGGTCCCTTATCATCCGCCGCAACCGCGCCTTCCTCATTCCCCTCGTGGGCTTCGCGGCCGGATTCCTGCCGTGGCTCGCGGCCTTTGACCGGCAGATGTACTTCTTTTATGCCACCGCGTTTATCCCCTTCGTCATCGTGCTGCTTGCCCTCATACTGGGCCAAATGGTCGGGCGCGGTAAGCCCATAAGGTGGCGATGGATAACGCGCATCGCTGGCGGCACGATGCGGCGGGGAACATTTGCCGCCGCCTGCTACCTCGCGCTGGTGGTCGCGATGTTCTTCTACTTCGCGCCCATCTTGTACGGCTTCATCATCCCGGAATCGTGGTACCAATCCATGATGTGGCTGCCCAGCTGGAAATAGCTCGCAGAAACCCGATCCACTTAGTGCGGCTGCGCGTTCAGGGATTTCCACCACGCGCGCACCAGGTAGCCCTTCTCGGCCGCCCACGCCCAGGCCAGGCTCAGGGTCGATAGCGCGGTAGCGATGAGCAAATAGACCTGCTCCAGGGTGACGGTCCCCAGCGCAATATCGCGCACGCCAAAGCCAAAAAGAAACGCAAACATCGTGGCGGATACCGGGAACAGCCCGGTCACAGACGCTGGGCGCCACGTGCTCCACAGCAGGCCACACGCCATGCCAAAGCGCACGGCCGCGCCTTCCATCAGCAGGTTGGCGCGCTCTGGATCGGCCGCGGGGTCCAGCACCGAACCCTCTGCGCCCATCGGTACCAGGCCGGAGGCGCGTACCACCTGCACGATGGCCCACACCGCAAAGACAAGTCCCATGACCACCAAAGCGATGCGCGCCACCGTGAGGTTGGCCTGCCTGGCGCTCGAGGCCCGCTTCCACTCCGGTTCTACCCCTGCGAGGATTACCTCAGAAAGGTCGGTCGGCGGCGCCATGCCGGAATCCGCCGGTTCCACGAAGCTTAAGGAACGCGATAGCGCCGCTGCCTTATCGCGGAATGCTCGGCACTCCGCGCAGTGTTCTAGGTGAGCGTCG
The DNA here is from genome assembly GCF_030227355.1 of Corynebacterium sp. MSK310. Lineage (NCBI taxonomy): Bacteria > Bacillati > Actinomycetota > Actinomycetes > Mycobacteriales > Corynebacteriaceae > Corynebacterium > Corynebacterium sp. MSK310. The sequence continues at coordinate 18,921 of NZ_JASPFZ010000010.1, forward strand.
ATGACGTCAGCGGAAAGCTCCGCTTCTTCCCCATCCAGCTGGGCGGAAATCGCCGCTTGCACTTGGCTATGCGTCAACATTGCTTAACGCCCTATCCAAGCTCGCCCGGCCAGAACCAAAAATAACGATCATCAGCAGTGACATGCACAGCACCAAGGGGTACTCGATGCCACCGTCGCCAGCAAAGAGGCCATTGCCCCAGTGCACGAAGTACAGCGCGCCCACCATGTCCACGGCCAGCGCCGCAGCGGCAAAAGTGGTCAACAGACCAATGACGAGGAAGGCGCCGCCTACCATTTCCCCGATTGCGGCGGCATAACCGGCAATCTGTGGCTGCGGGATGCCGAGGGCAGAAAACTGCCCCACAGTCTCATCCATTCCGTCCATGAACATCTTGTCCACGCCGTGCGCGATAAAAATGAGTCCGAGGACCAACCGAAAAAGCAACAACGCGGCATCGCGAACGGCAGGTCTATTCATGGTCAATAGACTACATCGAATGCCCACCCCAACGCGAAGACGCCACTGCCCCACCCGCTGAGCTCGCAATTTCACCAACTAGCTAGGTACACACTGCGCCTCGCCCGCCATCGCTGCTTCAATGGAAAAGACAAGGAAAATAGGCACTACACAGCAACAGGAGAACCTCCCATGGATACTGAAACCACTACCGAAGAACGAACCCCGCTAGCGTACGACGAAAACGGTATAGCCCGCACGCCGTGGGCCGTGACATCGTCGCTGCTAACGAATTATTACGACACCGAATGGGGCCTTCCCATTAGGGATGAGGCCGGACTGTTTGAGCGCCTGAGCTTGGAGTCCTTCCAGTCTGGGCTGTCCTGGGCCGTGGTATTAAAAAAGCGCCCCGCCTTCCGCGAGGCCTTTTGCCACTTTGATCCGGACAAGGTTGCGGAATTCGGTGAGGCCGAGGTGGAGCACTTGCTTGCCGATGCCTCCATTATCCGCAACGAGCCCAAGATCCGCGCCACCATCAATAACGCGAAGGCCACCATTAAACTGCGCGAAAATGGCGGCCTAGCGGATTTCATTTGGAGCTTTCAGCCCGCAGAAAATATCTATCCCGAGGTCATGGAGGATATCCCGAAAAAGAGCCCCGAGTCGCAGGCCATGTCGCGGGAATTAAAGAAGGCCGGTTTTAAGTTCGTGGGGCCGGTGACCTGCTTTGCGCTCATGGAGGCCATCGGCATGGTCGATACCCACCTCTTAGGCTCCCACCGCCGGGCCACCTCCGGCGTATGGCCGGAGGAAACCGAAAAGCTCCACGGAAGCCAGGCGCAGCGGGCTAATTAACCCGCGCGGCGAGCGGCCAGGTCATCGCGGCGACCTACCCCATCGGGCCCGGCGTGTGGGCCATCAAAGTCACCGTCTTCATCGTCGCTGTAGCTTAAGGGAAGGTGCTCAAAGTCGGGGCTTTCATCGTCGATTTCGACGACGACCGCACCCGGACGGCGCAGGTTGCGGGGGATCTTCAACGCCTCATCATCGGTATTGTGAACGCCCAACCGCGCCCGGCGCAGGTGCTTTACGCGGCGGCGCAAGAGTGCTTGCTCTTGGCGGACTTGTGCGCGCAACGCCACCAGATAGATGCCGGTCAGAACGCCGACGATACCTGCCAGCCACCAGGTCCATCCGCCAGCCACAATGCCGAGGGCCACGGTGAGGACCACTGCGATGGCTAGGCCGATAAGCGTGCGCTGGCGGCGCTGGTAGCGCGTAGCGGACTTTTCCTTATCCGCCACTGGGTCCCATCCACCACGGCCAAGGCGGCGCTGAGCAAATGCCACCTCGTCCTCAGAAAGGTCAGTATTCAGCGCCGCGTCCTCAGCACCACGGGCACCGTACTCATCTACTTCGGCCGATTCCTCTCCTGCTCTATCGGATTCGGACTCTGCAGAGTCGGTTTCTGCGGTATCCGGTTCTTCTGCATCAATGACTGGGGCGGGATCAACCGCACCCGGATACATCAGATCTACCGGGGAGGTATAGGTCTCGTCGTAGTCGTACGCATCCTCAGCAATGTCTGCTGCCACCGGCGCAGTGAAAGACTCGGTGGAATCGGCAGCCACATTCCTGCGGCGGCGCTTGCGCTTTGCACCACCTTCTTCCCCGCCGGCGCGCTCATCATCAAGCAAGACATCATCGGCATCGTCAAGGTCCGCATCTGCATCGACGGAGGCCTTGGACGTACGCGCGCTATCGGCGGCAGTGGTGGCATCGGTGGTATCAGCGGTGTCAGCAGCCGCAGCCGGAGTCACCGATTCCTCAATGACTTCACCCTCAATGGTCTCTGCAGCGTCCTCAGCTGGGGCGGAGTGTTCATCGTGCGCGTCCGCCCCGTCCTCGTCGGCAGCAGAGCGGAATGCGCGGCCACCCACGCCAAAGGGTTGTGCCCGGGCGCGGCGGGCCGCGCCAGCAATGGTCCGCGACTGTGCGCGGGAAGCGCGGTCCTCTGCTTCTTCATCGATCAGCACGTCATCGACGTTTGCCTCGCGGTCTGGGTCCTCGGCAGCAGCGGATACAACCTCGTAGTCTTGGTCTTCATCCGCAGCACTGCGGTGGACATCATCGGCCCGCAAGCGCGGGCGGCGGCGGCCGGCGACATTGCCGGAATCGCCGGAAAAGAGCACACGGGTATCCTCAAAGGCCTCTCCGGTGTGGCTCATCGGGCGATTACTCCTGCCCAGGAGCCACGGCGCGAGCACGAAGAGCCACACCACGATGATTGCAATAACTGGCACAGCTGTGGACACGACTTAAGGACCTTCCCTTGGGGTGCAGATGATTACTCCACTCTAATCGCCACAACCGCACTTTAGGGGCCACAGAAGCCGCAAATTACAATGTTGTTACTTATGTGAAAATTGAGAAAGCGTTACCCGGAATTAAGCATGCTTTTCACACCAAACGCCCAGCTTGGCGCAGCCGCTCAACCGCCGTGGAGGAATAGTCTTCCTTAACCAAGGCGACGAAGTGGTGATCCCGCCAAGCGCCATCGATATGCAGGTTGCGGCGCAAATACCCCTCGGAGCGAAATCCATTGGCCCCCAGCACGCGCCCGGAAGCGGGATTTTGCTCCAAGTAGGTGGCAGTCACCCGGTGCAGGCCTACCCGCCCAAAGGCGTGATCCACTCCCAAGGCGGTAGCCGCGGTGGCAACGCCGGCACCCTGCACGGCGGAATACACCCAATAGCCAATCCAACAGTCCCGGATGCTGCCATGCTGAATATTGCCAAGTGTTACCTGGCCGACGAATTTTCCCTCGAGCTCAATGGCCAAGGGGATCACCTGCGCATCGCGCGCGGAGTTGCGCAGAAAAATGAGGTAATTCCACCAGGCCTGCGAGTTGTGGGCTTGTGCCCAGGTGGTCGCTTGGGTAGGCTCCACCGGCCGGAGCAATGGTTCATCCTCAATGCGCTGGCGCCGCCACTCGGGACCATCCGAGCGCAGCAAGGGTCTCAGCCGCATTCGCCCGCCAGACGGCAGTGTCCCCGAGGAAAGAAGCTGCACCGTCGGCGTCGCCTCCGGCCAACCGGGATGCAGATCATCGGTGGGCCCGGTGACTGGATGACGCAGCTTCGCTGCAGCGGTACCGAAAGGGTCAAGCATTAGCTGCGCTGGGTAAGAAATAAGACGTCGACGACATCGCCCGGGCGGATCTCGGTAACTTCCTCCGGTACGCGGATCATGGCATTAGCCTCTGACAGTCCGGCCAGAAGGTGCGCCGGCGCGCCGGTCGCACCGCCAAGGCCCTCGACCAAGTAATCGGCGGTCTCGGCATCGCGCATCAAGCGGGCACGGATGAAACCACGGCGTCCGGGGCGGGAATCAATGTGGTTGAGCGCGCGGGCACGCACCACCCGGCGGTGGGCGTTGCGCTTGCCCAAGGCCAGGCGAATCAAGGGTCGAATATAGATTTCGAAAATAACCAGCGACGATACTGGGTTCGAGGGAAGGAGGAAGGTGGGGATGCGTTCATCTCCTACCAGCCCAAAACCTTGCACGGATCCTGGGTGCATAGCCACGCGGGAGGTATCGATATCGCCGATTTCCGCCAAAATCTCGCGGATTTGCTCGGCACCGGCGCCACCAACGGCACCGGTAATAACGAGGGCCTCGCTGCGCGTGATGTGGGTTTCTAGCACTTCCCGGATACGGCGCGGTTCGCCTTCGGCAATGCCCACGCGGACCACGTCCGCCCCCGCTTCTTTTGCAGCGGCAGCCAAGGAATACGAGTTCACATCAAAGACTTGGCCTAGGCCCGGTTCCTTGTCCACATCAACGAGCTCGCGGCCAAAGGACACGATGGTCACGCGCGGGCGCGGATAAACCAACACCTTGGAGCGGCCCACGGCGGCCAGCAGGCCAATCTGTGCTGGGCCAAGGACGGTGCCAGAGGATACGGCGACATCGCCTGGCTGGATATCGTCGCCCACGCGGCGGACGAAGTCGCCCGAGCGCACCGTCCGGTGCGCCGTGATGCGCTTGCGTCCGCGGTCGGTCCACTCGAGGGGCAGGACGGCATCGGCAAGCGTGGGCAAGGGAGCACCCGTATAGACCCGCACGGCTTGCTTGGGCTGCAGGCGCAGCGGCTGCTTCGAACCGGCCGGAACCTCGCCCACGACGGGCAGGGAACGCTCGACCTCTGGCGGGGCGGGCTGCGTGGCGGCGTCATCGGCCTGGTCAGCCGACTCCTCCCCCTCGCTGCCGTCTTGATCCTGATTCTTCGGGCGCCGGACCTTCAGCCCGCGCTCGCCGCCGATATCAACGGCGCGTACCGCATAACCATCGATGGCCGCCTGGGGAAAGCCCGGTAAGGGCTGATTGGCCTGCACCTGCTCGGCGCACATTAACCCCAGCGCATTAGAAATGCTCATCCGCACCGGCTCCGGGGTCGTCGCCGCATCAGTAACCAGCGCCAACTGGTCATCAACTGAACGCATACGGTCTCTGCCCGCCCTTTCTTCTTGCCCTCTTACCTTGCTTCCCTCAACGCACGTGCGCGCGGTGCAAGGTAATTAGTTAAGGCCTTGTTCCGCCTCGAAATCGGACATGATTTGTTTAATAGCTTTATACAGCGCTGGGCCGTATTTTTCATCGCGCAGGCCAAAGTCCACGTTGGCTGGGATATAGCCACCGGGGTTGCCCAAATCGTGGCGCTTGCCCTCGTGGACCACCACGTGGACGGGCTCGCCCTCTTCAATGAGCAGCTCGATGGCATCGGTAAGCTGCAATTCCCCGCCCTTGCCCGGTTCGATCCGGCGCAGCGCATCAAAGATCTTGCGGTCCAAAAGGTAGCGCCCCGTAGCAACCAGGTTGGACGGTGCGTCCTCTGGGTCCGGCTTTTCCACCATGCCGACGACCTTTTTCACGCCCGGCGCGTCAGTATCTTCTACGTCAAAAACGCCGTAATTAAACGTCTGCTCCTGCGGCACCGCAAAGGCGCACAGCACGCTACCGCCAAGCTCAGCACGAACGCGCGCCATATCCGCCATGACGGTGGCCGGCAATACGATGTCATCCGGCAGCATGACGGCAAAAGAGTCCTCGTCTTCTGCCAAGACTTCTTCCGCCAGCCCCACGGCATGGCCCAAGCCCAAGGGCTTTTCTTGCTCTACTGCGATGGGCTCAATGAGCTGGTGGGCGCGGTTGACCTTGGCTACCTGCTCATCCTTGCCGCGGGAATCTAAGGTTTCTACCAGATCCGGAAATTCCGCAAAATGGCGCATTACTTCTTGCTTTTCGGGTGCGGTAATGACCGCAAGGCGGCGCGCACCCACAGAGGCTGCCTCCTCAGCAATCAATTCGATGCCGGGAGTATCCACAACGGGCAGCAATTCTTTGGGGACGGTTTTCGTGGCGGGCAGAAAGCGGGTGCCCATGCCAGCCGCAGGAACTACAACCGTGGTGATTCCGGTGGCGGAATCTTCGAGTTCATTAGCCATGGATCTTAGGGTACAACGGCGCACTATTTTCCTGTGTAGCGCTACGCCACGGACGCTATTATTTATTTATGCCTTCTTCCAGCGATATCAAAGCTCAACTGCGCACCCGCCTGCTTCGCGCGCGCCGCAACCTCACCGACGATAAGCGCGCGGAATGGACCACTGCCCTGCGCGAGCAGTTGGAACCCGAGCTTGCCGGCGTATCGAGCGTCGCTGCCTATTGGCCGCTGGGCTCAGAGCCAGGCGGGGAGGATTTCATCCCGTGGCTTACCCGCCGCATTGACCGCGTATTATTGCCCATCACCTGCGGCAACGGCGTCTTGAACTGGGCAGAATACAAGGGCCCGCACAGCATGCAGCCCGGCCAGTTGGGCATTTCTGAGCCGGCCGGCCCGCGTTTTGATAGCCGCGTGCTGTGCGGTTGCGATCTGATTTTGGCCCCAGCCATGGCCATCGATGCCGCCGGAAACCGCCTGGGCAAAGGCGGCGGGTACTACGACCGCGCGCTTTCCCTGGTGCCGCGCAACCACCCCGCGGTACTCGCCATGGTCTACCCCACCGAGTTCCTTGACTCTATCCCGGCCACATCCCACGATCGCCGGGTCGAGGCCGTGGTTACCGCCGCAGGAATCCACCGCTTTTCTTCCTAGGCGGGAACCGCGCAGGCAGTAGCGCAGTCTAATTGTGCATGGCTTATTCTCCGTCCCCGCGAATCTCTCAAATCCTTCGCACCCTGCGCACCCCTGGCCACCGCCGCGGCGTGCTCGTGCGCCGCGGCATCGCGCTGGTTCTGCTCATCGCTGCGTTGGTCTCCGCGATTTCCAGGGCGAAGGAACTGCCGCAGGTGCTGGTCTTTAGCCACGATCTGCCCGCCGGTGCGGAGCTTTCCGCCTCCGATGTCTCCCTCGAGCGCCTGCCTTCTTCTTCCATTCCTAGCAGCGCGCTTGCCGATGCCCCCTCCGATCTCGCCGGCCGCATTATCACCGCCGCCGCGGGCAAGGGCGAGGTGGTCACCAGCCAGAGGCTCCTGGGCCAAGAATTGGTATCTAGCCTCGTCGCAAACTCGGGATCTGCCGATTCTAAGGGAGGCGGCTCCGGCCGCATGATCCCAGTCAAACTTGCCGATCCAGACATCATCCCCCACCTTCACCACGGCGATACCGTCGATATCGTCACGGCAAGTGATGCCACCGATTCCCAGCCCGCGACGGCCCGCGTCATTGCCTCCGGCGCCCGGGTCGTATCCACCACCACCGCGGAGGGCGAGGTTTCTTCTGCCACCGTCCTGCTCGCGCTGCCAAATGAACACGCCAATGACGTGGCCGCCGCCTCTTTAAACCAACCGCTGACCGTGGTTATCGTCGGCGATCGCGCCCAGCCTCAAGCACCTGTTGACGCCGATTCTGCTTCCTAAGGACCGCACGAAGGTTGACCATTGCCCCGATAATCTGGGCAAATTCTAGGAGAATGGAATCTCCATCCGATCGGTTGGAGCAGGTCAGTCACCACTGCACCAATCAAGTGAGTTGTGGCATTCACGTGTCCGTCAAGTTGTGAGTACTTTTAGCTTGAACTAAACTTCCCGCTTGCTCATGGTTCACACCCATCCTTATCTATTCCCAGAAAGGTTCTCCGTCTCCCATGCTCAAGGGCTTTAAAGACTTCATTATGCGCGGCAACGTCGTCGAGCTTGCCACCGCGGTCATCATCGGTTCCGCGTTCACGGCGATTGTTACCTCCGTAACGGATTCCATTATTCAGCCGATCATTAACTCCTTCGGCTCCGCAGAGGTCGACGGTTTGGGCTTCCAAATCACCGATAATAAGTCCACCCTCGTGGACTTTGGTGCCGTCATTACCGCCGCGATTAACTTCCTGATCATCGCCGCAGTGGTCTACTTCCTCATCGTGATGCCGCTCAACAAGCTCACTGAAGCATCCAAGCGCCGCCAGGGTGTGGACCCAGAGGCACCGGCACCGACCTCGGAAGAACTCTCGGCAGAAATCCGCGATCTCTTGCAGGCTCAGAACGCGGGAGCTGTCTCCGCCGCAGATAAGGCACTTGGGGATGCCACTGCGGTCGAGGACACCGATGGCTCCACTGCTTCTGAGGGCAAGCACAGCCGCCACGACGACTAATTCTTGCTAAGAAGCAGTTAAGCCCGTGTCCACCTTCGCAATGAAGGAGGCCACGGGCTTTTGTAATGACTGCTTGAGCATTTTTGGCTCGGGACAAGGCTAAGCAGACTATTAGCCGTGGTGCGGCGGCTGGTTTTCGCGGTAAAATTCTTCGCCGCGCTCGGCTGGCTGAGCGCCATCGCCTTCCGCTGCGGCATCATCGAGGGTAACGATGCGGTGGGCATCGGTGCCTTCCCCACTAGCTAAGTCCTGCCCTACTGGGCGATCCGCGCTGCGGTCATATTCCGGCGCATCTGATTGCCGGAATACGCGCCTGCGCTGGCGGCGTGGTTGAGAGGTCATGGCAGTATCTCCACCCCTTTCCTTCGCGTTATTGCACGCTGGATTCTTGCAATTGATCCACAAGGTGGTGGACCAGCGGGGTCAACGTGGCCATGCCATCACGCACGGCAGCGCGCGATGGTGCGAGGTTGACCACGACGGTGGAACCAGAAACGCCCGAAATGCCGCGGGATGCGCACGCATCGACCGCGCCGCAAGCCTGACCGGAAGAGCGCAAGGCTTGGGCCACGCCTGGCACCATCTTGTCGATGACCCCAGTGGTAGCCTCTGGGGTCTTATCGCGCGGGCTCACTCCGGTGCCGCCGACGGTGAGAACGAGGTCTACACCGCCGACGACGCCAGTTTCAATGGCCTGCCGGATCTTGGATTTCTTCGAGCGCACGACCACCGAACCATCGATGCGGAAATCCGCCTCTGCCAAAAGCTCAGTAACCAGTTTGGAGGTACTATCTGAATTTTCGCCGGGGTGATCCGTGACGATCACAACGAGCGCGCGACGCGGCGCCGCCACCCGGTCTTCTTTCTCGCTGGCCAAAAGGTAGGCATCATCCGGCTCCGCCACATCCCGCAAAGCGTCTGTGGAAGCCGAATCCTCCAATCGGGTGGAGTCGGTCAAGTCTTGCTGGGAGTCTGCCATTTTTCTCCTTCAAAGAAACGTCGGGGGCGCAATGCGGACACGGCGCGGGCTGCATTTTAATCTACTCGCCTGTCAGGGTTACCTCTACCTGACGAGTGTCATCCGAATGTCCATCGGATACTTCCAAGGTGACGGTCGCACCGAAGTCCTGGGAACGCGCGGCAGCGATAAGCGCATCGGCGTTTTCAATCAGCCGGTCATTGACGCGGGTGACGATATCGCCCTGCTTCAAACCTGCTTGATCCGCTGGTCCCCCTGGCTCGACCTCTGCAATGCGCGCGCCATTTCCGTCATCGCGCGCCAGGACCTTAACCCCCAAGGTGGGGTGGGTTACGTGGCCTTTATTGATGAGCTCATCAGCCATGCGCTTGGCAAAGTTGGAAGGAATGGCAAACCCGAGGCCGATAGATCCGCCCTCACCCGAGGTTTTATCGGACAACGACGCAATCATCGAGTTCATACCAACGATATTGCCCTCCATGTCCACCAAGGGACCACCGGAATTGCCGGGGTTGACGGCGGCGTCGGTCTGGATGGCATCGATAAGCGAGGACTCGCCACCCTGCTGAGACGCGCGCACCGGGCGGTTCTTCGCGGATACGATGCCGGAGGTCACCGTGGCATTAAGCCCGAGGGGCGAGCCGACGGCGACTACCTCTTGGCCTACCGCTACCGCATCAGAGTCACCGAATTGGAGGTGTGGCAAGTCGTGCACGTCCTTGATCTTGATAATGGCAACATCCGTATTGGCATCGGAAGCCACGAGATCGGCTTCGTGCTTGCTGCCATCGTTCAAGGTCACCTGCATAATGCCGCCCTGCTCTGCACCGGCGATGACGTGGTGGTTGGTCAACACATAACCATCAGGAGAAATGATGGAACCGGAACCTTCAGCAGCCGAGGTCCGAGTAGCGGTCTGAATGGATACCACGGCCGGCAAAACCTTGGCAGAAACCGCTTCCACCGAGCCTTCCTCCGGCTCCTTGCCCATGCTGTTGGCGGCCGGTTTACTATTGAGCGCCTCATTGACCACGGACGTGCCGCTGCTGGATTGATTCTTTCCCATGACCACGCCGGTAATGGAGCCTGCAGCGATTGCCGCTACCGCAGCGATTGCCATCGCGGCACCCAGCCCGATCTTCTTTTCCTGCTTTGGCTGCGGCGGCAATGGCGTTACCCCAGGCACGGGCAGCTGGCCGGGTTGATTATTCGCAGGCCCCTGCTGGGAATACTCGCCTTGCTGGGTAGCGAAGCTAGAAGTTTCATGCTGCCCGTGGGTAGCACCCGGCTGAGCGCCGCCAAAGAGGCGATTGCTGGGCGGGGTGTGCTGCGCGTGCTGCGGCGCCTCGTTACCGTGTGGGGAGGCTTGTGCCTCCTGCTCGTTGATGCGCGGCTGGTTCCAGCCTTGGGAATAGGTTCCGTTGGAATACGCGGATCCAGTATCCTGTTGCCCTCCGCGCGGCTGGTTATACGGCGCCTGCCCATTGTTCGCGCCGTTGGGTTCCTGCGGGACACCGTGCGACTGACCATTATTGCCGCGGTTGTCATCATTCCTCATGTTCATAGGAACACTATGCCTCGCTTCACTTGGTCACAACTTAAACTACTCTGCCAACCTACTAGAAGTTCCTGTGAAGTTACTGTAGGCAATAAGCTGGTCAAACTCACCACACCTGTCGCCTCCCCTGCGTTCGCACTCGACTCCACCATCACCCCGTTAGACATCCTCCCACCCCGCGGCGCACCGCTGTGAACAGAATCACCGAAGAATAAAATCGATCCATAGTTATGTTAGCTTACTTTTATATTTAACTTAAGGTTAGCCTTACTTTACCCTTAAGTTCAATCTTTTTTATCTTTCCAACCCAAGGAGTATGCAGTGCTGACATGGCTCAAATCTCCCCGCCCACGCCCTCAATTACCTAAAGAGGACGTTGATAAGAAATTCCCCCGCCTTCGTTTCCAAGTCTTCATGGGAATCTTCCTGGGTTACGCGGGCTTTTACCTCATCCGCAACAACATCTCCACGATCGCGCCGCTGCTGCTGGAAGATAACGGGAGCATCGACAAGCCTGCAATCGGCATCATTAGTAACGCCGTGTTGATTTCTTATGGCTTATCCAAATTCTTTTCCGCCATGCTCGCGGACCAGTCCAATGCGCGCTACTTCCTGCCCATCGGACTGAGTCTATCCGCACTGATGAACCTGATAGTCGGCTTCGTCCCGTGGGTCTCAGCATCCGTCGGCGTCTTTGCCACCGTCATGTTCCTCAATGGTTGGTTCCAAGGCATGGGGCACCCACCATGCGGCCGCGTCATCGTGCAATGGTTCTCCACATCCGAGCGCGGTTGGAAAGGATCGCTGTGGAATACCTCGCACAATGTGGGCGCAGGCGTACTACCGCTGCTGGTAGGCGTCGGCTTGGCAATGACCGGCAATCAATGGCAGGTAGCCTTTTGGCTCCCCGCCGTCGCGGCGCTGATCATCGCAGCCTTAGCCTTCCTGCTCATCCGCGATAATCCGCCTTCAGAAGGACTGCCGACGGTCGATGAATGGCGCGATGATCCTGCCAAGGTTGCAGACATCAAGCGGCAAGAAGGCGATGGAATTTCTACCAAGGACCTGATTTTCAAATACGTCCTGCGCAACCGCATCATTGTGCTCCTGGCCATTGCCAATGTATTTGTTTACGCACTGCGCTACGGCGTGCTCAACTGGATTACGACGTACCTCGCCGAAGTCCACCACATGAACATCAATTCCGGTTTGATCGCCTTCGGCGCCTTCGAGCTCGCAGGCCTCCTGGGCACCATTCTCTGCGGTTGGATGTCCGATAAGCTCTTCCACGGCAACCGCTCTAAGGTCATCTTGATCTTTATCTTGGCTACGGGCTTGTCCATCGCCGGCTACTGGCTGGCACCAGTGGGCACCCCGTTCGCGGTTATGGTTACCTTCATCGCACTCATCGGTGCCTTCATCTACGGTCCGGTTGGCCTCATCGGTTTGCAGGCCCTCGACCTCTCCCCGCGCAATGTGGCAAGTACCGCTTCCGGTTTTACGGGGCTTTTCGGCTACCTGCTCGGTGCCACGCTCGCCTCGACCGGTGTGGGCTACCTGGTCAAGTACGCCGGTTGGAATGTCACCTTCATGGTCTTCCTGCTCTTTACCATCCTCGTTTTGGCCATCTTCCTCTTTATTAATAAGGAAGAAGTCCGCCTCACCGAGGAGCGCAAGGCCGCCCTCGAGGCATAGGCCTTCGGCTTAGGAGAACGCACTGTGGCTGCGCGTTCCCCGCACCACCTGCCGCCCACCCCGGGCCTGCAGGTGCTTTTTGATGCCCCCTAGAATCTAAGCGGGTCTAAAACATCGCAACCCCCTCGCAGTCACTAATAAGCAACCGGGAGGGGGCGAGGATGAAAGCAGGCTTAGAACTGCTCTACGTCAACCAGGCCGAGCTTAGCGGCCTTGACCAGACGGCGCGGGATGCGCACGGTCTGACCGTCAATGGTGACTTCCTGGAGGGCGACGTTGTCAGCCTTCCACTGGGAACGACGTGCGTGGGTATTCGCACGGGACTTCTTAAACTTAGGAGTTGCCATTTTCTCTTCTTCTCCTTACGCGTTCTTCTTCTTGCGGCGAGCCATGGCACCGAAGCGCTGGTTGAAGCGCTCGACACGGCCAGCGGTATCCATAACGCGCTGTGCACCAGTCCAGAACGGGTGGGACTCAGCAGTAACGTCAACGACGATGAGCGGGTACTCGTTGCCGTCTTCCCACTCAACGGTGCGAGAAGAGGTAGCGGTGGACTTGGTCAAAAAGGAGTGACCGGTACCAGCATCACGGAAGACCACTGGGTGGTAATCTGGGTGGATGTCTTTCTTCATATATATTCCCTCAGGGTTGGACTACGGGTCGGTTCCGCACACTGAATAATGACGGTACGGATCGTGCCCGAGTTGGGATGTACAGTTACAGCTCGCCCGGCGCCACAAAGCGCGCCGACCGATAACCTGAATTATCCTACATTCCACGGCCATATATACGAAATTGCTCGCCTGTGGCAACCACAGTCGCCACAGGCACACATATGCGCCCCATTCGTTATAGTAAGGCCTCGAACCTCCCCAATGCTTTGGGCGCTGTCGCTTGATCATCGGCAGAAAGCCGACACCTTTATACGTAGGGGCATCGCAGCAGCGATTAGGTATATCGCGAGTAAGGCTGTAAGATTTGCTCTTGCTGTTGTCAAAATATACGTATTACGCCCCGTCTACTGGTTTTTGACGATGATGCCGCACCTGCTCACACCTCACTTTTTGAGCACTGCCACCCTCACACGGCAGTCGGCACGTAGTCGTTTATAGCCACGATGTGGGCGGCTAGGAGAAAGAAGACCCATGTCGGCTATTTGCCAGGTAACGGGCCGCAAGCCGGAATTCGGCAAGCAGGTCTCGCACTCGCACCGCCGCACTTCGCGCCGTTGGAACCCCAACGTGCAGCGTCGTCGCTACTACCTGCCCTCTGAGGGCCGTACCATTACTCTGAATGTTTCCACCAAGGGTATGAAGATCATTGACCGCGACGGCATCGAGTCCGTTGTTGCCAAGATCCGCGCACGTGGGGAGAAGATTTAAGTATGGCACGTAACGATATTCGCCCAATCATCAAGCTGAAGTCCACTGCGGGCACCGGTTACACCTACGTGACCCGTAAGAACAAGCGCAATAACCCGGATCGCATCTCCCTGAAGAAGTTCGATCCGATCGCCCGCAAGCACGTCGAATTCCGCGAGGAGCGATAATTCATGGCTAAGAAGTCCAAGATCGCTAAGAACGAGCAGCGCAAGGAAATCGTCGCCCGCTACGCGGAGCGTCGCGCTGAGCTCAAGAAGATCATCAAGAACCCGAACACCCCGGATGAGGAGCGTTTGGAGGCTCAGTTCGAGCTGAACCGCCAGCCTCGTGACGCTTCCCCAGCCCGCGTTCGTAACCGCGACGCAGCCGATGGCCGCCCACGCGGTTACCTCCGCAAGTTCGGCCTGTCCCGTGTCCGTATGCGCGGCATGGCTCACCGTGGTGAGCTGCCGGGCGTTCGCAAGTCCAGCTGGTAAAGGGGTAATTGCACAATGGCTAATAAGCGCAATAACCAAAAGAAGTTCCGTATGGAGCAGAGCCGTCGCCCGAAGAAGAACCCTTTGAAGGCTGAGGGCATTGAGAAGGTGGACTACAAGGACACCAAGACTCTGCGTCTATTCATCTCGGATCGCCACAAGATCCGTTCCCGTCGCGTCACCGGCTTGACCCCGCAGCAGCAGCGTCAGGTTGCTACCGCAGTCAAGAACGCACGCGAAATGGCTCTCCTGCCGTTCACCACCCGCTAAACAGTAGCTGGGTATCAACAGCGCACTTTTGCCGCTGGCAAGTGTGACACGGTAAAAGATCCATAAACTTTCGCCGCCCCGCCTTTCGAGGTGAGGCGGCGAAAGTCGTTTTAGTAGCCTAAATTCGCGCTACACCGCACACACGCCATACCTCCGCGAGAGCACCAGCAGCAAAGCTCCGCGACGGACTCCCACAGCACCCTTACTCGGCGGCACCCGCCGCACGCTCCCCCGAGCGCTACTGCGATATCGCATAAGTGTTACATTTATAGCAATCCTGCGCCGCACAATTTTTAGATGCGCACCGCTTTGCAATGAGTGAAAGGCAGTGACTGTATGGGCCTGCATCAATCCCTTCTCGATCTTTCGGAGCTTGCTCCCCATTGCCAGTCCCGGGCAACCGCTCGCGGCTTATTGGCGGAAGCACAAGATGTCTTGCGCAATGCGGTAGCGCACCAGGACGATGAGATTGAATTAGCCAACTGGTTTTCGCGACTACTGACAGATATCGTGCGCGCGCCAGGCGTGGATGCGGATATCCGGTTAACCGGTGCGGCGGCGCGCGGGGATCAGCTACCCAGCATGCCCATCGAGTGGATGGGAGAAGACAGCGACTTGGAGTCCGTCTTTCGCGATGTCGGGCTAGAGGTACATCAAGCGGCCGATTCCATGGCAGCGCGCGTCGATGCCGGCCTGCCTTTAGGCCGCGGCGGCGAGCAAGCTTTGCTGGAGGAGGCGTTGTCCCAGCGTCCGCCTCTGCTCCAGCGCGTTGGCGGTTTGCCCGATCGCAGTGCGGCCGTAGATATCAAGTCCATGCTGTTATCCCCCATCGCCGCCATTGCGCGCTGGGCGGCACCGGGCCCGCGTCCCACGGTCGATCGCCTCGCCATTGGCCAAGAACGCGGGATGCTCACCGCGGAGGACGCAGAGACCCTCGACCTTGCGTGGCGCACTGGGTATTCGGTAGAAATGCGCCGCTGGTTCGACAACGTGCACGGCCGTGAATCCGTCCTGCAAGACCTGCCACCACTGGAGCGCACGGCCTACGGCACGGCCTGCCGCATGGTATCTGCGACCTTCGAGTCCATCTCCCAACGCACCGCGGATGGCGCACATTAGAATCGCCACAAAGTTTTTGTGGCTACGCATGCGGTCCGCGCCGGCGGGCTGCAGGGCTGTAGAGTTGTTGAGTAAAAGCATTTTCTGCTGAGAGAAAGGAGGCGTCCGCCGCATGTCAGGAAACGTCGGTAGGCCGCGTAAACATAGCCCCCGCCGCAGAGGCAATAGCGCCCGGGAAGAGATTTTGGACGCCTCCTCAGAGTTATTTACCACCCAGGGCTTTGCCACGACGTCGACCCACCAGATCGCGGACGCGGTGGGCATCCGGCAGGCATCGCTGTACTACCACTTTCCCTCCAAGACGGAGATTTTCCTCGCGCTGCTAAATTCCACCATTGAGCCCTCGCTGGAGTTAGCCGATGAGCTGGTGGATTCTGATGCCGAGCCCGAGCAGCGCCTGTGGTCGTTGGTTGCCGCGGAATCGCGCCTGTTGCTCACCAGCGGTTGGAACGTCGGCCGGTTGTACCAGTTGCCGGTGGCCAATTCGCCGGAGTTTTCGGAGTATCACAGCTCCCGCGAGCGGCTGCAGAACCACTTCCGCACCACCGCCGCTGCCATTGTGGGCGATGCGGATCCGCGCATCGAGTTGCCCTTCCACATCGCGCTGTCGGTCATCGAGATGCGCCCCAATGATGGCACGCCTCCCTATGCCGCGGCCCAGTCGGTTCCGGAGACTGCCGCCATGCTTGCCGATGCCGCCCTTGCCGTCCTCGGCGCCACCGTTCCTGAGGACGCCGAAGCGATGACACTTGAGCTGCTGAAGAACCGCAATGACTCGATTTCTGCGGCTGCGGCGGCAGCAGCGGACCGCAATAAGAAAAAGTCCCGTTAACCTCGTTATGGCGCGTTAACCTCTCCCCTGAGGTTAACGCTAACCATTTCCTTGTGACGTCGTTAACCACTTACCAGTGATTAACGTTGCCAGGATTGAGTAAAGTCCGCGGTGGCGGCCAGTCCGCCGCCTTCGCGCACGCTAATCCCGCTGGGGGTTACAACGATGGTCGATGGTGTGGCATCCACGTAGTAATTGCCGCCGTCTTGGCCAATGATTGACCCAGTAAATTCGCCACCAAAGATGGTCGAGCGGTACGTCAGGACGTTTCCCTGATTTTCACAGATAATGGCCCTGCCGTCTGGGCCTTTGCCGGCAAAGACGACGCGTTCATAACGGTGGCAATTGGCATAAGTATTGGTATCGGTCCAGCCGTATTCACCCAAGCCGTCGATGAGTTCATTTCCGCCGCCGTTATTGTTTTTTGGTGGCTGTGCCTGCTCCTGTTCGGTTTCGGTCACCGTCACCACGGGTGGTTCTTTCTCTTGAGTTTCCGGAGACTTTGTCGCCGACGAGGATTCTTCTGCTGCAGTATCCGTCGTGCTTTCGACGGTGGTCATGCCGCCATCGCCGGAAAAGTCGGGTTGATCCTCATCCGTGCCATTGCTGCATGCACTCAAAACGATGCCCGCGGTCGCTACCGCGCCGAGGTGCAGTCCCCAACGCAAACGTGGTGTTAGATGAAAGTGCGGCATGATAAGTCCTTTCTCACAAGCCAGGGATGGAGCTAACAAGCTGGGGTGGGCCAAGCAACGTCGGCCTTGGAGAGATCAAGCGCCATGCCCGAAAGTAATGGTTGGGCGGAGGCGTACTGACCATCCGGGGCCGAGGCGATGAGTGCTACCGCCACCTCGCGGCCGCCGATGGTGGCAAGACCCATCTGCCGCACATCATAGCCGCCGGCGGTATCTGGGCCCCAGCCGCCTTTGAGGGCGGCCCCCTCTAGGTTGCGCAGGCCATAGCTTTGGGCGGGGTCGGGCGTAGACATCGCGGTGAGGATGGGCTCGGCACCGTTGACGCAGCGCAGCTTTGCCATGAACGCAGCCTGGTCGCCCACGCTCCACTGCGTTTGTCCAAAGGCGCTAAATTCCGGGCGGGTGACCTGGCTTTGTACCTGGGTGGTGGCATCGCCGGCATCGGCAAGCACTTGTTGCGCGGCCTGGGCGGCTTGTGCGCTGCCGCCCAGCGCGTCCCAGGCGGATTGAGCCGCCTCATTATTGGAATAGGTAATCGCAGACGTCACCACGTCGGGGCCGATGAGCCCTGCGCGATGGGCCGCGATGAGCACCGGCACCTTGGAGGTGGACCAGGCGGTTTCGGGCGCGGTGCGCCCGGCGGCAACGGTGGTGGTGCCATCCGATACCGCGATGCCTACATTGCCGTAGTTGGCGGCGATGCGGTCGAGCTCGCGCTGCAGGTCACCAGCCACAGCCGCCCCGTCGGCACCGGCTGAGTTCGCGGCATCTGACTGGGCATCGGCTGGCGCACCCTCGGCCTTCTCTGCGGCATCGCGAGGGCTATCCGCCGTATCCGTCGCGCTCTCTGTAGAGCGCGGCGTCGCCTGCTTGGCGATGCCCGGCTCTGATCCCGTCTCCTTCTCGCCCTGCCCGCACGCGCTAAGACACAGCGCCCCCGCCACAAGTAGGCCGCCGAGCGCCATGCGTCTCGGTGCAGTACGCCTCGGCGCGGTGCGGGTTGGTGCGAGCATGGCCAGGGTCCTTAGTTTTCAGGCGCTATCGCTAGTGAGCGAAGTGGCGCGTTCCAGTAAGATACATCGTAACACCAGCGGCCTTAGCTGCCTCGATAACTTCTTCATCGCGGATGGAGCCGCCGGGCTGGACAACGGCTTTGACGCCGGCATCGAGAAGCACCTGCAAGCCATCGGCGAAGGGGAAGAAGGCATCGGAGGCGGCGAAGGAGCCTTGGGTGCGGTTGGTGGCATCGGCAAGCGTATTGGCGCGCTCGACCGCAAGCTTGGCGGAATCCACGCGGTTGACCTGGCCCATGCCCACGCCTACGGTCGCGTTGTCCTTGGCCAGCAAAATCGCATTGGACTTGACCGCGCGCACCGTGCGCCAGGCGAATTCGAGCTGCGCTAAGTCCTCGTCACTCAAGGCCTTGCCCGCTGCCAGGGTCCAGTTTTCAGGCTTATCGCCCTCGGCCTGGTAGGTATCCGGTTCCTGGCGCAGCACGCCGCCGGAGATGTACTTGCGCTCCTCGCCCTGTTCTTCTGGCTCGGCCAAAAGCACGCGCAGGTTCTTCTTGCTCTGCAGGATTTCCAGCGCCTTTTCCTCATAGGCGGGTGCGACGATGACCTCGGTAAAAATACCCTTGACCTGCTCGGCCATCTCCTCGCTAACCTCGCGGTTGACGGCGATGACGCCGCCGAATGCGGACATCGGGTCGCAGGCATGCGCCGCGCGGTGGGCCGCAGCGATGGACTCGTCCGATACGGCGATGCCGCACGGGTTGGTGTGCTTGATAATCGCGACGCAGGGGCGCTCGTGATCCCAGGCCGCGCGCCAGGCGGCATCGGCGTCCTGGTAGTTGTTGTAGCTCATCTCCTTGCCGTTGAGCTGCTTGGCATTGGCCAGGCCCTTGGTGCCAATCCGGGTGACGGTGGCGGCCTGGTGGGAGTTCTCGCCGTAGCGCAGCGAGGTGGTCTCCTCGCCATCGCTGAGCTGGTCCACGAACCATGCGGAGACCGCCGCATCATAATTAGCGGTGTGGAGGAAGGCATCGCGGGCGAGGCCACGGCGCTGGTCAAGGCTAAAGCCCCCCTCTTCAACGGCCTGGGTTACCTCGCCATAGCGCGCCGGATCCACGACCACGGCAACGGACGGGTGATTCTTGGCCGCCGCGCGCACCATGGAAGGCCCACCGATGTCGATCTGCTCTACGCATCCATCGAAGTCCGCGCCGGAGGCTACGGTTTCCTGGAAGGGGTACAGGTTGACCACGACGAGCTGGAAGGGCTCTACCTCAAGCTCGTTGAGCTGCGCCAGGTGGTCTTCCTTGCGGGTATCGGCCAGGATTCCGGCGTGCACGCGCGGGTGGAGCGTCTTGACGCGGCCTTCCAGGCACTCGGGGAAGCCGGTGAGCTTTTCAACCGGAGTGACCTCGATTCCCAGGTCTGCAATCTTCTTGGCGGTGGAGCCGGTAGAGACGATCTTTACGCCTGCCTTATCAAGTGCGCGGGCCAGATCCTCCAGCCCCGTCTTGTCGTACACGCTAATGAGTGCGCGCTTTACCTGCTTGCGGTCTTCGCTCATGAGGAGGATTAAGCCTTTCGAAAAGTCTTAGTCTGCGAGTTGAATAAAAAGTTCCTCGCCGCGGGGCTGCGCCGCGCGCAGCACATCGACGATGAGTTCGCGCTCTACCTTTTTAATGCGTTCGTGGAGGCTGGCCTCATCATCGTCTGCCCGCACGGCCACCGGCCGCTGTGCAATGATGGAACCGGTATCCACGCCCGCGTCCACGAAATGGACGGTAGAACCTGTGACCTTCACGCCATACTCCAACGCATCGCGCACCCCGTGCGCGCCCTTAAACGCAGGCAATAACGCCGGGTGGGTATTGATGGTGCGGCCTTCGAAGCGGCGGAGGAACCCCTCCCCCAAAATCTTCATAAAGCCTGCAGAAACAACAATGTCTGGCTGCGCAGCAGCTACTGCATCAGCCAGACATGTATTCCATTCGGCACGGTCGGCGCCCATTTCCACGATCTCAGTATCGATATCGCGTTCTCGGGCGCGGTCAATACCTCGACACGGCTTATCCGCTACCACCTTCACCACACGGTAGTGCTCATCCTGGGATTCCAAGATGGCTTGCAAAAGCGAGCCCGTCCCAGAGACAAGCACGACAACTCGTAGGCGGTCAGTAGCATCAGTAGCGCGTGGTGGCATCGGTGAAGTCACGCGCTATAGCCTAGTCCCTCTTCCCGCTTTCAGTAGAATCTGCCGCTTCCGATTGGGGTGCTTCGCCGCCTTCTACCGCACCAGCGCCGTGCTCGTCTGCGTCCTCTTCCACGATCTCGCCTTCCAGGATCTCGGGGTCTTCAGTCGCATCGTGCTCGCTGCTTTCCGATGCCCCCTCTTTCCCACCATCGCCCGCGGCGTCCTCCGTGTCGGCGCCGTCTTCAACGACCTTCCCTTCGATGACCTCGTCGTCATTAACTTCGTCCTCGGCGGTGTCTGCGTTGTCCGTGGATTCTGCGGCAGCGTCATCTTCGTCGGCCGAATCCTCTGTTTCTACCGCAGCGGACTCAGCTGCGTCACCGTCACTCGATTCCGATTCACCCTCGTCGGATTCGCTCTCGCCAGAACCGGTGTCCGCATCGTCGGCATCGGCGGCCTCAGCATTGTCTGCATCGGCCGTGTCCGCATCAGACTGCTCTGCGTCACCGGTGTCCTCTGCAGCGGAATCTTCCGCCGACTCTTCGGTACCGTCTGAATCCTCTTCAGCGCCCTCCGCCTCCGCGGACTCTGCCTCCGCCTCGGCTGCGCGGGCGTCGCGCCAGTTCATGAGCGCAAAGGCTGCCGCGACGGCCAAGCCCACAAGGGCGATCCACAGTGCGGCGAGGCCGGCAGCGGTCCACAGGTGCGGGCCAGCGTGGCCGTAGTAGCCCAGCGTGCCGCTGACGAGGTAGCACGCGAAGAACATGATGACCGCGGTAGCCACTGTGGCTGCGAGCGCCTTCTGGAAGGATGGGCGCTTCTTGTACAACGACATTGTCGCAGCGATGAGGGGAACCACCATAAACACAACCGCCCACCCCGGCGAGGAGGCCGGGATGCCACCAGTAATCGGTAGCGGCGGCAACGGAACTAGGTGTGTACTAAAGAGGCTGACCTGTGCCTCCCCTGCCGAAAACTCCGAGCCCACCAGCACTGCCCCGGTACTGACGATGGCATTGGGGATATACAGCAGGCTCAACAAAATAAGGGTGAAAATGCCCAGCCCAGAGATGGACGGATATTCATCCATCATTTCCCCTTGGCGCGAGAAGTTGACGATGAAAACGAGCACAAAGACTACCGCCGCACCAATGGCGAGGTAGGCAAGGTAGCGCAGTGCGATAAGGGCGGCATCGACAAGCAGCGGCGGGGCGCCATAACGCTTGGCCAAGGCACGCCACAGGCGGGCGCCCATGCCAGCCGCCATCGCGGCCAAGTGCACGACGATAACCCGGGCCAGCGCGGCAGCAAGGTTGGGCGGGGACACATCGAAGACCTTGCCGGCATCCCACAACATCACCCAAGCAATGCAGGTCAACACCACGGGAACGCCCACCACGCAAGCGACAAGTATCGCCAGGTCCTTCACGCTGACTTTGTGTTTCACCGCGGCGCGCACGCGCACCGCCACCACCGTTGCGAGGATGAGGGCGGGCAAGGCTGGGAGGAACGACAGGTCCACCCCGGCCGCGGATACCGGCGCGAGGTTAAAGACCATCCAGGCTTCCGCCACAATGGTGGGCAACCACGCGAGCGGTGAGCCGAAAAGCAAGAGCGCACCGAAAGCGAGCGCCACAATAATAAGGACGACAATAATATTCGGCAGCGCCGCCGACATGAATAATTGGCGAATGCGCCCGGCCTTCGTCAGCGGAGCCGGCGTGCGACGGGCCTTCGCCTTCGACCCGGCTTTGCGGGCGACGCGTTCTGCAGAATTATGTGGCTTCTGCGTCGCGGTGGCGTGGGGTGCACGAGGGGCGCGCTCTGTCTGCACTGTCCGGCCCCGCGCCTGGCTACGCGGGCGGGGCGTTGACCGAGATTGGGGGCTGGTGTTTTTGTTCATCGGCGTCCACTTTGCCACCTTTTCCGCGCGGTAGCGGGGTGGCGCGACGAGGCACCTCCAAAATCACCGTGGACTTCTTCAGTAACTACTGTAGACATATATATAAGGAATGAAGTTTTCCCCCTTATCCCCCACTGGTCACAGTAATTTCATGCGGGGGCGCTTCCACAACCGGCACCTAAGGTGCACTATTACAGACTCGGGGCTACCGCGGGGGCTTGGCTTTAAGAGATCTATATCGCACCATGCGTAAAATTCTCCAGAAGTTGCCTGCATGTAGGCTTATTCCAGATCGGCCCGAGAAAAAATCAACTTTTGGCTTGCTGTTATCTTTTTGAGACGCTACTGTTACATCTCGTTGGTAACAAGAAGGTCACAATCTCGTAACTACCCCAGAGACGATGTAACGCTCTTTTTGAAGATTGTGAAAGATACGAAAGAAGATTTAATGCGAAGCAAAGTTCAGCGTGGCGCCGGCCGCCATCGCAAGATTGTCACCTCGCAGACCACCAAGGGTCGTATCGCTGTCATGACCGTTGCAGCCGGTGCCGTATCCACCGCCGGCGTAGGCGGCGCAGCTGCCGCTAACGTTGAGTCCGACAACACTGCAACTACCACCACCAAGACGCAGTCTGTTGACTACAAGCTTGCCGCTGATACTTCCGAGGTTAACAACGCCCCAGCAGGCTCCTCCGATGCTGCACCGCAGATCCTCAACGTTGCTGAGGCAAAGCCGGTCACCAACTTGGTGGACCAGCTGAGCAAGTCCATCCAGGCTTCCGCTGACCGCGCCGCCGAGGACCTTGCCGCTCGCGCCCCCTCCATTGCCCGCCCCGCTGAAGGCGCCTTCACCTCCGGCTTCGGGCCGCGCTGGGGTTCGTTCCACGCCGGCGTTGACATCGCCAACGCCATTGGAACCCCCATCTTCTCCATCATGGACGGCACCGTTATCGATTCCGGCCCTGCCTCCGGCTACGGCCAGTGGATCCGCATCCTCCACGATGACGGCACCATGACCGTCTATGGCCACATGCAGACCCTCGACGTTGCCGTGGGCGAGCACGTGCGTGCCGGCCAGAAGATCGCCGGCATGGGCTCCATGGGCTTCTCCACCGGTTCTCACCTCCACTTTGAGGTTCACCCGAACTCCGGTGACGCCGTTGACCCACAGGCATGGCTGGCCGAGCGAGGCATCCAGCTCTAAGAGCCTTCTTCCCTTCTTGTTAAAGCGCCACAGATATCCTCTGCGGCGCTTTTGCTATACCTACTGTCTCATCCACCTCCGCTGGCTCGCAGCAGCAAAATTCAATCCCGATTCGCCGACGCGTCGCACACTCCGCCGAGAGCCGAAAAGTATTCCCGCAATTTACCTACATGCCATGTGATTGCAAGATGCGGCCCTTAAGCTGTCAGCTGTCTTTTTATCCAGCTCTCCAGCAAGGAATACTCATATGCGTACACGCACTCTCTCCCTCATCACTGCCCTTAGCTGTACCCTCGCGCCCGCACCAGCTCTAGCTTCCGAAGGCGCCACCTACTACTCCAAGCAGCATTACCAGCCACAGGGATCAAGCTACGCCGAAGCCCCCAGTGGGTTTCACCAGATTTACGCCTCAACGGTAGATCGCCACGGATCCCGCGGGCTATCAAGCTTTAAATACGATGACCTCGCGCAGCAGATGCTGGAGTATGCCCAACAACGCGATCAGCTCACCGAGCTCGGTACAAAGCTCATCCCGCAAGTAGAGGCCATGATAGCGGTAAACCGAGAGCTATCCGGTGGCCCTGGCCAAGAAGCCGGTTATGGAAACCTGACGGAAGTGGGACGAGAAGAGCTCAGGGGCATCGGCAAGCGCAATGCACAGCGCAATGCGGAGCTACTGGGATCGATTGCCGCCGAGGACCTCAAGGTGAGCTTCACTTCCTCTGGAGAGGACCGCGCCAATGACTCTGGGTGGAACTTCGGGGAAGGTCTACTGGAACAGTCCCCTTCACTGGCCACACACTTGGACGATGACACGAAAGATGGCCACGTTAATATCGCCGCACGCCCTGACCTGATGTACGCACACAAGGATAAAAACGCTGCATCCTATCAGCGCTATACAGAGTGGAAGGACTCTCAGGCTTTACAGGAAAAAGTACAACAGGCCTACGCCAAGCCAGAGTCGCAGCAGGCTGCACGCAGCTTGCTGGCTAAGATTTTTACGCCAGAATTTATCAACGGTTTAGCAGATGGCTCCGTTCGCTTTTCCGCCCGAGAAAAGGACGATAAATCCGTTGAGGGCATCGTTGACGCCGCCTTGCAGTTCTACAACCTCTACATCATCGCTCCAGCTTTGGAGCACGAGGAAAAGGCCCCGGCGGAGGGGTGGATCTTTGATGAGTACATGGACGATACCAGCGGACCAACCTTTGCGTACCTGCTTGACGTAGAAGACTTCTATGAGAAAGGCCCGGCTATCCAGGGCCAGACGATTGCCTACGACAACTATGAACCACTGCTTGAGGAGATGATTAGAAACGTTCAGGACCGCGCTGCTGGCGGCGACGTGGCGGCCAATTATCGCTTCGGCCACGCCGAGACCATCATCCCGCTGGCTGCCCTACTGAAGCTGCCTGGTTCCGAACAAGGTGTCCCAGAGGATGATTTATACAGCTGGGATAACTCCGCATGGCGTGGTGATACCGTCTCCCCGATGGGCGCGAATATTCAATGGGACGCATTCCAAAATGATCGCGGAGAGACCCTTGTGCGGATGCTCTACAACGAAAAGGAAATCCCGTTCCACGATGGCTGTGAGCCTATTGCCGCTGACTCAACGTTTTATACTATCGAGGAGCTCGCCGATTGCTTACCCTTAGGCTCCACCTCAGATCACTCTCAAGCCAACCTCATGGATGCTGAAGACGCTGCAGATCACCAACTACCGGTTGCTGATTCCCTCTCTTCCAAGCCGCAGTTCTGGGGGATCATCGGTGCCATTGCGGGCGCACTGACCATCGGTATAGGAATCGGTGCGGTCAACGCTTTCGGCCCACAAATTCAACAACAACTGCACAAATTTGGTAGCCAGCTCCCCTTCTAACGCCCTTAGGAATGACCCTGCCCGACAGGGACCCCAAGACGCTTTCAGCCGAGTCCAGTACAGGGCCTTGTCGCAGGTAAATGGCAGTTTTCCGACTCGACACCGACAAGCTCATCCCAGCACCCCCGCCAGCTACCCCCAGAACTTAAACCAGTACTTCAAACCCGCAACTTTGGCCACTTTCGTAACACGCGCAACAAGCTGGCATGTTCGAAACTTTTCGAATAATCGTGGTTTCTACCAGCATTTTTCCAGATTGCGCGGTACCCATGGGCAGGCTAACTTTTAACTCGTTGCCACAAGCGAACGCCAAATGGGGTATTTCCATTCCCCCGGCGTGTCGCACAGGGCAGTTGAAAGACGCGAAACCTTCAAGGTTTGCGCGCCTCGAGACCATGCACAGCCATGAAAAGGACTTAAACTTATGAAGCGCATGAACCGCGCACGCAGGAATGTAGCGCTAAGCATCATCACGCTTGGCACCGTTTTTGCTACCGGCACCTCCGCTTTTGCTGCTGATCCAGTGGCTAGCGTGGACGTTTCGAATGGCTCCTCTGAGCCGGAAGCCACCAACGTTGATAACGCAGGCGTGATCGACGCCGCCGTCGGCCTCGCAAATACCGCCGTTGGTGTACTCAACGGCGATGCGGTCCCGGAATTTAGCCAGAATGAATCCGGCGGAGTCAACATCGTCTTGGACCCCTCCTCCGTTCCGGGCCTGCGGGAAGCCTTCGCTCCCGAGGGAGACCGCTCCGGGCTGACCCCCGAGCGTGGCAAGGACGCCGCTGGCAATACGGTGGTCTTTCCCACCTCCGGCACCTTGACCTCGGGATTCGGTATGCGCTGGGGCGCGATGCACAACGGCATCGACGTCGCCAACCCAGTCGGAACCCCGATCTACTCCGTCATGGACGGCACAGTCATTAACTCCGGTCCAGCACAAGGCTTTGGCAACTGGATTCGCATCCAGCACGTCGATGGCAGCATCTCTGTCTACGGCCACATGCCCGCCAACTCGCTGCGCGTCAATGTGGGAGACCACGTTTCTGCCGGCGACCACATCGCGGACATCGGCAATGAGGGCCGCTCCACCGGCCCGCACCTGCACTTCGAAATCCACCCAGGCGGCGGCGCAGCCGTTGACCCAGTGGGCTGGTTCGACGAGCGCGGGATTTCGGTCTAGAGCTTTTCCATCGGCACACCGCCGATGAGCATGAGCCGCACCTTGCCGGAGGAACCGAAGTCCACGATCACCGTGGCGCGGGCGCCGGAACCGGCCGTTTCAATCACGGTTCCAAGCCCGTACTTCGCGTGATTGACGCGGTCTCCTACCGCAAGGTTGAGGTTCTTATTCTTCGGCATGGAATTAGCTGCAGGCTGGCGAGTGCGTTGCGAAGGGGAAGACGTAGCGCGCTGGCCAAACCCAGCACCCCCACCGCCGGAATAGCCGCCGCTAGAACCGCGGCGATAGCTCCGGCCATATTGATAGTCATCGGCTCCCCAGGAACCGGTGAGGTCACTATCGGAATCCTCTCGCCGCCAGTCGATGAGATCCTCTGGGATCTCGGCGAGGAAGCGACTGGCGGGATTGGTTACCGGATTGCCCCACGCAGAGCGCAAGATGGCGCGCGTGAGGTACAACTTTTCGCGGGCGCGAGTAATGCCCACGTAGGCCAGGCGGCGCTCTTCGCTTAATTCCTTCGGGTTACCCAGCGAGCGCATGTGCGGGAATTGGCCGTCCTCCCAACCAGCGACAAAGACGACGGGAAACTCCAAGCCCTTCGCCGTGTGCAGGGTCATCATCGTTACTACCCCTGTCTCAGAATCCGGAATCTGATCCGCATCCGCGACCAGCGAGACCTTCTCCAAAAAGGCTTGCAACGAGCCCGGCGCGGCTTCGCCTTCTTCTATTAGCTCATTGGGATCGACGGCATCCGCACCAGCAGCGGCCAACTGGTTGGCAGCCTCCGAGGTAAATTCGCGGGCTACGGACACCAGCTCATTGAGGTTATCAAGGCGCGCACCGTCCTGCGGATCATTGGAGTTTTCTAACTCCGCCTTGTATCCGGTGGCATCCAGGATGGCGGTGAGCAACTCTCCCAAATCGGGCTGGCCGGTCACCTCATCGCGCATGCCTGGGATTTGTGCGCGGATGCCATCCATCATGTCGTTGAATTTGGTAACCGCATTAACGGCGCGGGTGCCGAGGCCGGGGACGTCGCCCCGGGGGACATCGGCAAGCGCCTTGCCAAAGCTTATCCCCTGGTTCTCCGCGTGCAGGGCAATCTGGCCCTGGGCTTTATCACCAATAGCGCGCTTGGGAACGTTGATGATGCGGCGCAGGCTCACCGTATCGTCCGGGTTATCCATAATGCGCAGGTAGGCCACCATATCGCGGATTTCGCGGCGCTCATAAAAGCGTGTTCCGCCAACGACCTTATAGGGGATGCCGGAGCGAATGAAGATATCCTCCAGCGCGCGGGAGGCATTATTAGTCCGGTACATCACGGCGATATCGGAGTAGCTGTGGCCCTTATCCGCCAGCGCATCAATCTCCGCGGCGATAAAGCGGGCTTCATCGTGCTCATTATCCGCCACATACCCCACGATGGATTCGCCATCACCATGCGCGGTCCACAGGTTTTTCTCCCTGCGGTTCTCATTTTTCGCAATCACGGCATTGGCCGCGTTCAAAATGGTCTGCGTGGAGCGATAGTTCTGCTCCAATAGGATGGTGTGTGCCTGCGGGTAATCGCGCTCGAATTCCTCGATATTGCGGATAGTAGCGCCGCGGAAGGCATAAATGGACTGATCGGAATCACCCACCACGCACAGCTCTGGGGCATCGGGGCCTAGCTCGCCCTTGCCCACCAACGCTGCTACCAGCGCGTACTGGGCGTGGTTGGTGTCCTGGTACTCATCAATCAGCACGTGCTTAAACCGCCGACGATAAAACTCCACCACCTGGCGGTGCTCGGTGAAAATGCGCACTACTTCCCCGATAAGGTCGTCGAAGTCCACCGCATTGGCCGCGCGCAGGCGGCGCTGGTACTCGGCGTAGACATCCGCCACGGTTGTTTCAAACGGGTTCTTTGTCTGCTGCGCCTTTTCTGCCGCTTCAGCCGGGCCCACGAGCTCATTTTTGTGGTTGGAAATCTGGTTCGCCAGCACGCGCGGGGTGTACTTCTTCAGATCCAGCTGCATATCCTTGGCAATCATGGATAGAAGCCGGCGGGCATCATCGCCATCATAAATGGTGAAGTTGGTATTAAGCCCCGGTACGAGTTGCGCGTTCTGGCGCAAAATGCGCACGCAGATGGAGTGGAAGGTAGATACCCACATGCGCTCGGCCACCGGTCCCACCAGAGAGCCCACGCGCTCTTTCATTTCAGCGGCGGCCTTATTGGTAAAGGTAATGGCGAGGATTTCCCACGGGTTTACCCCGCGATGGCGCATGAGGTACGCGATGCGGCGGGTAAGCACCGCCGTCTTACCGGAACCGGCACCGGCGACGATCAGCAGGGGCCTGCCGGTGTGGGTAACCGCCTCTAATTGCTGCGGGTTCAAACCTTGGGTTAAAGGATCGGATTCCGCGGGCCTGGGCGTGCTACCAAAGGGATTCTGGCTAGGGGCAAAACCGCCACGGGAGGTAGTGCCAGATGCGGGTTCGCGCGGGGTGGAAGAAGGGCTAAATGGAGAGTTATTCGTCATAATGCCTACCAACCTACTAGCACCACCGGACATGGCCGGTAATTGCGGCATACACTGCGCTTTCCAAAACCCTGACCAAGTAGCACCTTGGCACGACAAAGTGGCAGAATAAGGGACCATGACCGCTGAAGATAATGAATCCATCGTTGACAATGGCTTGGATATCCGCACGCCCACCGGCACGGACGATCCCCTATCTGATGCGGAAATCCAGCAGTATCGCGAGGAAATCAACCGCCTTGACAAGATCATCTTGGATGCGGTCAAGCGCCGCACCGAGGTCTCTCGCGCGGTGGGCCGCACCCGCATGAGCTCCGGTGGCACGCGCTTGGTGCACACCCGCGAGATCGCCATCCTCAACGAGTTCCGCGCGGAGCTTGGTGAGGAAGGCCCCACCATCGCCTCTGCCCTGCTGCGCATGGGGCGCGGCCGCCTGGGGTAAGGCCACCTCTCAACCCCTCGGATTAATTACGGGCTAGCCCATACTATGCAGTACGCTTTCGGGGCATGAACGCAGTACTCATCGCCGTCATCGTCATGCTCGCGCTCGCCCTCTTGCGCGTGCACGTGGTGGTGGCGCTTTTCATCGGCGCGATCGTCGGCGGCCTAATATCCGGCATGGGCCTGGATGCCACCATGCTCGCCTTCCAGGACGGGCTCGGCGGCGGCGCCAAGATTGCCTTAAGCTATGCCCTCTTGGGCGCCTTCGCGATGGGTGTTGCCTCCGCCGGGCTGCCGCAGATCCTGGCCAATTTTCTCATCGCCAAGCTCGGCGGCACCGGCGAATTAGATCCCAAGGCCGCGGCCACCACCAAGTGGATGCTCGTTATTGGCCTTATCGCCATGGCCGTGATGAGCCAGAACCTCATCCCCGTTCACATTGCCTTCATCCCGCTGCTCGTCCCACCGCTATTGGCGGTGATTAATAAGCTCAAGCTGGATCGACGCCTTATCACCACGTGCCTGACCTTCGGCCTTATCACCACCTACATGTTCATTCCGGTGGGCTTCGGGTCCATCTATTTGAACGATATCCTGCTCTTCAATATCGAAGAGGCTGGCCTGGATACCTCCGATATCAATATTATGCAGGTCATGGCCATTCCCGCCCTGGGCATGCTCACCGGCCTGCTCATCGCCATCTTTATCAGCTACCGCGCCCCGCGCGAGTACGAGGACCGGCCTATTGCCGCCGAAGAGCACCAGGAAACACCCTCGACGTATAAAATCTGGGTCTCCATCCTGGCGATTATTGCCACCTTCGCCGTCCAAATCATCATGCAGACGCTCGATTTCGAATCCGATGGCCTGCTCGTCGGCGCCCTGACCGGCCTGGGTATCTTGCTCATTTCCGGCGCGGTGGATTGGAAGCACGCCGATGACGTTTTTACCAACGGCATGAAAATGATGGCGCTTATCGGCTTTATCATGATCACCGCGCAGGGCTTTGCCTCTGTCATGACGGCGACGGAGGAAGTCGGCCCGCTTGTCGATGCCACCGCCAACCTCTTTGGCACCAATAAGTTTCTCTCCGCAGGCGCCATGCTTTTAGTCGGCCTGGTGGTCACCATGGGCATTGGCTCGTCCTTTTCCACCTTGCCCATCATCTCCGTTATCTACGTTCCCCTGTGTGCCTCGCTCGGCTTTAGCCCCGCGGCCACGGTAGCGCTCATCGGTACTGCAGGTGCGCTTGGCGATGCCGGCTCCCCCGCCTCCGATTCCACCCTCGGCCCCACCGCCGGCCTCGGCGCCGATGGCCAACACGATCACATCCGTGACTCCGTCATCCCCACCTTTATCCACTTCAATATCCCACTTCTCATCGCCGGCTGGGCGGGCGCCCTCATCCTCTAAAACGCCACACTTCTCACGGTGCCGTTGGCACTCATTCTCGACTACGGTGGGAGGGGTACACATTGCCAATGCGCTCGTCGCCAGAAAGGCCAATTGCCATGGATATCACCGCATCGCCCCAGTGGAAAGACCTGGTCAAGGTATATGAAGAAAAGCAGGACATGCGCCTGCGCGATCTCTTCGCCACAGACGCGAACCGCGCCGAGAACTACACCTTCGACGCCGCCGGCCTGCACGTGGATCTATCCAAAAACCTCATCGATGAAGAGATCCTCCAGCACCTAGTCGAGGTAGCCCGCGCCGCCGATGTGGAAGGCCGCCGCGATGCCATGTTTGCAGGCGAGCATCTCAATAACACCGAGGATCGCGCCGTGCTGCACACCGCCCTGCGCCTGCCGGTAGAAGATGACTTGCACGTCGATGGCCAAGATGTCGCCGCTGATGTCCACGAAGTCCTAGGACGCATGCGTGATTTCGCCACCGCCCTGCGCTCCGGATCTTGGTTGGGGCATACCGGCCACACCATCAAAAAGGTGGTCAATATCGGCATCGGCGGTTCTGACCTCGGCCCGGCCATGGCCGCAGAAGCCCTGCGCTCCTATGAGGTGGCCGGCATTTCCGCGGAGTTCGTCTCCAACGTGGACCCTGCCAATATGGCCGCCACCTTGGACGGGCTCGATGCCGGCTCCACCCTCTTTATCGTTTCCTCCAAGTCCTTTACTACGCAAGAAACCCTGACTAATGCGCACGCGGCCCGCCGCTGGCTCATCGATCAATTCGATGGCGATGAATCCGCCGTAGCCAAGCACTTCGTGGCCGTATCCACCAATGCGGAGCAGGTGGAGAAATTCGGCATCGATACGGACAACATGTTCCCGTTCTGGGATTGGGTGGGCGGTCGCTACTCCCTCGATTCCGCCATCGGCCTGTCCTTGATGTGCACCATTGGCCCGATGGACTTCATGCGCTTGTTGGAAGGTTTCCACGCCATGGATGAGCACTTCCGCACCACCCCGCTAGAGCGCAATGTGCCCGTTCTTATGGGCCTGCTGGGCATCTGGTACACCAATTTCTTTGGCGCCCAAACCCACGCCGTCCTGCCGTACGCGCAGGACCTCGGCCGCTTCCCGGCCTACCTGCAACAGCTGACCATGGAATCTAACGGCAAGTCCGTGCGCCGCGATGGCACCGCGGTCACCACTGGAAACACCGGCGAAATTTACTGGGGCGAGCCGGGTACCAACGGCCAGCACGCCTTTTACCAACTCATGCACCAGGGCACCCGCCTCATCCCGGCGGACTTCATCGGCTTTGCCCGCCCCAAGGAGGATTTCCCCACCGCGGACGGCACCGGCTCGATGCATGACTTGCTCATGGGCAATTTCTTCGCCCAAACCAAGGTGCTGGCCTTTGGCAAGACGGCTGAAGAAATCGCCGCCGAGGGAGTTGACGAAGACCTCGTACCGCACAAGGTGATGCCGGGCAACCGGCCCACCACCACGATTATGGCCGAGGAGCTTACCCCCTCCACCCTGGGCGCGCTCATTGCGCTCTACGAGCACATCGTCTTTACCCAGGGCATCATCTGGGATATCAACTCCTTCGACCAATGGGGCGTGGAGCTGGGCAAGCAGCAGGCCAATGACCTGGCCCCTGCCGTCTCCGGCAGCCAAGAGGTAGATTCCGGCGACCAGTCCACCGATAAGCTCATCGGCTGGTACCGCGCCAACCGTTAGTTCCGGCCCGCGCCGTGCCCGTGCCCAGGCGCCCCGGGCACGTAAAAGTGTCCAAAACAACCGCGTTCTTGAAAAATCTGCCCTCAAATTCAGACAAACGCGGTTGTTGTGGACATTTTCGTGCCTAAGCACCACAGATCACTAAAGCGCCCAGCCGCGAAGCAACATTTCGCTTCGGGCCGGGCGCTTTCAGGCGAGGTGAATTTACAGCTTCACCATGGGCTGCCAGCCGGCCGGGATGTTCTTCGAGCTAACAACCTTGCGGCCGAAGGGGAAGCAGGTCACTGGAATCATCTTGAGGTTGGCCCAGGCAACGGGGATACCGATGATGGTAATCGCCTGGATGACGGCGGTCACGACGTGGCCGATGGATAGCCACAGACCAGCGATGACGAACCAGATGACATTGGAGATGGAAGACATTCCGCCGGTGCCCTTGCGGGGCTCAACCACGGAGCGGCCGAACGGCCACAGGGCGAACTGACCCATGCGGAACGAGGCCACGCCCGCCGGAATCGTCACGATGAAGATGCAGGCGATGATGCCGAAGAGGAAGTAACCCAGCGCAAGAACGATGCCGCCGGAGAGTAACCAGATGATATTAAATACAAGATTTAGTAGTGATCGCATGCCCGCCAGCTTAGCGCGAAAAGCGTAAAGGAACCTTAGAGCGGCTGGCAGTGCGGGCAGAACCAGATGATGCGCTCTAATTCACCCTCGTCCCCACCGCGGTCAACGCCGCCCAGGGAATCCTTCTGGATGATGGTGCCGCAGCGCCGACAACGCTTGCGGTTGCGCCCAAAGACATAGGTGGTCTCCCCGGCCCGGCGCACGCCGGTGGTCACGCGGATGGGCGAGTTCCGGTTGGCCCACATGATGCGCTTGCCGATGTCCAATACCTGTTCCACATCCACTTCTGCCACCGGGGCGGCCGGGTGAACGCCGGCGAGGAAGCAGATTTCGGCGCGGTATTCATTACCAATGCCTGCCACGACCTTCTGGTCCAATAACGCCGTGCCGATGCTGCGCTCGGGTCGCGCGCGCAGACGGCGCACCGCCTCCTCGCGGTCCCAGTCGGGGTCCAAGATATCCGGGCCAAGGTGCGCGATGCGGCTAAAGTATTGATCCGCGTCGAAGATATCGACAAAGCCCAACCAGTGGCCTACGAGTTCAATATCGCGCGGTGAATGGGCCAGTTGCAGTACGATGCGCGCGCTATGTCCGGGCTTGCGCCAGCGGTCGCCAGCGTAGTGGATGGCCCAGGCGCCCTCCATCTTTAGGTGGGTGTGCACGATGGTCTGGTCGAATTGCATGAAGAGGTGTTTGCCATACGGCCACACGCGCTCACAGATGGTGCCGGTGAGGTTAACGGTGGCGTGCTGCGGTACGCGCACGGAACAGCCGGTGACCTCGCGCCCGGCCATAAACTGCAGCCGGCGCGAAAGTTGTAGGACGGAATCGCCTTCGGGCATGGGGGCTGGCCTCCTTCCGTGGGCCTCAGACACTGTGGCCCCACCAAAATACACCTGCAGGCAGGTGGCGCTAGCGACGGTATCCGCCGCGCGGGCGGAAGCCACCGGAATTGCGAGGTGGCGGGGGCGGGGGCGGATCGTCGAAGCTGAGCTCCTCGATGGCCTCGGAGGCGCGCCTGCCGCCGCGCAGACCGCCGCCGCGCAGGCCACCGCTCGAGCCATCACGTGAGTTACCCCGCGAGTCGTCCGGTGAGCCGTCCCGCGCCCCGCGGCGCGGAACGCGCGGCGGCGCAGCCTGCCCGGCAATGCGTATGCCCTTTGGGGTAATTCCTGCCCCGAGCGAGCGCAGGATATTAGCCGCTGAGGTGTGGTGGATGGGGTTGCCATTGCACTTCTCAATCACCAGCGGCGACATGTGCCCGGCGGCGATGAGTTCTACGAGCGCGGACAGGAGGCGGGCGTAGACGTCGGTGGTCTCAATTCCATCGGGCAGGGCGTCGATGAACGTGGTCAAGGTCTTGCCGCCGCGGGTGAGGTGGGCTATGGGGAGGCCATCGCACAACACGACTAGTGCCCCGGCAGAGCGGGCCGGCCCGCCGGTGGCTTTGCCACCCGCATCATCGCGCTGCGGCCAGGGCAGCGCCGCGCCGTAGAGGTTGGCGGGATCCACGGCGGCGAGCACGAAGGTCTCTGGGACGGTGGTGCCGGACGGCCAACCGGTGACATCGGGGGAATCCGCCAGGCCGCGGAGGCGATCGATAATAGCCGGGGTGGAAAATTGCGCGGCGCCGAGATCCTCAATGACATAGCCGCGCATGGCCTTGCCGGATTCCTCAAAGCCGGAAAGCACCTTATAGGCCAGCGCGAAGCCGCCGAGGACGTCCTCGGCCACCACGGAGCCGCGGGTGACCACGCCGTAGCGATCCAGCCAGGCCTCGCCGTGCGCCACGGACCGCGAGGTGGCATCTTGGGCGGCGGGCACAGCCAGCGACCAGCGGCCGAGCATATCAGGTGGGGTCTGGCCGGCGCTTCCGTTGGCATTTTGGGTCTGGGCAAACGAGGTGCGACCCATGCGCAGCCGCGAGCGCGTGGGGCGCCGCTTGGAGCGGTGGGCGGTAGAACCGCGGCCGGCGCGGGAGGCACCGCGCCCGCCTGCCGATAAGCGCGTGCGGATGGGGACGAAGGAATCCGGGCTGGCCAGGCCCATTTCTACCAGCCCCCAGAGGGCCTCGCGGATTTCCTCGGCGGTACCGGGGACCTCGGCGGCGATATCGGAAAAGAGGAAGCCGCCGCCGCGCTCGAGCACGCCTAAAATGGCGCGCTGCAGCATGCTTACGCCCTCCGGATCGGTTTCGGGGGCGAGCTGGGCGGCGTAATCGGTAGGCAGCAGCATCACCCACGGATCGGCAGCTCCGGCCTTTCCGGCGCCGACGATCATCACCTCACCATTGGCGGTTAGCTCATCTAGCATGCGGGGCGAATAATCCCCCACGCGGGCGGGCAAAATGATGGACTCCCAGGCAGAGGCCGGCAGGCGAACCCCGGCGAGCTGCTCGATAGCAGAAAATACTCCATCGGCACCGCGGAGTGCCGGCCGCTTCCCTGCGGGCGCAATGCCGTGCCATTCCGGGAGGAAGCGGGCAAAGGCGGCGCCGGAGACCGGCTCGGTATCCGCGCGCGCAGCCGCAAGCGAGCGCGAGCGAATGGTCTTTAATACCTCGGCGGCGCAGTACTCTTGCTCCTCGATTCCCTGCCGGTAGTGACCCTCCACGATCGAATCCAACCCGGCCAGGGTGGTATATGCAGCGGAGACGGAAATTCCGAAGGCAGCGGTTAAGTCCGCGAGCACGAACGGGCCGCGGGTGCGCGCCCAGCGGCTGATGAGCTGTGGGAGGGCATCGGCAAGCGTGGCGACCTGGGCGGGGATGCCGGGAGGGATGGGAACACCGAGGGCATCGCGAAGCAGCGCGGCGTCCTGGGACTGGGCAAGGTGCTCGCGCCCGCCGATGCGCACCCGCATAATCCGCGTGCCCAGGCTATCCAGGGCGGTAAAGGGAACGTCGGTATGCTCGCCCAGCTCCTCGACCGGAATGGGGCCGAGCACGCGCAGGAGATCCGCGACCTCTTCGGTGGTGCGCGCCCGGCGCGAGGGTGCGGTGCGCTGCAGCTGGGCATGGACCTCGTCGATGATCGCGGGATCCAAGAGCTCTCGCAGCTCCACCGTGCCCAGCAGCTTGGCCAAGAGCGCTGGGTCAAGGGCGAGGGCCGCCGCCCGCTTTTCCGCCAGCGGGGAATCGCCCTCATACATGAAGGCGCCGGTGTAATTAAACAGCAGCGAGGAGGCAAAGGGCGAAGGCTGCTCCGTGGTGACCTCCGCGATGTGCACGCGGCGGTGGCCCAGATCGCGCATGACCTCCTGCAACGCCGGGACATCGTAGACGTCCTGCACGCACTCGCGCACCGTTTCCAAGATGATGGGAAAGGACGGGTACTGGCGGGCGACGTCCAAGAGCTGCTCGGCGCGCTGGCGCTGCTGCCACAGCGGGGCGCGCTTGCCGGGATTGCGGCGGGGCAAAAGCAGCGCGCGGGCCGCGCACTCGCGGAAACGGGAGGCAAAAAGCGCGGAATTGCCCACCTGCTCGGCCACGACATCGGCAATATCGTCGGCGTCGAAGGCAAAAATCGTGCCATCGGGATCGGCCTCGCCCTCTGGCAGGCGCAGCACGATGCCATCATCGCCGGCCACCGCCTGCGGGTCCATGCCGGTGCGCTCCCCCACCCGCGCGCCTACCGCCAAGGCCCAGGCGGAGTTAACCGGCCGGCCAAAGGGGGTGTGCAGTACCACGCGCCAGTCCCCCAACTCATCCTTGAAGCGCTCGAGCACGAGCGTCTTTTCATCCGGAATAATGCCGGTGGCCTCCTGCTGTTCGCGCAGGTAGGACAAGATATTGCTGCGGGCATTCTCATCAGCATCCGCGATAATGCTCGGGTCCGTATTCACCTCGCGGCGGTACTCGCCTAAAGCTTGGCCGAGCTCATAGGGGCGCCCGGCGCCATCGCCATTCCAAAACGGCAGGCGGCCCGTATGCCCCGGCGCGGGCGTGACTAGGACCTGATCGCGGGTGATCTCCTCGATGCGCCAGCTGGTCGCGCCCAAGGTAAAGACATCGCCCACGCGAGATTCGTAGACCATCTCCTCATCAAGCTCGCCCACCCGGCGCGGGGCCTTCCCGGACTCCCCACCGCTATAGAGGAAGACGCCAAACATTCCCCTATCCGGGATGGTGCCGCCGCTGGTCACGGCCACGCGCTGCGCCCCTGGGCGCGGGGTCATCACGCCGGATACGCGGTCATACACCACGCGGGGTTTTAGCTCCGCAAAATCCGTGGATGGGTACACGCCGCTGACCAGGTCGATCACGGAATCATAGACCTCGCGGGCCAGCTCGCGGTAGGGATGGCTGCGCTTGACGATGTCATACCAGTCATCCGCGCTTAAGCCTTCCTCGCCCGCTGCGGCCACCGCCGCCACGGTCTGCTGCGCGAGCACATCCAGCGGGTTGCGCGGGGTGTGCATCTTCTCGATCATCCCGCCGCGCATGCGCGACACCGTCAGCGTGGATTGCACTAGGTCCGCGCGGTGCTTGGGATAAAACGCGCCGTGCGAGACCGCGCCCACATGGTGCCCGGCGCGGCCCACGCGCTGCAGGCCCGAGGCCACCGAGGGCGGCGATTCCACCTGTACCACCAAATCCACCGCGCCCATGTCGATGCCCAACTCCAGCGAGCTCGTGGCCACCACGGCCTTGAGCGTGCCTTCCTTCAGCATCGTTTCCGTCATCGCGCGCTCGTCCTTGGACACCGAGCCGTGGTGCGCCCGCGCGATGACTGCCGGCGCCTTGCCCGCAACGTGCGAGTGCGCCATCAACTGGGCAGGATCGCGCCGTGTTTCGGGCGAAAGCGAATCCGGGTCATAT
Organism: Corynebacterium sp. MSK310; assembly: GCF_030227355.1. Taxonomy (NCBI): domain Bacteria; kingdom Bacillati; phylum Actinomycetota; class Actinomycetes; order Mycobacteriales; family Corynebacteriaceae; genus Corynebacterium; species Corynebacterium sp. MSK310. The sequence goes on from NZ_JASPFZ010000010.1 coordinate 56,978, forward strand.
TCCTGCGCGTAAAGCTCGTTGAGGCGGCTGGTCAGGCGCTCGGCGCTGCGCCGCGAATTGACAAAGACCAGCGTGGAGCGATGCGCCATGATGTCCGCATAGAGGTCCTGGGTAATAAACGGCCAAATGGAGTTCGCGGTGGGCAACGCGGTGTCTTCTTCCCCACCGAATTCCTCCATGCCGTCGCCGCTGCCTTCCGGCCCGCCGGTAATGCCAATGGCATCATCAACGGTGAGCTCCCCAATGGTCGAGCCCGCCTCTGGCGTGGGAAGATCCGACATGTCCTCTACCGGAACGCGCACGTCCAAATCCCACTTCTTGTGGGCTTCAGGCGCCACGATTTCCACCGGGCGATTGCCACCTAAGAAATCCGAGACTGCCGAAAGCGGGCGCACCGTGGCAGAAAGCCCGATGCGCTGAAAGTCGCCCGCAATTTCTTGCAGGCGCTCCAGCGTCAGGGCGAGGTGCGCGCCGCGCTTGGTGCCGGCCAGCGCATGGATTTCATCGATGATGACGGTATCGACGGTTTTCAAAATCCCCGCCGCCTTTGAGGTCAGCATCAAATACGCCGATTCCGGGGTGGTAATGAGGATATCCGGCGGCTTGCGCACCTGTCGGGAGCGCTCTGCCGAGGGCGTATCGCCCGAGCGCACGCCCACGGAAATATTCGGCGCCTCCAGGCCCAGCTTTTCCGCGGTGCGCGCAATGCCGGTCAGCGGGGCCCGCAGGTTATTTTCCACATCCACGCCCAGCGCTTTGAGTGGCGAGATATACAGCACCCGCACGCCCGTTGCGGAGCCAGCAGCATTGCCTACCGGCAGGGCCAATTGGCCTTCACGCTCCACCAGGTTATTTAGCGCCCATAAAAACGCAGCGAGCGTCTTACCGGAGCCGGTGGGGGCAACCATCAGGGCGTGATCCCCGCGGGAAATCTTGTCCCATGCCTGGGCTTGTACCGCGGTGGGAGCGGCAAAAACGTCCTGGAACCACTGCGCCACTTGGGGGCGAAAACGCTCGAGGATGTTTTCTGGCATGACCACACTCTAGTCCCCGTTGTAATGTGGGCACCATGACCGTCGAGATTTCTGATTCCCGCCTGACCAATTCGCTCGCCCAAGGCTGCGGCGAGATTTTAAAGGGCGTGCGCAATGGTGGCCTGCTGCGGGGCCTTTCGCTTGGCGATGCCGGCGATGACGCCGCCCAAGAATGGATCGCCCGCGTATTAGAACAGCACCGGCCCGGCGATGGCGTGCTTTCTGAAGAGGCCTCCGATGACCTTGCCCGGCTAAAAAAGAAGCGCGTCTGGATCGTGGACCCGCTTGACGGCACCAAGGAATTTGCCACCGGCCGCCAGGACTGGGCGGTACACATCGCCCTCGTTGAGGACGGCACCCCGGTCCACGCCGCGGTGGGCCTGCCGGATTACGGCGTGACCTTCAAGTCCTCCGATGTGCGCGCCGTCGCCGGCCCGCTATCCAAGAAGTTCGTCATCTCCCGCAACCGCCCGCCCACGGTGGCCGGCTACATCGCGGAAAAGATGGGCTATGAAACCGAGGGCGTCGGCTCCGCCGGTGCTAAGGCCATGCACGTGCTGCTGGGCGATTATGACGGTTATATTCACGCCGGCGGCCAATACGAATGGGATCAGGCCGCCCCAGTAGGCGTTGCCCTGGCAGCCGGCCTGCACTGCTCCCGTCTCGATGGCAGCCCCATCACCTTCAATAACGAGGACACCTTCATCCCCGATCTGCTCATCTGCCGCCCCGAGCTGAAAGACGAGATTCTGGAGCACGCCGCGGCCTTTGCCGAGGAGAATGGCGGCTTTTAGAGCCCCAACCCATCGGCGAGCCGCGCCACCGATCGGGCATGGAACTCGGCGAACTCGCTCAGCGTATCGCGCCCTAGGTAGCCGAAAACCTCGGCGTTAATCAGCCCGATGATCCTCACCCAGGCCTCCAGCGCCATTTCCATGGCGTCCGCGCTGAGATCGGAGCCCATATCTTTCGCGGCTGCCTCCATATCGGCATCCAGGTGGGGCGAGCGCTGCCTCAGCGGCACTACCGTGGACTGCTCAAGCAAGGCGGCGAGGCGGCGGCTCACTTTGGTGCCCGCTGCTATCGTCTCTGTGGTTGGCGCTTGATAGCCCACAATCGGAGTGCCATAAATCAGGCCCCACCGTTGCGGAAATTCAAGGGCCCACTGCCTCATCGCACCTACGAGGCCAATGAATCGCTCACGCGGTTGCACACTCAGATCATCGTGGCGCGCCACAGCCCCATCTAGGGAGTCAAAAGCATCAACGATGAGGAGGGTTATGAGGCTTGCCCTATCCGGTACGTAGCGGTAAATACCAGAAGGAACGATTCCTAGCTCACGGGCTATGGCCCGTAGGTTCAGCGCCTCTACACCACCACTAGCTAGTTGCTGCCGCCCCAGCTCGATGATGCGGGTCATCGTCTGTTCTCGGGCGCGCTCGCGTGGGGTTTGTGCCATGAGCAAACTATAGCAACTCACAAAAGAGAGCACTGCTCTTGCTTTCGGTGGCCCCGCCCTATATTTTTAGAGAGCACCAGTCACTAATATGAATAGGACTCCGCATAATGAAATTTCTCATCACTGGCGCCGGACCCGTTGGCCGGGCGGTTGCCCGCGAACTCACCGCCCGAGGCCATGAATGCATCATCATGAGCCGCCATGGCTCAGTGCTCGACCTAGGCCCATACGTACAGCACATCACCGGCGATGCCACCCAAAAAGAGTTCTACCCCGCAGACGTCGACGGCATTGTCCACTGCATCCACGCCGCTTATAACGCCGAGGCATGGCGCACGCTCCTCATCCCCGCTGAGGACACAGCCCTCCGCATCGCCGCCGAACGCGCCATCCCCATCGTCTTTCCAGAATCCATCTACGGATTCGATCCGAGCTACGAAACGTTTTCACCCGGTACCCCTTTAACCACATCCAGACAAGGAAAACCCGGTGTGCGCGCTGCGCTCATCAATACCCGCCTCGCTTCACCTGCCCGCGCCGTATCGGTGGTGGCCGCAGATCTATTTGGCCCGGATTCTGGCCCGGGGTGCGTGTATCACCAACTGATCATCGGCAAGCGCATTCCCCTCGCACTCTTCAACGCGCATACCAAGCATTCGGTTACCTACCTTCCGGACTTTGGCCGCGCGCTTGCTGATGCCCTCCTTGACCCCACCAGCCCACCTATCATTTCCGTACCCTGCGCCCCTGCAATTACCCAGGCGGAGTTCGCGCATCTCGCTGGCTGCCGGCACTCGCCCATAACGCTGCGTCCGTGGATGCTCAAGCTTGGCGGGCTCTTTAACTCCGATCTTCATGGACTGTTGGAGATGAGCTACCTGTGGGAACACCCCTCCATTTTGAGCGGTGCCACCGCCCAGTGGGAAGCCACCCCGATCGAGCAGGCCCTGCGAGAAACACTTCGCGCAAGCAGTCCCTCTACCAGCGCCGACAGGAAATAAAAATTCTGACTATCCCCATGGCTTTCTAACGTTCTACACTGGGGCACCATGAGTGATACGTCCACCGCCTCTAGTGCCACTATCAAAACCCCGTATGAGGATCTCCTCCGCCGCGTCCTCGAAGAAGGCACGGCCAAAGGCGATCGCACCGGCACCGGCACGCGCTCCATTTTCGGCGCACAGCTGCGCTATAACCTGGCGGAATCCTTCCCTCTGCTGACCACGAAGAAGGTCTACTTTCGCGGAATCATCGGCGAGCTGCTGTGGTTCCTGCGCGGCGATTCCAATGTGAAATTCCTGCAGGATAATAACGTGCGCATTTGGAACGAGTGGGCCGATGAGAATGGCGATTTGGGCCCGGTCTACGGCGTGCAGTGGCGCTCCTGGCCCACCCCGGATGGGAGCCACATCGACCAAATCCAGCAGGCACTCGACACCTTGAAGAACAACCCAGACTCGCGCCGCAACCTGGTCTCCGCGTGGAATGTATCTGAGCTCAACCAGATGGCGCTTATGCCTTGCCACCTGCTCTTCCAGCTCTACGTGGCCAATGACACGCTGTCGCTGCAGGTCTACCAACGTTCGGCGGATATGTTCCTGGGCGTGCCCTTCAATATCGCCTCTTATGCGGCGCTGACCCACATGTTTGCCCAGCAGGCTGGTCTCAAGGTGGGCGATCTCATCTGGACCGGCGGCGATTGCCATATCTACAACAACCACGTGGAGCAGGTACAGCAGCAACTTTCCCGCGAGCCGCGAGAGTACCCGCAGCTGAAACTCAACAAGGCGAAGGACCTCTTCTCCTATGACTTCGCCGATTTTGCGGTGCAGGGCTACGACCCGCACCCGGCCATCAAGGCGCAGGTGTCGGTCTAATGCTCGGCGCGATCTGGGCGCAGTCCCTGGACGGCATCATCGGCGATGGTGCACAGATGCCCTGGCACGTGCCGGAGGATCTCAAGCACTTCAAGGACGTCACCATGGGCGCGCCGGTCATCATGGGCCGCAAGACCTGGGAGTCCCTCAACCCCAAGTTCCGTCCCCTGCCCGGCCGGAACAATTACGTGCTCTCCTCGCGCGCGCCCGGCACGTGGTCAACTGGTGCTACGGTGGGCAGAACGATGCCCGCGCTTGCCGATGCCTGGGTCATCGGCGGCGGCCAAATCTACACCGCCGCCTTGGACCAGGTGGACCGCATCGAGGTCACTCTCATGGGCGTAAACATCGGCGATATCTATGGCGAAGACGCCGTCTTTGCCCCGGATATCCCCGATACGTTCGGCTTGGCCTACAGCACGGACTGGCTCACCTCAGACAAAGGGCATCTAGAGCTTCCCGAGCAACCGGCCAGCGAGCTCCCCATGAAGTACCGCTTTTTAACTTACGACAGAAAGGACGCAGCCTAATGACTGTACAAGCACCCGAAACCAACGCCGATGTCACCATCTTCTACGCCGACTGGTGCCCATTTTGCGCCAAGCTCATCAAGAACTTGGACCGCACCGAAACCCCATACGAGCTCGTGGACGTAGAAGGCGAGAACGCCGACGACATCAACGAGTGGATCAAGTCCGTCAACGACGGCAACCGCATCATCCCCACCGTCTTGTACTCCGACGGCACTCACGAGACCAACCCGCCCGCATCCTCCGTGCGCAATAAGCAGGAGGAGCTGGCAGGCGCCTAAACCTCATAGCTAAGGCTGCTGGGCCGACCCACACAAACGGCCGCGCACGCAGCCTTTTGGGGCGCACTCGCGCCCCACTGCTATGATGATCCGAGTTGCATGAGCAACATCCCCGCCCCAGTAGCTCAGGGGATAGAGCACGGCTCTCCTAAAGCCGGTGTCGGAAGTTCGAATCTTCTCTGGGGCACCATTGGAGATTGTTCGAACAATTAGATTTGATTGTTCGAACAATCTCCTCAAAACGGCAAAACGCCTCTACCTGTGCAAATAGGAGAGGCGTTTTTGTTGTGCCGGAGCTGTTTCCGGGGTCAGGCCCACACTCCCAAACCCACGACACAAGACACAATCAATGCTAGGTCGTTTCACAGACCAGTACAACTACCCGACCCCCACAAGCCAGCGGCCATAGAGCACGTGTTTGACAATGCGAATTGGGAAATGACACCCATGTGAGACAATCAACCCAATACGGCCCACTCCACCTCAGAAAGGTGACACGATGCCCCACGATGGCAGCAACCCGAAGCAGAATCGCAATCTGGATTGGTTCGGGAAAATACAAAGTGACATCGCAAACAGTGCTGCAGGCTCCAAAGCCCTCGCGCAACAAGTAGCAAACCTGAACACATCCATGAAACTGGGAACGAGCCCCTACATTGACTTCAAAAACAGCGGAGTAATGCAAGCCCTCAGCCAAGCGCAAACAACCACAAACGCTGCATCCGCTTTTCTGAAAATGTACGATGACCAAACTTTCAAAGCTGTCGAAGCAATACGAAGCGGTATGGATATTGGAATCGGCTCTTCAGCATTGGAACAGATGACTGGGGTGCAAACATCAATGGCCGCCTTAGCGAAACTCGGCAATCCCCTACCAGACATTTCTACTCTCGGTGGAATTGGTCAAGTTATCCCACCAAAGAGCATGCCCGCAGGGCTTAACTTCTCAGCCTTGACCCAAGCCGTCAGTGCTGCACAGGCATTAAATGTACAAGCAATCGTTCCACGAGGACTCACCGAGGCTATCAATCAAGCGACCAAGAACCTGACTGCCCCTGAACAGTTGTTGAAACAGATGCAGGGACTGGGATTCTCGCCAGGCGCGCAGGTTGCTCTGAAAGGCTATCCGGCAGCTTTCCCTGATTTTGAGAAGTGCTCCGCAGCATCAACGATTGTTGGTGAACACTACCGTCCGCCGAACATTGACAGCGTTCTACGCCGCTTTGAACGGCTCGAAAAAGAACTCAACCTCGATATCCCAGTGGAAACCGCTGATGATATTGATGACTTGGTTGAGGACGCACAGGCCGTTGAATTCGTTGAGAATCAAATCACTGAAAACGGGACTCTTAAGCCGTCGATTTCACAAGTCCTGTTCGGTTTCAATCTCAATGAACTTACCCTTACTCAATCCGGCAGTCTGGTCACTTTCGGCGGATCAGTTATCGCTTATATGCATCAAGTTCTGGGGACATTGCTTGAAGAAGATGTCACCGCCGCGCGTTTCTTCACGGTTGCAATTATCTATTTCATCCCCGTGTATGGTGCAGCGATGCTCGCAGATGGAGCGTTAGGCAATGGCAAGGATTCGCCTGCTGCGTAGTTGCCATTAGTAGCCGAGTACCCGCCCACCAAAGTTAGGGAACACCTGCGGCGAGAGTGTCAGGAAGTTTGTGCGTGAAGCTCTAATCTAGAAGGAGTTTCACAGATAAACTTCCTGACACTCTCGGAAGCGCTGGCCAACCCACGATACTGCGCGTCAGGCTGTGGCTTACTGGATTGAAGTGGTCTACAACTGTCGGCGCCGGCACTGAAGCCCTCGGGATGGTAAGCCCTGTCGATTTCGAAAATCACATCACCCAAACCAGAAACGAAGAGAAAATCGCTGCCTAACCACTAGGTAGCTCTACTACGTGTCCACGATTTGCGGGCAACCCCATGCAGAGGCGGTACACCTTAGTTCCCTCATATCAATAAATAGTTATTTTATGATCCCTAAAAACCGCTTATCTGCATTCGCCCCCATTAAGGGTAAATCTTCAGATCAAGCTAGAAATACCTTATAAACAGTATTATACGTTTTAGGTAAGCCTTACTTTCCCTACTGTTCATGAATCGAGGTTTACCATGACCCAACAGTCCTCTACGCCCGCACGGAATACAAGCTCATCCAGTGGGTCGACGGCACGTTTAAACACCAGAGATCTCATCAACGCTGGTATCTTTGCTGCACTTTACTTTGTAATCACCTTTGTAACCGGGATGGTCGGATTCGCAGGACCACAATTCATGTTCATTGGCTGGTTCATCGCGGCAATCGCAAATGGAATCGTGCTAGCGCTTTATGCCGCCCGCACGCCCAAAATGGGCGCTTTCACCCTTGTCGGCGGTATTAACGGATTAGCATTCATGCTCACCGGGCACTACTTCTGGACCTTGCTGGGAAGCATAATTCTTGGGTTTATCGCGGATTTGATTATCACAAAAAGCCACCTCGGGATTGCCAAGTCCTTCCCTATTGCCTATGGCGTCTTCTGTGCCTGGGTTTCTTTGCCTTTTATCCCGCTAATCCTGGATACGGACTCATACTACGTCGATATCGCAGACCAAATGGGCCAAGAATACGCCGATGCTATGTCGGATATCTTCCAGCCATGGACCATTGGAGTACTGGCCATTTGTGCGCTCATCGTCGGCTTTATCGGAGGAAAGGTCGGAGTTCGCGTCAGCCGCAAACACTTTGAAAGCGCTGGCCTCCTGTGAGCCTGCGAAAACAGGGCGTGCTTCGTCGACCTTCGATCGATCCACGGACCGTGCTGCTTTCTGTTCTAGTAATCAATGCGGTAGCTCTCAGCCACGGCCACCTACCGACGCTGCTGATTTCTATCGCCTTCAGCTCCATCGCACTAGCTACAGTAAAGCCACACTATGGTCTTATTTGCCTGTGCTCTTTTGCATTATCCTATCTAGGGTATTGGGGCCTTTTACAGCTTCCTGGCTCCACATTTTTCGCTTTTTCGGCGGCAGTTTTTTCGTGGCTAAGCCGTTTTGTCATCAGCATGTCCATCGGCGCATTCGGCTTGCTCACTCTCACACCATCCACGTTGACCTCAGCACTGCGGGACCTGCGTTTACCAGGCTGGGCCACCATTCCACCGGCGGTATTCCTGCGCGTTTTGCCGATCATCGTGGCAGAAGCCAAAGCCATCCGCGATGCCATGGTCCTTCGTGGCCTCCAACCCGGAGTAAAAAGCTGGTTCACACAGCCCACACAATCGTCCGCGATGCTGATCATCCCCTTGTTAGGCGCCGTTGTCCGCGCTGGTGATGAGCTCGCTGCCTCTGCTCTTGTCCGCGGATTGGGAGGACCCACACGTCCAACCACCACCGCCGATCTTTCCTTCAAGCTTGTCGATGCAACTGCAATAGCTGGGTTGGGCCTCGTTGTTGCCTCTGTCTGGCTTCCCACGGAGGTCCACTTATGAACGAACGCAGTATCGCAACCAGTGTAAACGCCCATAACGTTTCTTTTACATATCCATTGGGCGCTCGGCCAGGCATTCAAGGTGTATCTGATGTGTCTTTTTCTGTCTCTCCAGGACAGTGCCTACTGATTACCGGTGATTCCGGATCGGGAAAGTCCACGGTACTCAAGTTGATCAACGGACTCATCCCCCATTTCAATCCAGGAGAGCTACTAGGCACCATCACTATTACAAAGGATGACCAGGCTTTTAACCCTGCGCAGGAACCGCTGTCCCGCGCCATCGAGTTCAGCGCCTCAGTATTCCAGAATCCACGGACGCAGTTTTTCACTGAAAGTGTCAATGCAGAATTAGCCTTCGGGCTAGAAAACCTTGGTATGGATCCCGCAGAAATTGAGTCGAGGATTCAATCAGCGGTCGAGTTGCTAGGCATTAACGATCTTCGGGGCCGGCGATTCAAAGAATTATCCGGTGGACAGTTACAAACCGTGGCATGCGCATGCGCGCTTGTCTCCCCGGGCAGTCTCGTGCTTCTCGATGAACCCACTTCCAATCTCTCCATGGAAAGCATCGATATTCTTGCACGCGTGCTACACCGCTTGAAGGAATTAGGTACAACGATCATTATCGCGGATCACCGCCTCTTTTTCTTAAAAGATATCGCTGACCAAGTTATTTACTTGACTCAGGGAAAAATAGCGCGGAGTTTCCACGCTGAGGAGTTTTATGCCTTAGACGAACCCAAACGCAAACAATTGGGGTTGCGCAGTCTGCACCACGTTCCCCTGCCCGCGAGCGTGCCGGGACCACTCACGCCCGAAAACGCCGATCCCCACTGGAGCGGACTCGAGTTAAGCGATATCCGTTTTTTTATGGCACGCATGAGGTGCTAAACATTGACCACGCATTTTTCCCCAGCGGCGAAGTCACCGCCTTAATCGGGCCCAACGGTGTAGGCAAAACCACCCTCGCCAGGATCATTTGTGGTCTTGCTTCTCCCAAACGCGGCGGTAGTCTCCGTTTGAACAGCAAACGAGTAGGAGCAGCAGCTCGGAGGCGCAGCGCGTACATGGTGATGCAGGATGTTGGCCGCCAGCTATTCGCTGCCACCACCGAAGAAGAGGTCACGCTCGGACTGGCAAAGAAGAAGCGGGACCACATCGATGTCAACGAGATTCTCCATCGCCTCGATCTGGAAGAGATGGCCCAACGGCATCCGCAGTCTCTGTCCGGTGGGCAACGGCAACGCTTAGCCATAGCTTCAGCCCAAGCCGAGCAAGCAGAGGTCTACATCTTCGATGAACCTACCTCTGGGGTGGGCTGGCGCCAACTGCAATCCATCTCTGCGCTGCTTCGCTCTCTTGCAGCAAGCGGCGCAGTGGTCATCGTTATCACCCATGACCACGAATTCATCCAAGAATCAGTCACCAGAATCATCGATATGACTGACATCAACAAGAATTGAGAAAGAAATGTCTGAGGTAAAACAAAGTTCCACAGAATCAAGCGGAACCCACGCGCCAGAATCACACGGTGCGTCACCGGAAGAAGAGGCTCGCGCAAAACAAAAAGCCGGCCAGGTCGCTCTAAAAAAGCTACTGGCCCCAGTGCAAACAACCATCTACTTCGCACAGTTTCTCGCGCTTATATCCTCGGTACTCGCCGTAGCACCCTACGTCGCGTTGGTGGCACTGGGAAATGCTCTAATCGACGGCAATACTGATGACGTCGCGTCCATTGTGAAATGGCTCCTTGCAGCATTTTTGGGCCAGCTATTCTTCTATTTCCTTGCCCTTACGATCACCCACTTCGCTGACGCAAAGCTGGTGGGGATCAACCGGCGCCGAATTATTACCGCTATTGCGAAAGCACCGCTGTCTTGGTTTAGCCAGACTAATTCCGGCAAAGTCCGCAAAGCAGTCGAGGACGATACGCTAACTCTGCACACCCTGACAGCCCATGCTCCTGTAGAGCAAGTTGCCGCAATCTTCACGCCTCTTGCGCTTCTAGTTTATGCCTTTATCTTGGATTGGCGCCTTGGCCTACTTTCTATTGTCACTGTGCCCATTTTCCTAGCAATCCAGGCGTATTCAATGAAAGATATGGGCACAAAAACTGCGGAAATGGACGATTATCTTGGAGAGGTTTCTGCCACTGCAGTGGAGTTCTCCGAAGGTATTTCCGTCGTCAAGGCTTTCGGCACCGTTGGCAAAGCCCACGCTCGGTACCGCGAAGCTGCTAAACAATTCGCTATCTTCTATTACGAGTGGGTACGTCCGCTTCTTCGCGTTAGCGCAATTTCAGAATCCGTGGTGGCGGTTCCCGTGCTCATCCTTATCAATATAGGAGTCGGTTCTCTGCTAATAGCCGGGGACTATGTCACGGTTGCTGAAGTCATCGCCACAACGTTGATTGCACTGGTGATCCCAGGCACGATTCAAACCGTCGGCCGCATGATGTGGTCTTACCAGCTCGCTGGCAATGCGGCGTTGCGCCTCGATGAAGTCATGACAATTTCCCACGTGAATGAAGGCTCAAAGAGCCTCGATGCCAGTAGTCAAGACATGGAGGTGGAATTCCACAAGGTCAGCTTTAGCTACGCCCCAGACACACCAGTCCTCCAAGACTTTTCTGCGCAATTAAACGCAGGCACTGTCACGGCATTGATTGGCCCCTCCGGGTCTGGCAAATCCACAGCAGCAACGATGCTGGCGCGTTTCCAGGATCCAGATTCGGGCACAATCACTATCAACAACGTGGATATCCGTGATCTCACTTTCGACAGTTTGTACCGCACTGTGGCTTTTGTCTTACAAGATCCTCACTTACTGCGCATGAGTATTCGGGAAAACATTCGCCTTGCACGCCCAGAAGCTCGCGATGAAGAGATCTGGCAAGCAGCAGAGGCCGCGCACATAGCTGCTGATATTCGCGCTTTACCAGCTGGGCTCGACACCGTTGTTGGTGAGAACATCTCTTTATCCGGTGGACAACAGCAACGCATTTCTATTGCCCGGGCAATTATTACCAATGCCCCAATCTTGATCCTGGATGAAGCTACTGCGGCAACCGATCCTGACTGCGAAGCAGAAATTCAAGCGGCTCTGGCCACACTCGTAAGAGACAAGACCGTCTTGGTCATAGCCCACAAACCGGAGTCAATCCAAGGCGCAGACCAAATAATCCGCCTCAAGCCTGTGAAGGATAATTCTCATGTCTAATGCCACCACGCCTGCTAGTTCGCGGCTTCGTGATCCGTTACTTACTCGCAGTGTCAAAAAGCTGCAAAGTCCTGTAGGTCATAAGCTCAATAAAAGGCATGCTTGTCTATCGCTTATCGTTGGCGTGCTTGACGGCCTCGCCGTTCTCACGCTCGTGCCACTTACAAAGGCACTCGATGGGGATACGACGATCGCACCATGGATGTGGACGCTTTTGGCAATTGCGCTCGTAGCTTTTGCGCTACGATTTTTCGCAACCATGGCCTCTTACCACACGGCCTTGGATTTCATCCGAACCGCGCACACGACTGTGGGCGATAAATTGGCAACGCTACCGCTCGGCTGGTTCATACCGGCTAATACCGGCGGGCTATCTCGTCTCGTCTCAGATCGTTTTATGGTGGCGGCCGAGACTCTTGCACATACTCAAGGCATGGTGTACCGCGATGGTGCAGCACTTATGACCCTGTTGGTTGGAGCGTGTTTCTGGAATCCGCGGTTGGGATTGGTCTTTCTAATCATCGCACCATTGGCGCTCGTGGTGATGCAGTTGGCTGCATGGATTCGTGAGAAAGCATCGAACCGCGCACTCGGGCCGAGTAAAGAGCTCTCCCAGCGCATCGTAGAATTTGCTAACCGCCAGCCGGCCTTGCGCGCGGCGGGAAAATCACAAGGGTTTGCGCCGCTTGAGCAAGCACTAGAAATCGATCATAAAGCACGGATACGCGAGCTATGGGTATCCACATTAGCTTTGCTACTCAACGGCATAGTAGTGCAGATCTTCATCGTGGCTCTCATTATGGTCTCCGCGGATCTTGCCGTTGAAGGCGCCCTATCGCCACTAGAAACAATTGCGATCATCGGAATCAGCTTGAGGTTTACCCGCACGCTTGAGCAGCTGGGCTCTTGTTTCGTCGGTTTAGACGCAGGCCGTATCGCGCTCGCAGAAACCGAGCTCATCACCGATGCCCCTTCCCTGCCAGAACCCACTACTCCGCGTACAGGAGACGGTTCGGGCAGTGTTGAGCTGCGCAATGTCACGTTTGGGTACGGAGATAAGCCGGTATTGGTCGATGTCGCCTTCCACGCCCAACCGGGCACCGTTACCGCCATTGTCGGTCCTTCTGGCTCCGGAAAGACCACAATTGCGCGCCTTATTTCGCGATTCTGGGATGTAGATTCCGGGACGGTGATGGTTGACGGCGTAGATATCCGCGAGCTTGGAACCGAACAGCTAATGTCCAGACTATCCATGGTCTTTCAGGACGTCTATCTCTTCGATGATTCGCTGATTGCTAATATCCGCGTTGGTCGTCCCGATGCCTCCGATGAGGAAGTCTTCCGCGCAGCTAATCTTTCAGGCGTGACGTCTATTGCCAACCGCCTAGGGTGGCACACTCCGGTTGGTGAAGGAGGACGGCTTCTGTCCGGCGGTGAGCGCCAGCGCGTATCTGTTGCTCGCGCGCTGCTCAAACAAGCGCCGATTGTCCTCTTTGATGAGGCTACCTCCGCACTCGATGCAGAAAATGAGGCAAATATCCTTGCCGCAATGGACGAGCTACGGGAGAAGTCTACTTTTATCGTCATCGCCCATAAGCTGGATACAATTAAATCTGCTGATCAAATCGTAGTCTTGGATGAACACGGGCACGTCAGCCAACTTGGTACCCACGCTGAGCTTTCCGATGTCCCCGGTATCTACCGTCACTTCTGGCAGCAACGCAAAGCAGCACGCGGGTGGAAAATCAGTTCGGGACGCGATTAAAGCGGGCACCGAGATCGGCATTGCTTGCGGGGGCACCCTTCTCCCCCGCAGCACGGCGCACCCGAAGTGCACCAACAAAGCCCAGAGCGAGGAATGCGTTAGCGGCTACGAGCGACCACTGCGCGGCGATGGTCAAGCCCTCGCTTAAGGCCTGCACCACTGCCCCAGACGCACGGTGCTCTGCGTTGCGGAGGCGAACCCAAGGCCCAATCCATACAGGGTCAGCGGCGCGGCGATAATCCAACCATTCGTATCCGGCCCCATAAGCAGGACGAGGATAAGGACGCCGACGGCTTCCAAGCCGAGCCCGATGAGCACGGTGCCGGGTGCCCCGAAACGCGCCGCGACGTGGGGGCTGCTGCACCGGAGAGAATGCACCGATTGCCATGGCTGACAGCGCGAAGCCCACGGCCGAAACCGCGAGCGCCACCGGCACCGGTGAGATGGGCGCGTTTTCTGACCACGTCCAGCCAAAGAAACTGAACGAGGATTGGGGTTCCCACCAGCCTAGGTCGGGCCTCGATAATCGCGAATACCAGGACACCCATTCCGTCAGTGCACCACCGGCGAGCAGTCCGAGCGCTGCAGCCCCAGAAATCACCGCGCCCCACACACCAAAGGCTGCGGCGCGGTACTTGCCACGGAATACGGCATTAACCGTAGAGAGCGTGGACGGCATGATGAATGCGGCGCCGATAGCTTGCACGGCTCGCGCGGAGGTCAAAGGCGGCGGTGGTAGAAAACCCGCCAATACGCTGCCTTCCACAAATATTGTCAGGCCGGTGAGGAAGGCGCGCTTGCGTCCCCAGGTACCCGCAAATCTTGCCCGTCGCAGCAGCAGCGCAGCTAATAGCACCGCATAGAGGCTGTTGACCCACTGCGCCTGCGTCGGGTTAAGCTGCTGGTCAGTGATGACCGAGGGCAATGCCACGCCGACGATAGTGCCATCTAGAACAATGATGCCCAACCCGACGGAAAGAACCGCCAAGCTTATCCAATCGCGGCGAGTAGGCGCCGTGACGTTTTATTGTGCGCTGTGCTCGCTCATAGTTAGGCGTTCACCGAAGCTTTGGTGCTACCCTCATCTGGTTCCTTGATGGCCCGGCCCAAATTCACGAGAAAGACCGTCAGCCCCACAGTGATGAAGATGTGGCCCAGACCAGCGATGCCCGAAATCATCTCATTGGATTCCTTGCCCAGCACCGTCAGTATGCCGTGCGAAATTTGCATGCCGACGGTGAGCACAACGCCCACGTTGTACAGCCAAAAAAATGAGTTGAATAGCTGGCGGTGCCGCGACAGCGCGAAGACCTTTTCCAGCGCCAAGAAGATGAGGAATAGCATGAAGCCCAATGCCAGCAAGTGGGTGTGGGCCACGCTTAGCTGCGTATATTCGCCTTCCGGGAAATCTTGTAGCTTCGTAAACTCCCGATAAAACAAGCCGGCGACCAAGCCCAAGACGAGGTAGAAAATCGCTGCCCTGTACAAAGCCTTCATGTCATTACTCCTTCCCAGTCATCACCATGACTGGATAGCCGAGGGGATCAAGTTCTCTAAATACATATCTTGCCCCGACTTCTCTGGCTTTGAATCGCAGAGGCGGTTGAACCTTCAATCAACCAGTAGGTTGATTGAAGGCGCTTAACGTCGTGTCCTCTGCATTCCCGCAAGGAATATGGCCCCCAAAACTAGCGCTTCTAGCGCTCGGCGTTTAAATTTTTCTTTTCAAATACAGGACCGGAACGGGCCAGCGCAAGGATCACTAGTACGGTTCCGATGCCCACTAAAAGCAATGGAACCACAGCATTACCTGACTGCTGCCCAGCATCGGCAGCATCAATTCCGGTGCTAATTAAAATAGGCGCTGCGATGACCAAAACCACGCCGACGAATCCGGTAGCCAACGACAACTGCAATTTCTGATTCAACGCTCATCCTCATTCTTTCGACGCCGCCCGGAAGCATAATCCGCCAAGGATAGAACGACTCCTATGAGCAAAATTGCGACCACTAGAATCAGTGCCCAGTGATGGTCATTAAACAGAACCCCGAGCACGATGACTACCAAGGCGGAGACGCCGAATGGCCGGAAATACCTCCACAAGCTTCTCATGGTTCTCAAGCTACCATCGCCGCCATTCAAAATGCATGTGCAGGCTCAGGCTAAGGGGCTGGTATCTCCTCTCAAAAGTTCGCTATTCACTTCACCCAAGGCATTACTTATATCTCCTTGAATGGACCTGACCCCCATTTGGTGGACACCTGATATCCAACGGGCCTGACCCCTGTTTGGCGGACACCCGATATCCAGCCCAACCGGGTTGGAAAAATAGTAATCTACCGCCCTGTCCGGGTATTCCGAACAGGGGTCCAGTCCTACATCCACCCACTGGAGTACTTCCCAAAGGAAGAGCCGTTTCAGGAGCCTGAAAACAAAGACTAGTTTTGGTATAATAACCAATTTGGGCTCTTGTGCTGGAAGGAACCAGGAAAACTGGTCCTTGGTCAGCACAGTTTTTGAGCTAATCCGAAGTTAAGTTACGGTTGTAACCGTTAATTTTGCAGGTGAGCGAGTGTTCTATACCACACTCACCCATACCATACGCCCAACAGAAAGGTATTCAGATTATTACCACTATTCTTGCTGGACTATTGACTGCAAGCACTGGCTTAATCGGCCACAGCACTCCAATCGAAAAAGCTTCCCCTATAGCCCAGCATCAAGACCATGCGGCGGCGGCCACCCCCGACCGCGATACCTCCGACGTGCAAACGCTAATCGATGATGCCGAAGAACAAGCTGGCTACAAATTCATGACTATCCGCTATGATGGAAAATTCGCGCATATCGCTTTAGATCCCGAAAAATACAACCCCGACAGCGATAACGCGACATTTAAAGCAGCGACCCGGCTGCTCACCAAGAAGGGTTATAAGGTCACTGCAGTTCTCTAAACTGTTCACCTCCACTGCCCTGGCCCCCAGTTTGCTCGCCAAACGGGCCGTTACGACCCTGTTCACGCAGCTGCGCGATGGTCGAACCTAAAGATTGACGGGTTGCTTTGACAATGCCGTTGGGGGTTAAGTAGCAAAAAGGGGATGAGGACATTTTTAGGAGTATTCACAGTAGCAGCTTGCGTCAGCGTTGATTGATGCTTAATCCGCCGTTGATGCCAGGACCGGTGATTACGACGTCCTTAAGCGCGTAAGGCAGCGTGAGAACTAGCGCAACCGACAACACCAAACCAGACACCGCTGTATCCTGCGAGGAACTAACCTGGCGCACGATGCTCTACATTACGGAGGCTTGCCCGGAGTCATCGACGGGAATAACCCCAAAGCACCGTGCCGATCAGCTGCACCGAGGCAAAACCAAGGCCTGGAACGCCAAGGAACAGCGGTGCGCCAATGGGCCAACGGGACCTACCCCGGGTAGTGGAACTGTTGGGGTTAGGCCCATCCTCTCGTACCGCCACACGATCCGCACAGATCGGATGTACACTAAACGAGGGTAACCTCACACAAGGCCTGGCCCCGGAAAGTTGACACATCGGGGTCGGGCTCTCGGATTTTTCCTCACGTTGAACTTAAAATAAACTGGTTTGCCACGACTCTTCTACTTCTATAAGCAAGCAGATCCACCGCGCATTTGAGGTCTAAATAGCCTTCTCCCCACGCTCACCGGTGCGGACGCGGATGACGTCTTCGACGGGCGCTATCCAAATCTTGCCGTCGCCGATTTCGCCGGTGCAGGCGGCGTCCACGATGGCATCGACAATCGCTTCGGCGTCATCGTCTGCCACGATGAGCTCGATTTTGGCTTTGGGGACAAAGGAGGTGGCGAATTGGGCGCCGCGGTAGATTTCCTTGTTACCGCGTTGCTGGCCAAAGCCTTCGATTTCGGTCACCGTCATGCCCGGCGAGCCGAGTTTTTGTAGTGCTTGCTGGATATCATCAAGCGTAAAGGGCTTGACCACGGCTGTTACGAGTTTCATTATTGCTCCTAGGTATCGCTGGGCGTTTTAGTTGCGGCTGGTGGTACCGCGCATGGCACGGCCGCCAATGTCGTAGCCGGTCTCACGGTGACCACCAAAGTCAATGCCGTCGGTTTCGATCTGGTCGGTCACGCGCCAGCCGATGGTCGCCTTCAAAATCACCGCAATGATGGCGGTAATGACTGCGGCGAAGACCACGGCGATAGCGGCGATGAGAATCTGTACGATGAGCAGCTTCCAACCTTCGGCGCCGCCGCCGGTGAAGATGCCGCGGTCATTGGCAAAGAAGGCAACTGCCACGGTGCCCCACAGGCCGGCGACCAAGTGGACGCCCACGACGTCGAGGGAGTCATCGAAGCCGAAGCGGAACTTCAGGCCCACGCCGAGGCAACCTAGCATGCCGCCGAGGGCACCCATGATGAGCGAGGTGACCGGGTTCAGGTCGCCCGCGGCCGGGGTAATGGTGACAAGTCCTGCGACCACACCGGAGGCTGCACCCAGGGAGGTGCAGTAGTTATCGCGCAGCTTTTCCACGAGCAACCAGCCCAGGATTGCGGCGGCCGTTGCGGCGGTGGTGTTGACCCAGGCTAGGCCGGCGAGGCCATCGGCTGCGAAGGCGGAACCGCCATTGAAGCCAAACCAACCAAACCACAGCAGGCCGGCACCGAGCATGACCATGGGCAGGTTGTGGGGACGCTGCACGCTCTTCGGGAAGCCCTGGCGCTTGCCCACGACAATCGCTAGGACTAGTGCGGCCGTACCTGCGGAAATGTGGACGACGGTACCACCGGCAAAGTCAATGGGGGCCACAAGCGCTTCCCCGCCTTCGCTGCCAAAGATCCAGCTGGTGACGCTGCTTTCGCCCTCACCCAGGATGCCGCCGCCCCAGACCATGTGGGCCAGCGGGAAGTAGACAAAGGTTGCCCACAGGCCGCTGAAAAGCATCCAGGTACCGAACTTCACACGGCCGGCGAGTGCACCGGAGATAATCGCGGTGGAAATAACGGCGAAGGTGAGCTGGAAGCCGATATCGATGATATTGGCGTAGCCTTCCGCACCTTCGAGGTATTCACCATTGGCATCAAAGATGGAGTCCTTCAGCCCGAAGAACTCGAAGGGGCTGGCAACGATGCCGCCCCAGGACTCCGTGCCGTAGCTCATTGACCAGCCCCAGAGGATATAAATGATGCTGACTACCGCTAGTGAGCCGAAGGACATCAACATCATGTTGAGCACGCCGCGGCGCTCTGTCATGCCTCCGTAAAAAAGTGCCAGGGCTGGGGTCATGAGCAGCACGAGAGCCGCGCTCATGAGCATCCAGCTCGCATTGCCTGCGATCACCGAATCCATTATTTCTCCTTGTAGGGTTCCTTCATTGCTTTTCATAACGGTAGTACTACAGGTATATAAATATCTATTGACCTATAGATTAATCCCCCATGTGGGGTTACCTTAAGCTTGTCACCTCCTGGTTTCCCGCTTTTCACCACTAAAAGGCTGCCCATTCGAGCGAGGTTCCTTGGCGAGCCCTCCCTCCACAACATCCGCCCAGGAGCTCAAAGAATTTACTGTACGTTCACATCGATCCTAAGTTGCCTTAACTTCAGTGCAGTTAGATAGACGTTCCTGTTAACTACTCTCTCTGGAGGAACTTCCCCAATGAAGCCGAAGCACTCATCTCTCGCTGCCCTAGCCCTTGCTTCAACCGTTCTTCTTAGCTCGTGCGGTGAGCCTGCGACCGACGATGAAGATACGCAGGCCGCAAGCGATTCAACCACCATTACCGTCTATACCTCAGAGCCGGAAGAGAAGGTCGATGAAATCAATGCCGCCTTCAATGAAGACAACCCCGATATCGAGGTCAAGGTGTACCGGGCCGGTACCGGCGATTTGAACGCGCGCATTTCTTCGGAGAAGAAATCTGGCGATATCGAAGCAGACGTTTTCTGGGCGGCTGATGCTCCTACCTTTGAAAATTACGCCGAGGATGGCGATCTCATCGAGCTTGCCGATGTCGATTCCGATGACGTCATCGACGAGGCCAAGGACGACGAGAATTTTTATGTCGGCACGCGCATTATCCCCACGGTCATTGCTTATAACACCGACGAAATCGCAGAAGGCGATGCCCCGACCTCCTGGGCGGATCTCACCGATCCGAAGTACAAGGACAAACTCGTCATGCCTAACCCGGCGGTCTCTGGTGCGGCAGCCTTCAATGCCTCAGCATGGAAGAACAATCCAGACCTCGGTGAAGCGTGGATCGAAGACCTGGGCAAGAATTCTCCGATGATCGCAGAGTCCAATGGCCCTACCTCCCAGGAAATCGCTTCCGGTTCTAGGCCCGTGGGCGTGGTCGTCGACTACTTAGTCCGCGACCTAGCGGATAAGGGATCCCCAGTTGCCCTTGCCTACCCCACCGAGGGATCACCGTATATTTCTGAGCCTGCGGGCGTATTCAAAGACTCCAAGGAGCAAGAAGCGGCACAGAAGTACATCAACTTCCTGCTTTCGAAGAAGGCTCAAGAAATCGCCGTCGATCAGTCTTACCTCCCGGTGCGTGAGGATGTGGGAACTCCAGCGGGCACCCCTGAACTCGCAGACATTGAGCTCATGGACCAAGACCTGAAGAAAATCACCAAGGATAAAGACGCCGCCGTCGAGGTATTCCAAAAGGCAGTGGCTTCCTAGTTCTTGATGGCTCGCTTGTTGAAAAATCCCTCCGTGTCCGCGCTGCGCGTTGGCGTGTGGCTCATTGCCCTTGGCCTGTTCATCGCGCCTTTGGCCCTTGTTGTCTCCCTTGCACTGGGTGGAAACCAAATTCCCGTCCTGCTAGAGCAAGGGCTCGGTATTGCTACATGGAATTCGCTGTTCACCACGGCGCTTTCGGCTCTCGCCGCCGTCATCATCGGCACCGTTATTGCCATCGCGCTAGACCGCACGGATGTCTACGGCTCTTCGGTACTGCGCCTATTCCTGCTCTCGCCGCTCTTGGTTCCGCCATTTATCGGAGCGATCGCCTGGATTCAACTATTCGGCCCGAATCAGGGCTTGAATAAACTCTTTGGGTTCGAAATATGGAATATCTACGGCGCAGACGGGGTCATAGCGCTGATGACCATCCACTCTTTTCCCACGGCATACGTCATCATTTCTTCGAGCCTGCGCTCCATCTCTCCCGATTTCGAGCTAGCCGCCCGAGTATCTGGTGCTTCCGTGATGACTGTTCTGCGCACGGTCACCCTTCCGCTCCTGCGCCCCGCCCTGTTATCCGCGTTTACCCTCACGGCAATTGCTAATCTGGCGGATTTCGGAATTCCTGCCATTATCGGCTCGCCGGCTCGATTCGAAACGCTCGCAACGATGATTTACCGGTTCATTGATTCCGGCACCGTATCGAACCCCTTACAGGTGGTCTCGACCATCGGCGTCGTCCTCTTATTTTTGGGAATCGGCGCAGTCATCATGGACTACCTCACCTCCCTGAAAAACTCGTCTTCTACCCATGACTCCGGAAGCCCGGCGCGCTTTGCGCTGCATTCAGCGCGTTGGCCGGTCACGATCATCATGTGGGTGTGCGGACTCGCCATTTCCATTGGCCCAATCCTTGGTTTGGCTTACCGCGCGTTGCTGCCAGCCCCTGGAGTTCCGTTTACATTAGAAACCATCTCGTTGGCGAACTTTAGCAGTGCTTTATCCAACCCGCGCGTTCTCGACGGCCTTACCAATTCCGCATTTCTGTCAATAACCGCCGCGATTATCTGCGGGATTCTTGGCTGGGTCATCGGAATTCTAGTGACTCGGACCCAGGCGCGGGGAAATACCCTTTTAACACTTTCTGCGCTCCTGCCGAGCGCGCTGCCGGGGCTCATCATCGGCGTCGCCTGGCTGATTGCCGGGCGCTATACCGGGTTATATAACACCATTTGGATAATCCTTATCGCCTACGTCTGTGCTTTTACCGCACTCGTTGTCCAGTCCGTGCGTGCCCCGCTAATAAGCACCCCGGTCACCGTGGAAGAAGCAGCGCGCATTTCTGGCGCCACGCCTCTTAAAGCGCTTTTTACTACCACCGGCGCAATGACCATTCCGGCGGCAATCTCCGGTGCGGTGCTCGTCGCGGTGACCGCGATTCGAGAACTTACTATTTCCGTACTCCTCGTCGCCCCTGGAACTACAACGCTGGGTGTGCAAGTCTTCAACCTGCAACAGGCAGGAAATTACAACCAGGCATCGGCACTCGCTTTGCTCTTTGCACTGCTAGGCATCATTGCCCTCGCACTGACTATCCGCGCTCCTAAGGTAAGGACTTCATAATGGCGAAAATTGCAGCTTCCCACCTCACGGTCACTTTTCCGGATGGAACCACCGGCCTGCGCGATATCAACCTCTCCATCGAGCCTGGGGGACTCATTGCACTCGTTGGCCCGTCAGGCTCCGGTAAAACCACGCTCCTGCGCACCATCGCTGGTTTTATTTCTCCATCGTCAGGTGAGCTTTACATAGATGGCCGGCAGATGACTGATATTCCGCCGGAGAAACGCGGCATCGGCATGGTCTTCCAACAGCACGCGATCTGGCCGCACATGTCTGTAAAGGACAATGTTGGCTACCCGCTGCGCCAGGCGAAAGTAGCAAAGGCCGAGCGCGAAGAGCGCATATCTGAGACTTTAGCTCTCGTGGGCCTGCCAGGATTCGAAGACCGTACACCAGACAGCCTTTCTGGCGGGCAGCGCCAGCGCGTTGCCCTGGCCCGGGCGATCGTCGCTAAACCCAAAGTTTTATTACTGGATGAGGCGCTTTCCGCCCTCGATGAACCATTGCGCGATAATTTGCGCCGCGAGCTGGTAGCCCTGACACAAAAGCAACGCCTAACCACGGTGCACGTCACCCACGATCGCGCCGAGGCACTGGCAATCGCAGATAGAGTCGTGGTTCTAGACGGCGGCGAAATCCAGCAGATTGCTACTCCGCAACAGCTGCTGGAAAATCCCGCTAGCCCGGTGGTCGCGGGATTTATTGCGGATGCCACGATTGTCCAGACCACTATTTCAGGAAGCCGCGTCGAGTGCCCAACTCTTGGTATCTCTTGGCCGTTGAGTGACGTAACCGTGCGAGGAGAAGGCACTAAGGCCGCCATCTTGCCGCACCACGCGACGATCGTGGAGGAAAACCATCCAGGTGCCACGGTTGCTGCGGTGGTTGACTCCGCCATTTTCGAAGCCGGACACTACTCCGTTACCGCCTCCCATGAGTCTGGGGTCACGTTCCGGACTACCGCAGATAATAAACCAGAGCTTGGACAATCGGTGCGTATCCGCTTCTCGCCGCCGTTGATTTATTAAGTGCGCACTGCCTCCGATTTCCTATCGCTGCATTTAATCCTTTACTGCAGCGTGGCCTATATCCCGAGCCTGGCTTAAGCTTTAAGCCATGAGTGAAATCACGAAGCAGTATTCCGTTGACCTTACCCGCGTAGAAAATTCGGTGTACCGCGCCACCAATGCGGACGGCGCCAGCATCGAGTTCGGGCGCGGCGAGGGCCTGTTATCTCCGGTAGAACTCCTGCTGGCTGCCGTCGCCGGATGCACCGCGGTGGATGTGGATGTCGTGACCTCCCGGCGCACCGAGCCGGAGTCTTTCCGGGTGCGCGCAGAGGGCGACCGCGTGGATGAGGATGGCGCCTCGCGGCTTTCCGATGTCCGCGTCTCCTTCACCCTCGCCTTCCCTTCCACCCCGGACGGCGATAAGGCCCGCACGCTCGTGGATAACCTCATCCGCATCTCCCACGAGAAGGACTGCACGGTATCGCGCACCGTGGAACACGCCACGAACGTGGAATTTAGCAACGAGTCAAAATAAACACGATTCCCCCACCATCTCCTGCTATGGTGCATTTGTTAACTATTGTGACTAATGCGATCACTGCAGGAGCTTTTTATGTCACCGTCTCTGTCTCGTCGCGGCCTCTTGAAGGCAAGCGCCCTTGCCCTTACCGCCGGCGCCATTGGTGCGGCAGCCCCCTCTGCCGCCGCCCTCGGCCCGGTGCGCGGCACCATTATCGATTTTTCCTCCGGCGTCCCCTCCCCCGCCGCCATCAAGCGCGCGGGCCATATCGGTGCCATTCGCTACGTTTCCAATAAGCGCCCCGGCGCGGCCTGGATGACCGGCAAGCCGGTCACGCTCCAAGAGGCTGCCGCCAATGCCGCGGCCGGCCTGCCCACGGCCTCGGTCTATCAATTCGGCCGCGCCGAAACCGCCGATTGGAAGCAGGGCGCGGCCGGCGCCGCCATCCACGCTCCGCAGGCCATTTCGCTGCACAAGGCCGCCGGTGGACCCACGCACCGCCCCATTTATATCGCCATCGACGATAACCCCACCCGCGAGCACTACACCCAGTTCATCCGGCCATACCTGCAGGCGTTTTCCAAGGCGCTGTCTATAGCCGGTTACCAGACCGGCGTTTACGGCAACTACAACACCATCGAGTGGGCCAGCCGCGATGGGATTGGCACGTTCTACTGGATGCACGATTGGGGTTCCAACGGGAAAATCCACCCCAAGACCACCATTCACCAGCTTCCGCAGTCGCGACAGCAGACCATCGAGAACGTCATCGTCGATGTCAACGAGGTCTACGCCAGCGACTGGGGCCAATGGACACCCGGCTCCAAGCAGCCAGGTATCCAGGATCTTAGCTCCACCCTGGACAAGGCTATCCCCAATATGCCGGATTTGCCGCAGGTCACCGCGGATGGGGTGAGCTTTAAGGGGTCATCGCTAAGCAACGAGCAAATCCGCGGGCTTGCCGATGCCGCCCAGGACATCGCCAAGGCCATTAAGTAGGCCTATTTCTCCTTAGGCTCGGAGGACTTCTTTTCGTCCTTCTTGCCCTCATCCTTCTTCTCGCCAGAGGTCGGTTTTTCTGAGGTCGTCTCGATGGGCGGAACATCCTCGCCGTTCTTGTACTTCAGGAACCGCTCGGTGGCCTTGCCCAGATTCTCGCCGTTGATTTCGCTCTTCACGTAGTCCGTGAGGTCATCGGCGGAACCATTAATGGATGCCGCGGCGACGAAGTTCTTGCCAAAGGACACCGAGGAATTGATCGACTTATCGTTGGACCATCCCCACTTGCTGCCCACCACATTAGAGAGCTTCGCGGTGCCATAGTCCTGGTCATAGCCATCTTCTGAGACCGGATCCGCGTGCGACATCGCCACCAGCACGGGGTGGGTTTCATCGCGCTTGATGAGCTGGGAAATGAAGCTGGCCACGTCATAGGTGGAGGTTTCCGAATAGCCCCAAGTCTCGCCCGCCTTGGTGGATTCCAGGTGATATTCCTTGGCAATCCTATCGATGGAATCCGGGTACTTCTTGAACAGCTCCTCGGCGCTCTTATCAGAAGAGCTGGCAATCATGCCGAGCGCCTCAAATTTATCTTCGTACTCGCCCTGCTCAATGACGTAGGTGGCGATATAAAGCTTGATGAGGCTGAGCGCCGGGCGAGGATCGTGTTCTGCCGCAGAGCCCATATACATGCCATCGTGCAGGCGAATATAGCTAATGGAATGGTCCTCATCCCCCTTGAGGAACTCATTGATCCGCGGGGGCACCTTTGCTGCCCTATGCGCGGTAATGGTGGTGTCTTCGGCTTTGGCGGTGCTATCTCGCTCGCTATTGCTGCACCCAGCAACCGTAGAGCAGGCAAGCATGCACACGGCAAGGGCGGCACCAGCCTTTACTGATGCCGCCGCGTTGAGAGAAGACGGATTAAACACGTCGAACCATATTACCGGTAATTGCTACTTTGCGGGCAATTAGTGCTGGACTGGGGCCTCGACACCCACACCGGTCAGGGAACGAACTTCCATCTCTGCCGCCAGCTCGTCCAAGTTGTCCGGCTTGGTTACGATGGAGACAAACCAACCGACGAAGAAGGACAGCGGGATGCTGACCAGACCCGGCGAGGTCAGCGGGAAGATAGCCCAGTCCGCGTTCGGGAACATGGCGCTTTCGGCGCCGGATACCGCTGGGGAGAAGAAGATGAGAACCAAGCAGGAGACGACACCGGTGTACATGGAGGCCACGGCACCCGCGGTGTTGAAGCGGCGCCAGTACAGCGAGTACAGGATGGTCGGCAGGTTAGCCGATGCCGCCACTGCGAAGGCCAGGGAGACCAGGAAGGCCACGTTCTGGGTCATCGCCAAGATACCCAAGATGATGGAGACAATACCCAGGACCACCACGGTGGCCTGCGAGACGCGCACCTGCTCTGCCTCGGTGGACTCACCGTTGCGGATAACCGCGTGGTAGATATCGTGCGCAATGGAAGCGGAGGCGGTAATCGCCAGGCCCGCCACCACGGCGAGCACGGTAGCAAAGGCCACGGCGGAAATAATGGCCATGAAGATGGAGCCACCGATTTCCAGTGCCAGCAGCGGTGCCGCGGCGTTCGCGCCACCCGGTGCGTTCAGGATGCGGTCCGGACCAACCAGTGCGGCTGCACCGTAGCCCAGGATCAGGGTCATCAGGTAGAAAGCACCGATGATAACGATGGCCCAGGTCACGGAGCGGCGAGCCTCAACGGCGGTGGGCACGGTGTAGAAGCGCATCAGAACGTGTGGCAAGCCGCCCACACCCAGTACGAGGGACATACCCAAGGAGATGAAGTCCAGCTTAGCGGCGGTAGAGCCACCGTACTTCAGGCCCGGCTCCATGATTTCCTTAGCCTCATAGCCCTTTTCATGGAGGTAATCAGACGACGCGTGCATATCAATAGCGGTGCTGAACATGTTGCTGAAGCCACCGCGCAGGGAGACAAACACCATGATGCACATGATGACCACACCGGTCACCAGCAGGACGGCCTTAATCATCTGCACGTAGGTCGTGCCCTTCATGCCGCCGACCAGGACGTAGAGAATCATCAACACGCCGACGATACCGACGACGACTGCCTGCCACTTGAAGTCATGGATGTTCAGCAGCACGGCCACCAGCGAACCGGCGCCGGCCATCTGGGCGATGAGGTAGAAGAGCGTCACGAAGAGCGTGGCGATGGACGCGGCCACGCGCACCGGCTTTTGCTTCAGGCGGAAGGACAAAACGTCCGCCATGGTAAAGCGGCCCACGTTACGCATCGGCTCGGCCACGAGCATCAGGGCCACGAGCCAGGCGACGAAGAAGCCAACGGAGTACAAGAATCCGTCATAGCCGTTGAGCGCCACTGCACCGACGATGCCGAGGAAGGACGCCGCAGAAAGGTAGTCACCGGAAATGGCCAAGCCATTCTGGCGGCCGGAGAACGCGCCACCACCGGTATAGAAGTCCGAAGCCTTCTTCGTGGACTTGCCAGCGCTCAGCACGACGGTCATCGTCACCACGAGGAAGATACCGAAGATGGAGATATTCAGAATCGGGTTACCGGCAGAAGTTTCTTGTGCAAGGTAAGTGGTAGTCATTTACTTGGCCTCCAACTTCTCGCGAATAGCAACCGATTTAGGCTGAATATTCTTATTGGCATATTTCACGTAAATCCAGGTAATGATGAACGTGGTGAGGAACTGGGCCAGGCCGAAGACGAGGCCGACGTTCCAGCCGCCATCGCCAAGCTCAATGGCCATAAAATCAGGCGCAAACACGGCGGTGAGCACGTAGACGATGTACCACACGAAAAACGCGACGGTCATGGGAAAAGTGAAACTACGATAAGCGCTGCGCAGTTCGCCAAACTCTTCGCTATCGCGCATTTCTATGTAGTCGGCTGCCGTAAGGTCACGGCGCTCGACGGGAGCAGTTGTATCACTCATAGAACGGTTGTCTCCTTGGGTGAGAGAGGTTCTGTACAAACGAGGAGCAATGTGTTGTTCATCACTACCCGCGTTGCTATGTAAGATACAGAACATTGTTTGCAAAGCAGTAAATATTGCCAATACACCTCACATAAACTCCCCCTTTTAGCCCGATAGGCTCCGGTGAACTGGGCTAATATTCTTTGCAAATCACCCCCTCCACCCAGGATTTAAGTGGTTCGCAAATTTTGTTAACTAGACATTAGCTAATGAGTAAAGGTTGCACGAAAGGAACCACCTATTAACGCGGTTAGTGCCTTGACCAGCACGCACTCCCCCACCCAACGGGCACGCACAGCAAAAGCCACCGACGACGTCGTCGTCGGTGGCTCCTTTGCCCGAGAGTGCCTTCTTAGCCCTCTTCGCCCGGGAATTCGCGGGGGTCATTAAACATGCGGCCGAAGCCTTCTTGGCCTTCCAAGGAGTCAATAGCCGCGATTTCATCCTTGCCCAGCTCTAGCTCCGCGGCGGCCAGGTTCTCCTTGAGACGCTCGCTGCGGGCGGACTTCGGAATAACGGAAATGCCCTTGGCCATCAGGTACGCCAGTACCACCTGGCCTTCGGTAGCCTCGTGCGCAGCGGCAATCTTTTCAATCTCCGGGTTATTAAGCACCACGCCGCGCGCCAGCGGAGACCACGCCTCGGTCACGATGCCGTGCTTGTGGTGAAATTCGCGCAACTCCGGCTGGGTAAAGCCAGGGTGCAGCTCTACTTGGTTGAGAACCGGGGTAATGCCGGTCTTCTCAATGAGGTCCTCGAGGACCTCCTCGTAGAAGTTAGCGACACCGATGGAAGCGATCTGGCCCATCCCCTGCAGGCGGGCAATGGATTCAAAGGTCTCCACGTACAGCCCGCCCTGTGGCCATGGCCAGTGGATGAGGTACAGGTCCAAGTAATCCAGCTTCAGCTTCTCCATGGACTCTTGAAAGGCCTGTTCCGCCTTCTGCGCGCCGTGGTGGGAGTGCCAGACCTTGGAGGTAATAAACAGGTCCTCGCGGGTGACGTCGCCCGCGTCAATGGCTTGGTTCAGCGCGGTACCCAATGCCTCTTCGTTCTTATACAGCGTTGCCGTATCAAAGTGGCGGTAGCCCAGGTCAATGGCTTCGCGGACTACGCGAATGCATTCATCGTCATTGAGCTTGTAGGTGCCCAAACCCAGCTGGGGCATCTCACGGTCATCATTGAAAGAAATATGTGGCACAGTCATAGTTCCCATTGTGCCCCAGTTTGCCGTCTCATGCGGCCCCTTGCGGGAACTGACTGCCCCAGCACAGCGAAAAACCGGCTCCCCTTAAGGGAAGCCGGTTCAACGATTTTTAGCGCAGTTTAGTCGGCGCGGATGAGGTCAATGATAAAGACCAAGGTGCGGCCGGACAGCGGGTGCGCACCGCCGGCTGGGCCATAGGCCTTTTCCGGCGGGATGATGAGTTGACGGCGACCGCCTACCTTCATTCCCGGGATGCCCTCTTGCCAGCCGGCAATGAGACCGGTCAGTGGGAACTCGATGGACTGGCCACGGTCCCACGAGGAATCGAATTCTTGGTTGGTCTCATATTCGGCACCAACGTAGTGGACCTCCACTACGCCACCAGGCTGAGCTTCAGCGCCATCGCCTACGACGATGTCCTCGATGACGAGGTCGGTCGGCGCTGGGCCAGACTGGGCTTCAATAACAGGTTTATCCATGGGGATTAGTCTCCTTGGGAAATCTAGTTTGTTCGTGCGGTCGCAATGAAACCGAACCGAGCTGCACCAATTATAGTGCTCAAGCCCGATTCGGTTGAATTGGGGCGACCAAAAGCGCTAATTAGCGCTCGCTGCGAGGGGTAACCTTGCGCAGGGTTTCACCGGTGTAAATCTGGCGAGGACGGTTGATCTTGGAGTTCATCTCCAGCTGCTCGCGGTACTGAGCAATCCAGCCCGGCAGGCGGCCGATGGCGAAGAGGACGGTGAAGAAGTCCGTTGGGAAGCCCATGGCGCGGTAGATGAGGCCGGTGTAGAAGTCCACGTTCGGGTAGAGCTTGCGGGAGACGAAGTAGTCATCATTCAACGCAATCTCTTCCAGCTTCATGGCCAAGTCCAGCATCGGGTCGCCGCCCAAGTGATCGATGATCTCGTGTGCGGTTTCCTTGACGATGGCCGCGCGTGGGTCGTAGTTCTTGTACACGCGGTGGCCGAAGCCCATCAGGCGAACGCCCTTTTCCTTGTTCTTCACGCGGTTCATGAAGTCGGTAGCATCGCCGCCGTTGTTCTTCTCGATGTCCTCGAGCATCTCCAGCACGGCCTGGTTTGCGCCGCCGTGCAGCGGGCCGGACAGGGCGTTGATGCCGCCGGCGATGGAGACGAACATGTTGGCCTGTGCGGAACCAATCATGCGGACGGTGGAGGTCGAGCAGTTCTGCTCGTGGTCAGCGTGCAGGATGAGCAGCTTGTCCAGTGCCTTGGAGACAACCGGGTCAACCTCGTACTCCTCGGTGGGGTAACCGAACATCATACGCAGGAAGTTCTCGCGCGCATTGAGATTGTTATCCGGGTACATATAAGGCTTACCCTGGGATGCACGGAAGGCGTAAGCGGCCAGCATCGGCACCTTAGCCAGCAGGCGAACGGTAGCCTTGTCCAGCTGCTCCTCATCCAGTGGGTCCAGCTGATCCTGGTAGTAGCTGGAGAGAATGTTCACGGAGGAAGCAAGCACGGCCATCGGGTGGGCATCGCGCGGGAAGATGTTGAACTGCGCCTTAAAGTCCTCATCCAAGAGGGTGTGGTGGCGGATGGCATTATTGAACTCCGACAGCTCCTGCTCATCCGGCAGGTGACCCTTAATCAGCAGGTAGGAAACCTCATTGAAGGTGGCGTTATTTGCCAATTCAGCAATATCGTAGCCACGGTAACGAAGGATGCCCTCCTCACCGTTAATAAAGGTAATCTTGGACTCGGTGGAGCCGGTGGAGGTGTAGCCGGGGTCGAAGGTAACAAGCCCGGTTTCCTTGCGGAGCTTGGAGATATCGAAGCCGGAATCGCCCTCAGTGGACTGCTTGATATCCATCTCGTACTCGTTGCCAGCGTGCTTGAGTACTACCTTGTTTTCTTCAGTAGACACGGAATTTCCTTTCCCTGTTAAAGAGTTCTTTAAAGGCGCCAACTTACGCCGTGTGCCTTTGACCTATTCACACTCTAGCAAACTTTGTGATACTGCCAACAAGTTTATGGACATCAAAATACCTGCCATCCAACCGGAACTGTTCTACACTAGCGGCATGAGTACTCCAGAAATCACACTGCCAGCAGATCTCTTGCCTTCCGATGGCCGCTTTGGCTGCGGACCCTCCAAGGTACGCCCCGCCCAGATCGAGGCTATTGACCCCGCTATCGTGGGCACCTCGCACCGCCAGCCGGCGGTGAAAAACCTCGTCGGTTCCGTGCGCGAGGGCTTAAGCGATCTCTTCTCGCTTCCGGAGGGATACGAAATTGTTCTGTCCTTGGGCGGCGCCACCGCTTTTTGGGATGCGGCTACCTTCGGCCTCATCGAGCGCCAGTCGGCCCACCTTACCTTTGGTGAGTTCTCCACCAAGTTTGCCAAGGCCTCTTCCAAGGCTCCATGGCTCGATGCCCCGGCCCTGACAGAATCCCCTGTCGGCACCGCCCCGGATCCGCGCGAGCTTGCTGCCGATGCCGATGTCGCCGCCTGGGCCCACAATGAGACCTCAACCGGTGCGATGACGGAGGTTGTCCGCCCCCACCCCCACAACCACCAGCAGCTCGTGCTTGTCGATGCCACCTCTGGCGCCGGCGGCCTTCCCGTTAATATCGCAGAGACCGACGTGTACTACTTCTCGCCGCAGAAGTGCTTCGCTTCCGACGGCGGCCTTTGGCTCGCCGCCATGTCCCCGGCCGCGCTGGAGCGCATCGAAAAGATCAATAACTCCGACCGCTTCATTCCGGAGTTTTTGAACCTGCAGACCGCGGTTACCAACTCCCGCAAGAACCAGACCTATAACACCCCGGCGATTGCCACCCTGCTCATGCTGGATAACCA
Organism: Corynebacterium sp. MSK310; assembly: GCF_030227355.1. NCBI lineage: Bacteria > Bacillati > Actinomycetota > Actinomycetes > Mycobacteriales > Corynebacteriaceae > Corynebacterium > Corynebacterium sp. MSK310. Next base: position 88,512 of record NZ_JASPFZ010000010.1, read on the forward strand.
GATTAAGTGGATGAATGACAATGGCGGGCTCGACGGCATGGTCAAGCGCACCACCGAATCCTCCTCCACGCTGTACAACTGGGCCGAATCGCGCCCGGAGGCCACCCCGTTCGTCAGCGACCCGGCGGCGCGCTCGCTGGTCGTGGGCACCATTGATTTCGACGAATCCGTGGATGCCGCACAACTTGCCGCCACCCTGCGCACCAACGGCATCCTCGATGTCGAGCCGTACCGCAAGCTGGGCCGCAACCAGCTGCGCGTAGGCATGTTCCCGGCGATTGAGACCGAGGATATCGCCAAGCTCACGCAGTGCATCGACTACGTGTTGGATGCCAACTAACTCATCAACATGCCCCGCCGCCTCGCATGGCGCGGGGCCTTTTCGCGTTATAGTTGACTACATCACAGATCCGTCCTTCCGTCGATAGGCAAAGGAGCGCCACACTATGCGCGAGCTGTTTCTCGTTGACAGCGAATCGAGCGAAGACTCATTGGTGCTACGCACCGAAGAAGGCGAAGAGTTTTCCCTTCCCATCACCGATGAGCTGCGTTCCGCCCTCACGCCCACCGCTAGCAAGCCGGAGCCGCCGAAGCTAGCGCCGATGCCCAAGCCCTCCCACGAAGAGGAAGAAAAGCAGATCCGGCCGGCAGAGATCCAAAACCGCATCCGTGCCGGTGCTTCCACGGCAGAGCTCGCGGAAGAGATACACGTCGATGAATCGCGCATCGAGCCCTTTGCTTACCCAGTCATGTTGGAGCGCAATCGCATTTCTGAGGTGGCCAAGCAGGCCCACCCAGTGCGCGACGACGGCCCCGCCAAGCTCACCCTGTGGGAAGTACTGGCGAGCTCCTTTGCCGCCCGCGGCCACTCCCTTTCGGAGTCCACGTGGGACGCCTACCGCCACCAGGGCGAGCCGTGGGTTGTGCGCGTGACCTGGAAGGCGGGACTTTCTGAAAACGAGGCGGAATGGACCTTCAAGCAGTCCATGTCCTCCCCCGCTACGGTCGAGGCCCGCAACTCGGTCGCGGCAGACCTTACGGACCCGGACTTCGTACAGCCGGTGCGCTCACTAACCTCCTTGGGCAGCGGCCGCTACGACGAAGCCATTGACGGCGATCAGCCCGCCAATGTCACCGATATTTCCGGTTCCAGCGAGGAGACGGAAGAAGAGGAATTCCTGCAGAATCCTTCCTCCGAGTCCAAGCCCTCGAAGCGCCGCCGCAAGGCCGTCACCCCACACTGGGAGGACGTGCTCTTGGGCGTTCGCTCCAATACCAAGCGTCCGAGGGACTAAACAGTGGACATCTCTCATGCCGTTCTCACGCTGTGGTACATCTCCAAGCCCGGCGCCGAAGAAGTTCTCAAGACCGAGCCCAAGGCGGACCGCGGGTTCGGCCGCAAGTTCCTAGCCCAGCTCAACCCCAAGTTCCCGGTCACCCCGATTGGGCAATTCCCCCTGAACCGCTCCGCGCAGACGGATCCGAATGAGTACTACATCGGCGGCTACCCGGGCATTACCGTGGTGCAAACGGTCTGCGAGGGCGATTCAGTCCTGCTTTCCCAGCTGCCGAAGGACCTCTTAAACGCGGTTCCTTCCCAGCGGGTTATCGCGCTGGTTAGCAACGCGGACGAAGACTATGCAGGCTTCGCGCTGTGGGAAGGCGGCGAGCTCAAGCGCTGCCTGTGCGCCACCCGTGACCGCCTCTACGAGGACACCGGCCTACCCGAGCCCTTTGAGGCGCCGTTCTGGGCCGGTGAAAAGGACGAATCCCTCGGCGGCATTTCCCTGCCGTTTCGGCCCCACAGCATAATGGAGGCCGCCCAAGAACACTGGTTGGGCATCACCGTGGGACAGGAAGGCCCGGACCTGGACGTCGTGGGCTATGCCGTCGACGGGCGCCCAGAGCCCAAGATCGATCCGCCGAAGCCAAAGCAGCCGGTCAGCGAGTTCGCCGCCCAATCCGCAAACAGGCTGGGCCTCAACGACTATGACGACTACGAGGACCACGATGCCGAGCCGGATTCCACTGGCGATGAGATCCTTTCCACCGCGAAGCAGCTCGGTTCGCTGATTGGCAACTGGCTGCGTCAGACGTTTAAGTCACTTAAGGATCGCTGGCGCTCATAAAAGGAAATGGCGGCCGCGGTCGCAACGTTTAGGGAATCAGTTCCTGGGGCCATTGGTATCCGCGCGCGGATATCGGTGGCCTTCATTGCGTGCTCGGTAAGCCCAGGGCCCTCCGCGCCAACGAGCATGGCCACCTTGTCCTGCCCGTGCATGGCCTCTGCCAGGTGCACCGCCTGGGGGTTGGGGGTTAAGGAAATGAGGGTAAAGGAGGCATCGGCAAGCGCCTGCAAGGAGCGCTGCCACGTGGTGAAACCTCCCTCCAAATGGGCAAAGGGCACGCGCAGCGCGTGGCCCATGGATACGCGCACCGAGCGTCGATAGAGCGGATCCGCCGCACCTGAGCCCAGCAGCACCGCATCCACGTTCATGCCGGCCGCGTGGCGGAAAATGGCGCCGATATTTTCATGATCCCCCACGCCCTCCAGCACGGCGATGGTGCGGGAACGCTCCAGAATCTCGCCCACCTCCGGCTCTGGGGCGCGGCCCGCAGCGGCAACCAACCCGCGGTGCATATCAAAGCCTGCGACCTCCGCGAGGGTTTCGCGCGAGACCTCGTAGACGGGGCACTCCGGCTCGCCGTACTCGGCAAAGAAGGCCTCCAGCTTGTGGGGAAAGCCCACCAGGCAGCGCATGGGGAACCGCGATTCCATCAGGCGGGCGGCCACCAAGGGGCCTTCTGCAATGACCAAACCCTCGCCGGATTTATCGGATTTGTTGAGGTTCCGAATATCGTCCAGGCGAGGGTCACGGGGATCAGAAATATGCATGCCTTCCAGGCTAGCCGATGGCCTCCGAAATCGGATCGATGCCAAAGTAAATGACGAACAAGCCCGCCAGTAGCCACATGATCCAGTGCACCTGCTTGGCCTTACCGGCGAAGGTGGACATGAGCGCGAAGGTAATAAAGCCCACGCCAATGCCGTTGGCAATGGAATAGGTAAACGGCATGACCACGATGGTAAGGAAGGCTGGAATGGCTACTTCCATGCGCGTCCACGGGATATCCGTAAGCTGCGCGGCCATCATCACGCCGACGATGACCAGCACCGGTGCTGCGGCCTCGATGGGTACGATCTCATAGAGCGGGGTGAAAAACATGGCCGCGATAAACAGCAGGCCGGTCATGATATTGGCCAGGCCGGTGCGGGCGCCATCGGCAATGCCGGCAGAGGAATCCGCGAAGACAGTATTCGAGGACGCCGAGCCCAAACCACCGGCAACCGCGCCGGCACCTTCCACAACCAGCGCCTTCTTCATTCCCGGCAGGTTGCCGTTGTCATCCACGAGCTTGGCCTGCTTACCCAGCCCGGTCATGGTACCCATGGCATCAAAGAAGTTGGTCAGCAGCAGGGTAAAGATGAGCAGAACCGTGGAGATCACGCCAATATTGGCAAAGGCGCCAACCAGGTTCACATCGCCCACGATGGAAAGATCCGGCAGGCCTCCCAGCGCATCTGGGGCCTCTGGGGCGGCCATGCCCCAGTCCTCCGAGTCCGTGAGCGCCTGGACAATAAAGGCAATCACGGTATTCAGGATGATGGCAATAAATAGCCCACCGGGCACATTGCGGATGACCATGAAGGCGCAAATGATAAGGCCAATGACAAAGACCACCGCCGGCCAGGTGGCAATCGAACCATTAATGCCTAGGCCCACCGGCACGGTGGTCTGCGCGGCATCGGGCACGCGGGTAACAAACCCACCGTCCACGAAACCGATCATGGCGATGAACATGCCAATGCCCACGCCCATAGCGGCCTTCATGGGCTGCGGGATGGCGTCAAATACCGCGGTGCGGAAACCGGACACGGCGAGCAGGACGATAATAAGGCCCTCGATTACCACCAGGCCCATGGCTTCTTGCCAGGTCAGCCCGCTGGTGGCGACCATGCTGATGGCGACGAAGGTATTCATGCCCAGGCCCGCAGCCATGGCGAAGGGGTACTTCGCAATCGCACCAAAAGCGATGGACATGACGCCGGCGACCAGCGCCGTGGCCGCAGCAACCTGCGGCACGCCTAAGGTATAGCCTTCCGCATCCGGGCTCGTGCCCAGAATGAGCGGGTTGAGCAAAATAATATATGCCATGGCGAAGAACGAGACCGTTCCCGCGCGTAGCTCGGTTCCGATGGTGGAACCGCGTTCAGAAATGTGGAAATAGCGATCGAGAGTGGCTTTCACGCCGTGCCCTTTCACGTAGAGCGGTATTTTTACGCCCTAAGTGTGCTGCTTTAATCCCCAAATTCAAAATCTTGGTAAATAGGCTTTTCGTCATCGAAGGCCGCGGCCGGCGCCTTCTCCTCACTCACCCGCGTCTGCGAATGCGCACCACACCCGTAGCGCGCATGCACCACGCGGCCATCAGCGGAATACTCATTGGCACATACCCCAAAGTTATCCATGAGCCCCATATAAAACGCGCACGTGCGACACTGCAGGTGCGCCTTGGCTGCCATCTCCGAGGTCGGGCCATATTCTTCTTGCCAGCGCTGCTTGGCATCCGCCAGACCTTTGGCAGAAAGCTCATTTCCGTTCAGGCGCTCATCATCGATGGCTGGCGGCATGAGATCCCCCGGACCCAAATCCCCCGGCAGCACTCGGTCCTCATACGGCACCCATTCTGGTGCCTGCAGCGCCTCCCCGCCCGGTACCAGCGCCACCTCATTGACGGTGACGTAGCGCGAGCCTTCCGCGCACGCGAGCACGGCCTGCCATTCCCAGCCTGGGTAGCCCGGCATATCCGCCTCAAAGCGATGGGTGACAACGTTGCGGCCCATTCCGGCTACGCCCCTATGCTTGCCGATGCCCCCTTCCCCCACCTCTTCCAATGCCTCACGCGCGATGCGTACGGCGCGGGAATCGATCAACGGATTTGCTTTTCGCTTACTCACGCCCCTCATTATTCATGATGGCCCGCCGACAGTGGTACATATGGTGCATGCCGTTTCTCCGCCGCGCCGCTCTCATTGCCGTGCCCTGCTGCGCCTTGACCGCTTGTTCCTCAGACTCTCCCGATGCTTCCTCCCCCGATCACCTTTCAGTGGAAGTCCTCGATAGGGCGCCGCTACCAGAGAACTCCTTTACACAAGGCCTCGAAGAAGACGGCGAGGGCAACCTCCTGCTCGGCACCGGGCAATGGGGCGAATCCAAACTCATCCGCTTCTCCCCTGAAACCGGCGAAATCTTGCAAGAGCGCGCCCTCGATGACTCACTTTTTGGGGAGGGCATTACCCAATATGGTAATTCCATCTGGCAATTGACCTGGAAGCGCGGGCAATCCCTGCGCTATGACGGCGACTTCCAGCGCACCGACACCGCCACCTATGCCGGCGAGGGCTGGGGACTATGCGCCAACCAGGACGAGCTCATCATGTCCGATGGCACCTCTACCCTGCGGCACATGGATCCAGAGACCTTTGCGGAGCTCTCGACCACCGAGGTCACCCTCGATGGCTCGCCCGTGGAAGATCTCAATGAGCTGGAATGCGTGGACGGTGATGTCTACGCCAATGTGTGGGGCAGTGAAGATATCCACCGCATCGATCTCTCCTCTGGCAAGGTAACCGCGGTGATTTCTACCGATGCCATCGATAAATCGAAATATACCGATCCCGATGACGTCTTAAACGGCATCGCACATATCGAGGGCACCGATGAATTCTGGCTTACCGGCAAGCGGTGGGATGAGCTCTACCGCGTTCGAGTAAAGTAATGGGCCATGGCAACCCGTAAGGAAGCAAGGAAAAAGTCGCTGCTGCAAATCCTCGCGCTCATCGTGGTCGTGGCGGTCATCGTCGCCTCCGTGGTGATCTTTCAGAGCTGGCGCAATTCGCGCCCGGGCCCAGAGCCGAGCGAGATTGCTATTACCGCCTCCGTGGGGGATAACACCAAGGAGGTCACGCCCTACCTCGTATGCGAGCCGGGAACCGATTGCCCCGAAGGCGATGTCCCCCAACTAACGGTGGGCGAGGATGACACCTTGCATCTGGAAATCCCCGGGGAGATTTCTAATCACGAATGGAAGGTGCTGTCCATTTATGATGACCCCGCCGCCAATGACGAAACCTCTCATGGTGCGAATGAAACGACCGAGGTAGATATCCCCGGTTCGGTAGACCCCATCGAGGCATCAACTGGCGAGCGCCCCCGGCTCATGGTGGTGGAAGTCTCCTCCCTCATGATTGGCACCGATGACGATGGCGAAGAAACCCCCCTCGCCACCGTGTGGTCCCTATCCACCATGGATGATTAACTATCTAAATCCTTCGCAATTGCGCGGAGGATTTCTGCTACTTGGCGCCCAGTCTTGCGCTCGGGGTAGCGCCCCGAGTTCAGTACCGGCTGCACCTGCGATTCCAGCAGGGTCATAACATCTGAGACCATGCTGCCGAGCTCTTCCGGCTTGCGCGACGGCGTGCGACGGCGCGGCTTGTCCAGCACACGCACCCGCAGTGCCTGCGGCCCGCGGCGCCCCGCCGCGAAATCGAATTCGATGCGCTGACCCGGAAAGATTTCTTCTACTCCCTTGGGCAGGACATTCCGGCCGACGTAGACGTCTTCATCGCCCGGATTGCTAACGAAACCGAAACCTTTCTCGGCGTCATACCACTTCACTTTGCCAATGGGCATAGGTATCCACCTCTTCTCTTGGGTAAATTCTTAAGTTTAGCTGGAAGTTATACAGAACAGAAGTTCCACGTGTCGTGTGGCATAGTTCACAACACTGTCACTACCTGCGGAAATATTGCGGACGGAACCACAATAGTCTCAATTCTTTCCCATTTAGTGCCCAGAACGTGACTATTTCGTTATAAACCACTACGCTGGCCCTCAGTGTCGCCGCAAAGAAGGTTTCCCTGCCCATCCTTTCTTCTAGGCGCAAAACATTTACACGAAAACGGGCACTACGGAAAGGACTACTTTTATGGGACGCCACTCCGCTAAGACTAACCACTTTGCCGCCAAGTTCACCGCAGGCACCGTTGCCTTGGGCGCAGCCGCTGCCATCATGGCACCGAACGCCGCCGCTGCCCCTGACTCCGACTGGGACCGCCTCGCGCAGTGCGAGTCCGGCGGTGACTGGCACATCAACACCGGCAATGGCTACCACGGCGGCCTGCAGTTCAACCCCCAGACCTGGCAGGCATACGGTGGCGGTGAGTTCGCCCCTACCGCTAACCAGGCAACCCGCGAGCAGCAGATTGTCATCGCTGAGCGCACCCTGGCTAACCAGGGATGGGGCGCATGGCCTGCATGCTCGGCTTCCCTTGGCCTGAACTCCGCGCCGACCGAGCGCACCGCCCCTTCCGCACCTGCTGAAGCACCGCAGCCAGTACAGCAGGCAGCAGAAAACAAGTCCGATGAGCTCGCCGTAGACGCCGTCTACAACCTCGTTAAGGACACCGCTAACGCTTACGGCCTGCAGCTACCGGCACAGATTTCGGACGCCTACCACGCCAACCGCCACGACTTTAACGCGTTCTACTCCGCTAACCGCGACGTCATCGACCCGATTGCACAGCTGGTTGAGACCTTCAGCCGCTAAATAAGCGCATAAAAATTCCCCTAGCCTTCTGCGGCAAGGGGAATTTTTTAGCGGTTGATGCGGGTATAAGGGTGAACGTAGTTCAACTTCTCTGCCGGCATCGGCAACACCAAATCATCGCCATAAGGGCTGGAAGCACCAGCAAAAGGCGCAGAAATTTCCGTAATTGCATGCTCGCGGTGTTCATTGTCCGGCCACGCCGGGGAAACAAAGCCATTCTTTTCATTCGACATAGCTTTATTATTTCAAACCTCGGGCAAAAACGTAACTCAATCGGGCGCTAAAATTGTGATTTATCATGACTCAGTCCTCCCACCTCCCGCATTTTCGCACCTGGCTTAATTCCCTTTCAGAAGAGGAACTGGCCACCATCCTTCGCCACCGCCCCGATGTTTTAACCCCGTTGCCGCCCTCCATCGCGGCGCTGGCCACGCGGCTCCTCTTGCGCACCTCTATCGCCCGAGCGCTAGCAGAGTGTAACGCACAGCAGTTGGCGGTGCTGGAGGACATCGCCAAGCGCGGCGGCGAGCTTGCAGAGGTAGAAGACCACAACCCCGCCATCACCCGCGAGCTCAAGGAACGCGGCCTCGCCTTTGGCGCGGTGCAGATTCCGCCAGAGGTCATGCCTGCGCTGCCCACCGGCTGGTCGCTGCTTAATCAGCTCGAGGTATCGCCCGCAACAATCGATACCCTTGCTGAAGACGAACGCCACGTCCTTGCCACCCTGGCGCGCTCCAATGGCATCGGTACCACCCGCGAGACCAATCCGTCCCACCCCGTGCCGCGGCTGATTGCCAAGCATCTCTTGCAGCGCGTCGACTCCCAGACCGTTCGCCTCCCGCGCGAGGTGCACCGCGCCATGAAGGGGCAGACCGTCCCCTACATTCCCACCGAGCCCTCCGCGCGGCGCGGCGAGCCCACCGTTGACCGCAAGGCCGATGACGCCGGTACCGCCGCGGGCCTGTCCGTGGTGCGCGGCATGCAACAGCTGATTTCTTCCCTCGGTGCCCGGCCGATCGAGCTGCTCAAGGATAAAACCGTCGGCGTGCGCCCCCTTGCCCAGCTCAGCAAGCAGCTGGACATCGCGGAACCAGAACTGCGCCGCCTGATTACGCTTGGCCTGTCCGCGCGGCTTATCAACCGCGGCGAACCGTCCGGGTACGAGGGAAACTTCCTTGCACCCACCGATTCCGCCCAAGAGTGGCTCGATGCAGGATTAGCCGCGCAGTGGCGCGTGCTCCTCGTGGCCTGGGAACACTCCCCCTGGACCCCGTGGGAATCTGGCCGGGTACTCGCCGCCAGCACCGACCGCCTGCCCAAGTTTCGCCGGCATATCCTCGATGTTTACCTCAACTCCGCACAGCCGCTGTCCGCAGCTGAATTTCAAGCGGATCTGCATTTTTCCTTTCCCCTTTTTGCCACGCACACCTCCCCAGAGACCATCGAGGAGCTGCACCGCGAGGCGGAATGGATCGGCGCCATCGCGCTCGGGCGAGCCACCAGCGTGCTTATCGATGGCTTCGATGCCGCCGATACCCTCACCCCCGACACCATCGACTATTTCCTGGTCCAGGCGGATATGACCGTGCTAGTGCCAGGGCCCCTCGAGCCCGCGGCCCACCACACCCTGGAGTCCCTCGCGGACTTGGAATCACCAGGACTCGCCAGCGTTTACCGCATTAGCGATGCCTCCCTTCGCCGCGGCCTCGACCGCGGGATGACGGGCACGGAGATCCGCGATTTCTTCGCCGCGCATGGCGATGTCCCGCATACGTTGGAGTTCCACATCGAGGACATCACCAAGCGCCACGGCACCTTGCGCTCCGGTCCTGCCCTGTCCTACCTGCGCAGCGAGGACCCAGCCCTCTTGCAGATCGCCGCGAAGGCCGCTCCGCTGCGCCTGCTGGCCCCCACGGTCGCGATTTCCCAGCTGCGCGTCAGCGAGCTGTTGGAGCGCCTGCGCGAAAACGGCCTCTCCCCCGCTGCCGAGGACGAAAACGGCGCTAGCTTGTCCATCGCGCCCGAGCCCGCAACGCTTCCCACACCCAGCCCTCGCGCCCAGGCCGCGCCGCCGGATATCGCGCGTGCGCTGCGCAACCTCACCACCGGCGAGGCCCCGAGCCTGCCCAACCTGGATCTGGTCCACGCCGCCGCGCGCACCGCACGCCCCATCACCATTGGCTACGCCGATAAAAATGGCAATACCAAGACCCGCACCGTCACCCCACTGACCGTCGCCGGTGGCCAAATCGATGCCCGCGCCGCCGATGGCTCCACCATCCGGTTTCCCTTGCACCGCATCACCTCCGTTACCCTAGACGCATGAACGGACCACTGATTGTGCAGTCGGACAAGACCGTCTTGCTGGAAGTCGATCATCCAGATTCCGCAGCTGCGCGCACCGCCCTCGCGCCGTTCGCGGAGCTGGAGCGCGCCCCAGAGCACGTGCATACCTACCGCATTACTTCCCTGGCACTCTGGAATGCCCGCGCCGCCGGGCACGACGCCGAGCAGGTCGTCGATGTCCTAGAAACCTACTCCCGGTTCCCGGTCCCGCAATCGCTGCTTGTCGATGTCGCCGAGACCATGTCCCGCTACGGCCGCGTCCGCCTCCAGGCGCACCCCGCCCACGGGCTCATCCTCGAATCCGAAGAGCCCGCTATCCTCACCGAGCTCTCCCGCGGCAAGGTAGGAAAACTGCTGGGTTCGCGCATCGATGACAACACCATCGCCGTGGCTCCTTCAGAACGCGGCCGCCTCAAGCAAGAACTCCTCAAGGCCGGCTGGCCCGCCGAAGACCTTGCCGGCTATATCGACGGCGAATCTCACCCCATCGCGCTCAACGAGGACGGCTGGCACCTGCGCGATTACCAGGAATACGCCACCGATGCCTTCTGGTCCGGCGGCTCCGGCGTCGTCGTGCTGCCCTGCGGTGCCGGCAAAACCATCGTCGGTGCCGCCGCCATGGCAAAGGCGCAATCCACCACCCTCATCTTGGTCACCAATACCGTCGCCGGCCGCCAGTGGCGCGACGAGCTGCTGCGCCGCACCACGCTTTCTCCAAACGATATCGGCGAATACTCCGGCGAGAAGAAGGAAATCAAGCCGATTACCATCGCCACCTATCAAGTGGTCACGCGGAAAACCAAGGGTGAATACCGCGCCCTCGAGCTCTTCGATTCCCGCGACTGGGGCCTTATTATCTACGACGAGGTCCACCTGCTTCCCGCACCCGTATTCCGCATGACCTCGGACCTGCAATCGCGGCGCCGGCTAGGGCTTACCGCCACCCTCGTGCGCGAGGATGGCCGTGAAGGCGATGTGTTCTCCCTCATCGGACCGAAGCGTTACGATGCGCCGTGGAAAGAGCTGGAAATGGCCGGCTACATCGCCACCGCGGAGTGCATCGAGGTCCGCGTGGATATGGATCCGGAAGAACGCATGCTCTATGCCACCGCGCAGCCGCGCGACCGCTACCGCATCGCCGCACAAGCCTCGGCTAAGCTCCGCGCCGTCGATAAGATCCTTGCTTCCCACGACCAGCAAGCGCTCATCATCGGCGGATACGTGGACCAACTGCGCGAATTAGGTGAACACCTCGATGCCCCCGTCATCGATGGCACCACCTCTACCGCCAAGCGCGAAAAGCTCTTCCAGCAATTTCGTAAGGGCGTGCTATCCATCCTCGTCGTATCCAAAGTGGCCAACTTCTCCATTGACCTGCCCGAAGCTGCACTAGCCATCCAGGTCTCCGGCACCTTTGGCTCCCGCCAAGAGGAAGCACAACGCCTCGGCCGCCTGCTGCGTCCGAAGGAAACCGCGGCGCTCTTTTATACGCTAGTCACCCGCGACAGCCTAGATGCGGACTACGCCATGCACCGCCAACGCTTCCTCGCCGAGCAAGGATATGCCTACCGGCTCATGGACGCAGTAGACTTAGGCCAATGAAGATCTTTAAGTTCGACGTTGACGAGTCCTTTGCTAAGGCCAATAACGAGTTATTGCGCGATTCCAACCGCCTTCGCGTATCCGGGCTTATCTTCGGCCTCATCCTGATCATCGCCGGCGCCGCCGTGTGGTGGAGCTTTTCCTGGGGGATAACCGTGGGATTAGGGCTCATCCTCTTTGGCATCGTCGTTGCCGTCGTCGGCGTCGCCGCCGCAAGCAAGGTGGGAACGGCCCAATCGCTGTATGATTCTTATCCGCTCGCTCCCGCCGTCATCGCACAGGTCAACGAACGAGACATGATCCTTCTTGCCTTGGTGAATACCAATGTGGATCCGTCCCTTCCCCCACGCTGGGGCGCGTGCCTGCGCACGGTAACCTCCATTCCCGGCGTCCAACGCACCGTGGGCACCAAGGTGCCTGTCGCCGCTGTGTCCGGCCAGCGTTCTACTTCCGATAAGGAGCATTGGCAGCAAATCTCCCCCATGCCCATTGCTTGGGGAACCCCCGATGCTGAAACCGTCACCATCGCCCGCAAATCCATCCCCCAGGAACAATGGCAGCGCCTAGAGCGCGCCCGAAAGCGGCTTTCCGATGTCAAATCCACCCGCTATGACCTGCTCGTCCTCTAGTCAGGACTCTCAAGCACCAGATTGTTTCTGGTGCTTTTTCTTTTACCTTTGCCAAATGGTTAAAGGTAAATATTGCGTCGATGTCCTACATCGATGACGTTGACGACCACCGTTTCATCGAGGATGGAAACAATCACTCGATAATCCTCTACTCTCCACCGCCACAATCCAGACTTGTCCGCGACGAGCCCCTTACCGCGCACACGAGGATCGTCTAACTCTGCTACCTCACGAAGGAACTTACTGATTTGTTTCTGTACCAGTTTGTCGAGCTTCCGGAACGCCTTCGCCGCACGCGGGGTGAACTCAATCGACCAAACCACACTCGTCCTCTAAATCCTGCAAAGAGATCGTGTCCAATTCTCCGCGTCGGGCTGCTTCGGATTCGGCTTCGAGCGCATACACATACTCAAGTTCATCGAGGTAGGAATCTAGGGCCTTGCGAAGATAGAAGGCTCCAGTCCGCCCAGTCCGCGAAGCAAGCGCATCTAGGCGCTCTTTCTGCTTCGCGTTAACGGGTTGCGTCCACTAGTGTGGTGTATCTGTAACTGACGGTGGGCCCCTTATGAATGAGGCCGGCGACCACCGTAGTACCTTTCGATTCCGTAACCACACTTCCTCGAAAGGGATAACCACGATGGCCGCTAGCCCATA
>NZ_JASPFZ010000011.1:0-82727 GCF_030227355.1 Corynebacterium sp. MSK310
AAAAGACCCCATGAAGTAACTAACCGTGTACCCGCCCCGCAACACGCCGAACGGACACACATTCTGCTACTTAACCCAACCATCAAGTGGCACGTTTGTAGCACGCGATACAACGATGACACTCGGAACAAGTAAAAACCCACCGTTACCAGTGGGTTTGTGTTGCTCCTCCAACTGGGCTCGAACCAGTGACCCTTCGATTAACAGTCGAATGCTCTGCCAACTGAGCTATGGAGGAATATCCATGTTGTACTTCGAACGTGCCGCTCTCTGTGCAACGAGAATTAACTATATAGGCTAACGTCGTTTTCACACAAATCGCCTGGTTAGCCGGAAAATTTAGGGGCGTGGAACGTGGGGTGAGGGGGAGGAGGCATCGGCAAGCGCATTGCATGTGCGTTCCTTTGTTGGAACCAAGACCTGGAGTTTGGCCGTGTCCCGCTATTTTTCCCTTTTCCTGAACACCGTTCAATACGTCCGGTACCCTCAGATTATGACTTATTTCTCAGTGCGAATGCGGTCTGATTCCGCAGGCCAGCACATTTCGGGAGCAGAGCGAATTGTCAGGGAACACGAGGTTCCGGCGGTCTGTGCGGCGTTATCCGAGCGTGCTTTGGCGCACCCGAAGGGAATGGCGGAAAATACCTTCATCACCGTGGAGGCTTTGACTGAGTCCGATATTCTGCACGTCCCTTCCGTAGGAGTAAAAGAAGAAGCGGTGCAATCGCCCTCGCAGGCTAGGGACGTCATCGAGGAACTATTGCGCCCCATGACCGCTCATTCCCAGGTAGTCATTGAAGAGACGTTTACCGCTAGGAATATGCGCGGTGCGATGCTGATTGCAGCCGATACAGGTAAGCGCTGCGAGCCAGACGCACAGCGCGGCGTCCGCGTGAGCCACATGGACGCGCACAATGCTCAAGACGCGGCTTTCAAAGGCAAGGACGCGGCCCGTGAGGCCATCGTTCTTGCGAGCAAGGTAGCCGCGCACCCCGATGTTCTAGCAGAGGTCTGTGTGTCTGATGACCCGGCCTATACCACCGGTTACGTCTGCATAGATGACACGTACCACCGCCTTCCACGCATTAAAGAGCCTGGATCGGATGAGGGAGCGCGGGCCTTCATCATCAAACCAGGCGCCGATATTGAAGCGTTGATTGATTATCTGGAAAACCGCGCCGTGCTCGTGGATGTTGGGGCAGAAAAGTGAACGAGAGCCTAGAACAAGTCGCATCTGCGCGCCTGGACAAGTGGCGAGAAGACGGCCTGTGGCGCAGCCCTTCGGTTTTCGGAAGTGGACAAGTGCCGGAAAGCTCCTTGCGGACGGCCGCCGGGAAGACAGCCAAAGACGCGGTGCTCTTTAGCTCGTCGAATTACCTGGGCCTGGCAGAGCATCCGGAGATTAAAAGCGCCGTAAAGGACAGCGTTGATCACTACGGCGCAGGTTCAGGCGGCTCGCGACTGACCACCGGTACGTCTGAATTACACGTTGCGGTAGAGGCTGCTGCGGCCCGGCTGACTGGGTATCCAGACTCGGTGTTCTTTGCCACCGGGTATCAGGCCAATCTATCGACGTTGCAGGCGTTGGCCTCGCCCGAGCTCACCATTATTTCCGATGCGCGCAACCACGCCAGCATCATCGATGGCTGCCGGCTCGCAAAGGCGAGTGGCTCCTCCCTCTTCGTTACGGCGCACCGCGATACCTGCGCTGTGGAAGATGCCTTGGCTAACAGGACCACCAAGTATGCCTTGGTTATTACCGATGGCCTCTTTTCCATGGACGGGGTGCTTGCACCCTTGCCTGAGCTATCGCGGGTGGCGCGCAAATACGGCGCCTGGCTTATGGTCGATGATGCTCATTCATTCGGCACCGTCGGTGACCGCGGCTTTGGCCTCCCAGAATATTTCGGCGTCCAGCCCGATATCCAACTTATTACCGCTAGCAAGGCGCTTGGTGCTGAAGGCGGGCTCGTTGCAACGAGTAAGCCGGTGGCGCAGCTCTTGCGGCAACAAGCCCGGTCCTTCGTGTTTTCGACCTCGCCCACGCCAGCCACCTCTGCCGCTGTGCTTGCGGCGCTAAAACTCATTGAGTCTGATCCCAGCCTGGTTAGCCAACTGCAGGAGAATATTGCTTATTGGCACAACACACGCGGTACTACGCCAAAGCAAGGGCCGATTATCCCTGTGCACGTGGGCGATGAGGCCGCCGCGATGGACGCTAGCGCCGCACTGCTGGGGCACGGATTTATCGTCCCTGCAATCCGATGGCCTACTGTTGCACGAGGCGCTGCGATTCTCCGTGTTACCCTCATGGCAACCCATACGCGGGCGCAAATCGATGCTCTCTGTACCGAACTTAAACAGCTGAGTTTATAAGCAAAACTCACAGTGAGTGCGTCTAAGGAATGGGGTTCTCGTCGCATACAATGGCAGGCATTATGAGCAGCTTCATCATTGATTATTCGTGGCTCCGCGAGCTGGTGCTGTACGGGCGTGACGCCGAGCTATCCGCTGCGATTACCGGCAACTGGGACATTATTGAAGCCATATGGGACTTGGAAGAAAAGTACGCCTTAAATGATTCCGGTTTCTTTGGCGGCGATAATTGGGTTGCGCGCTTTGAGTCGGGCCTCGGTGATGGTGGCCCGTTGGATGTGGAGCTATTGGACGAAGAAGATACTTCAGTGATACTCGAGCTCTCCGTTACTGGTGACGATGAAGAGACAATGGAGCACGCGCTTATCGATGCCACCGAGACCATCACCTGCCACTTCACCGACTGGGGCTTCGAGGACATCGAGTGGACCGCGATGCAATGAGAGATAGAGACGCCGCCGCAAGGTTTTACTAGCCGAGGGGCTCAACAGGTAATTTTACTCGCGTACGTCTTGCTGCTGCGGAGAAAGAAGAATACGGTAGCAACTATCAGAGGTGATAGTCCGCTTCGGAGAAGACGGCTTGTTGCTACTAGCAAAGGCGTGGTCACACGCGGTTTGAGGGTTCCTGCCTGGTTGGCGGGGACCCTCAAATATTGTAGGTCGAGGATCTAGTTAGAGAGCGAGATCTCTAGAGTTTCTAGAACGGACGATAGGAGCGAGATCCCGAAACTGGGTTCGCAATGGGTTGCGTCCTCTGATGAGATTGCCCAACCTAGAACCTAGCGTTGAAACGTAGATTGAATCGCGTCAGTGGCATGCGCGAATGGAATCCGTTCTTGTTCAATGCGTAGCTTGCCGTCGGTGAAGAGGAGGCGATAGGCGCGCTGCTCTTCGGTGGTGAGGTGGCTAAGCATGGCGGAGCCATCACCAGGATCGGGGACCGCGAGGTGGCGGAACGCGGTGACGGTGGTGGTATCCATAAGGAGAGACTTCGTGTGGGGAAAGTGGGCGCGCACGCCGTTGAGGATGCTGAAGCCGGCGGCGTCAAGGTCGCCCCAGTAGGTGATTTCGGCATCGTGGAGCCAGGCAAGGGCGTGAAGTTGGCGGGCGGCATTGCCGGCGCCGAGGATGGCGATGGTGGGTGGGGCGGCATCGGAAAGCAGGGGCAGGGCTAGGAAGGTCTGCTTGTTTTCTACGATGAGAACGCGCGGGGGCGCGGTGGGAAAGAGTGGTCCAGCCTGGGAAAGGGGAACCTCGACATCGGACAGCGCCGGGGCGTGGTTGAGGTAGCGCAGACGCAGGCGGGCGTCGGTGCGGCGCAGTCCCAAATCCGTGATGCCGAAGGGCGAAAGCAGGGCGAGCAGCAGGCGGCGGTGGGTGCCTATCCACTTGCCATCCACAGCTTCGACCGGAACGGCGCGCTCCCACTCGCCGGAGTCCGGGTGGGCGCGCAGCCAGGTCAAGCATGGTGCCAAGCAGCGCAGATCGTATGTGTCAAGGTCTTTCCACTGGGCATAGGTGCGGTACACGGCGTCGGCGAATGCAGGGGAGTCGGGGAAGATCCCGGCGATGTCGTGTGCGCGCTGTAGCGCGCGGGAGTATTCGGCGCTGAGGCCTGCGGCCGCGGCGATGCGGGGAGCACCGGTAAGGACCGCGCGGGTGGGAACGGAATTGGTGCCTAGGCCCGTGCGGGACCAATTGCGCTGTTCGTAGTGGATCTCTTCTTGGTGCGGCCAGTGCTGCCAGGCGCGGATGAACTCCTGGGTGGCGGGGACATCGCGCGCGGCGGTGGCGGCCGTAGGCGGGTGCAGCGGCCAGTCGATGCTCAGCGAATCGGGAGTCGACAAAGCCTCCGCAAAGTGGTTGCGCAGGTATTTTTCCGCATGTGTGTGCAGGTCACTAGGCATCCGCATTGGGGGACTCCGGGGATTCCTGGGGGTAGGAGGTGGCATCGATAAGCGAATAGCCCGTACGCGCCTGCGGGCGTCCCTGGATAATGGGCTCGTCGTAATTGACCACGATGGTGCCATCCACGTACGGCGATAGCGTCTGGATGAGTTTGAATGGCGTTGCCAAAATCATGTGGAAACCAAAGGACGCAAACACGGACATGGCGGTGCGCGTAAAGGCCGGGTCGGCGCGATCAAAGGCCTCATCCAAAATGATGGAACCGTAGGTGGGAACGTCCTGATCCGGCTCCGCCAGGCGGAAGCGCAGCGCCGCAGCCAAGCAGAAGAACACCAGCTTTTGGGCCTGGCCGCCGGAAAGAGAGGCGGAATCCTGATAAGTATTGGCGGTCGTGCCATTGGGATAGCACTCGCGGCCGATGAAGCTGACATGCTTGCGGGTATCGAGGACCAGGTTGCGCCACCGAATATCCTCTGGCTCAGACGAGCCCAAGCGGCTGAGAATCTTGTCCAGGGCGTGGTAGCGCGCTACCGCAGCTTCGGGCTCATCGGCGCTAATCTCCGCCAAACTATGGGACGTTGCGGCATCGAGATCCCGCTGGAAATCTTGCACGACCTGGCCCCTGGCATCCTTCACATCAATGCGCAGGGTGCGGTCCCCATTGAAGGGCGTGCGCTCCAGTGACTTATTAATAAACTCCATGCGCTGTTCGATATCGCTACGGGCATGGCGAAGCGAAGAGGCGAGGTGCGATAGGTTTTGCACCGTCGTGCCATTGAGCAGCTCCAAGAACTGAGCGCGAAAATCCGCCAAGCGGTCCGCGCGCAGGAATTTCAACTTTTCCATACCCTCGCCGGCGAAGCTGGCCTGCGGTTCCAAATCCGCCGCTTCCGCCGGCCACTGCGATAGGTATTTGTGGAGGACAGAGACAATCTTGGCATTCGTCTCCTCGATGCGGCGCACGGCCCTACGCGCGGTTTCTTGCAGGTTAGCCTGCACCTCATCGCGCCGGGCATCGATGTCATCGATGGTGAGTTTTCTTCTGCCCTTGTGCAGGGCCTCTTCGACCGCCTTGGCGATGCCCTGATCCTCCACCCTGGGCACCTCGCCGATGCTCTGGCGCCGCTGAGTGGAGCGGTTCAGCTCGCCCTCCACGTTGCCGAGGTGTTTTTGTGCTTCGTTCAGTTGAGCGCGGGCGGCGGTGAGCTTTTCCTTTGCCTGCTCGTGTGCCGTGGCTAAGGCCTGCGCCTCCGGAGAGGAAGCCAAAGAATCATACTGTTCTTGCAAATCGCGTTTGCGCGCCTCAGCAGAAGCGGTATCAATATCTTGGAACTTAGTCTCCAGTACCCGCTGCGCTTTATCGCGTTGCGTGCGCAGGATATCCATCTTCCGGTTGAGCTCGTGGACCTGTTTGGCCATGGCACGAGCAGTGGCTTTCGCTTCCGCCAATTGGGAACGCAGGAGCTCAATCTTGGCGGTATTGGTGGAACCTACTCGGTACCACCGCGTGCTTTTAAAGCGCGTGCGATCATCCTTGATAAATCGCGTCGAGCCATCCTTATCCTTGGGCCGGCTTTCCAAGCCATCGCGCGTGACGGCTGGGGTCTTGGTTACCTGTTCGAGCGCCGCCACCGAGTTGACGCATTCGTAGTTAAATCGGCTCGAAATATGGTGGCGCACCCACTGCGCCATGGGGTGATCTTGAAACTCCAATTTGTGGATGAGCTGTTGCGGGCTGCGCGCAGGCGCAGGCGCAGGAGCAAACTCGGGGATAGTGCGGTACTCGAGCCGGGTACCCACGTTGCGCGAATTGACCCACTGGTTAATGGCTTCCCGCGCGGTTTCCGGAACGAGCAGGGTGGCGGCGAATCCGTGTAACAATTTTTGGATCACCGGTTCCCACTCCGCCTGTTGCGGGGCAATATCCAGTAGCTCGCCAGCGAAGGGAAGCTCCGATTCGGCGTAGCCAGTATCTTGCGCGAGTTGGGTGCGCAGCTCTACGAGGGCCTTATCAATATTGGTGTGCCGCGAGCTAAATGAGTGCAGCTCACTTTCTAAGGACGCGGATGCTGTCGCGGCATCGCGGGAGGCCACGCCGGCTTCTTGCTGCTGCTCAGTAAGCTGGGCCGAGTCAGCCTCGAAGTCCGCGATGCGCAGGCGGGCATTTGCTTGCAGCTCGGCGAAGCCGTGCGGGCTGAGCTCAAAGTGATCGGTCCACTGGTCGGCGGCAGCGGCAAGGTGGTGGAACTCCTTGGAGCGGTGCTCAATTTCCTTCTCCGCGGTTTCAATTTTGGCTTCTAGGGCGGCCAGCTCGCCGGCACTGAGTTGGGAGACGGCTACGGCGGCGCGGCGCTCGGCATCGTCAAGGTGCGTGACCTCCGCTTCGAGCGCCTCGGCCGCAGAGTGCGCCTCTGCCTGCTGGGCGGTCAGCACGCGGATGCGATAGTCCAGTTCTTCTGCCACCAAGCGGGCGCGCACCGCCGGCAGCGCCTCATTCATCGCCTCGGCCTTGTGCTTATCAGCCTCTGCGGTGGTGCGTTGGGAGTGCAATTGGGGCAGGGGTGCCAGCGTCTCAATCTGGGCCTTGACGTCCTCTACCCGCAGGTATGCCTGGCGCAAATCTTCGAATTGCTCCACCGACTCCTCCGCCCGCTCAAAGGTAGACGGCGTATCCAGCATATAGTCCCGGAAGAGCTGGTCCAGGCTGGATAGAGACTTGGCGGATTGCGTGCGGTGCAGCAGGACCTGCCCCTGTTCGCTCTTGATGCCCAGGCGTTTGCGGAAGCGATCCGCAAACGTGGTGTACGTCGAGGTAAATGACGCTCCAGGCCCCTTGTACATGGCCTTAATCTTGCGGGTATCCAGGCTGCGGGTGAGTAGGGGGCTGAGCTTATCGATGTCCTCATCTCCCTGCACCACCCCATAGAGCCTTTTAATCTGGCTCACCGAATTTTCACCGCCGTTGAGGCGGAAGATGGCGATGAGGGTGTGCTGCGTGCCAGACCCATTATCGTAGGTCAACGCCACCACCGAGTTTGTTGCGCCCTCACGCAAATACTCCGGGGCGATTTCACCCGTGTGCGCATTTTCTTGCTGCCGCCACGCCCCGCGAATATAGGAGACGAGGTTGCGCCCATTATGCCGACCGAGGTCCTGCTGCGATGCCGCGTTGAACTTGAGGTCCTTCTGCGGCACCAATACTGCCGACATCGCATCAAGCAGCGTGGACTTGCCCGAACCGGATCCGCCGGTGATGAGGAAGCCCTTGCGGGCTACCGGGATGGAAAAATAGCCGTGAAAAGTACCCCAGTTAATGAGCTGGATACGGCTGATGCGGAATTGGCCTGGATACAGGTTAGTCATCGGAAGCCTCCTCCTGGTCGCTCTCGGCTTCTGCGAGGCGGGCGTATTCATCCCGGATGGCGGTGACCGTGGCGGCATCGAAAAGCTGGCGCAAGACGGGTGAAACCTCGTAGCGCCCCTCTGTCTCGGTGGCGCTGAGCAGAGAGTATTCATTGCGGATGCGTTTAATCGCCGCATTGAAGCGGTTATTGAACCCGGCTTCATCGCGGTTATCAACCGCGCGGACGTAACCAATTCCCTCCCGGAGGTCTTCTACATCCACAATCACGCGTTCACCGGGCAGCGCTAAACCAAGTTCCTGGCGCAGGTTCAGCAGGATGGCGGTATCGATGTGCTTGAGCTTATCCGTGCGCAGCACCTGCGGAATGGGCAGCGTTTCCTCTTCTACCATCCGGGTAAACGCAAACCCTTCTGCTTCATCGACGACCAGCTCGAGGAATACCTCATGCAGGCGGGCGCGCAGGTTGTCTTCGTCCGAGATGATGGCGGACCATAAGACAGGTTCCTTGTGCGCACGCACGAGCGGCCCCTTCAACAGCTGCACCAACGCGCGGCGCGAGTTATAGGTCAGCGATCCTTTATCGCTTTCCCACAGCGGGGGCTCATGCGCCGAATCGACGCGGTGATTATCAGTAGCGCTCACTACAACTCCTCAACGGTGGTGCTATCGAAATACATAGTAGGGATATACGCCGCGCGAATGGTCCCATCTTCTTCGGTCCAGGTGACCTTCTCGTGCGCATCATACAGCGCCGGTAATGGGTGCTGGTCCGCAATGTGTACCAATCCCACGACGCTGGCCAGGCCCTGCGTGGGCGGGTACGCCTGCAATACTTGGCCAATCGTGCACGGACCCGCCTTGCCGACGGCCCCGCGAATCGCCGCATGCAGTTCCTCAAAGTCAATCTCTGACTCGCGCACTAACTCGTACAACGCCTCCGCGTTCTCCTGGCCTGGCTGGAAGGCTTCCGGTGCTTCTTCCACGACCTCGCGTCCTGGGTTGGCTAGTTGGATGCGCGAGACGGAGTGAATGGACATACCGATGCGCTGCAAGGGCGTTTCCATGCGGTGAAAGGCTTTCAGCTCCGATGCCTGCGCTGCATCAATGGCCATGCCTCGCGCCTCACGCAGTAGCTCAATCATGCGCCGGTCTTCTGCAAATTGTTCCGAAGAGACATAGTTGCGCAAGCTGCGTGCCAGGCCAGTCATCGTTTGATTGACCTCGAAGCTCGTTTCTTCCATATCGCGGAAGAGATTCCGCAGATGACGACGGTTTTCTGGCGCTAGCTCTTGGCCGACCTCGCTTTCTAAAACTTGCTTAATCCACTGATCCAGCCACGCACTGCGTTCTCTATCCATGAGGTAGGAATAGAATCCGCGGAAGCTGCGCCCCGCGTCCGATTCCGCGATGTGGTCTACACCGCTGAAGATTTCCTCGAGCACTTCGCCGCGGTAACCTTCTGGATCCAAAAGCTGGCGACGCAACCGGTGATTGAGGGCTTCAAGCTCATGGCGCACCCTGGCGAAATCGCTTGGCACCGCCATGGCCATGTTCAGCACGTCTTGGACGCGCTCCTGCGTCTCTGCGGCAGTCAGCCTTTCAAACTGCCCTAAATGTGCCTTTTCAATTTCGCGGTCAATGCGGTCTCGCTCCGCCTCTAAGCTGGCGACGCGGCTCGAAATATCCTCATTTGTATCCCGCGCCAAGCGTTGTAGCGCCGAGCCGATAGATTCCACGCGCGATGCCGTGACCGTAGTAACCGGCGTTTTCCAACGCTCAACGGCCTCGAGCGCGGACAGCGCTTCCTCGCTTGGCTCCAAGGTTTCCCCGCGTGAGCTCCTGCCAGATTTGCGGACTAGCCAACCAGCTTTTACCCAATCATTGCAATAGCTTTGCGGTGTGCGCGGCATTGAGAATTCACTGGCGAGCACCTCGAAATCGGTGACCATCAGCTCATATACTTCTGCCGCCGGCCGCGCCCGAGTGCCGCGGGGAAAATACTCAGCAATAAGTGCCAGAATCACCGGGGCATTATCGGCCGCCAGCAGCCGCACTGCCGCGGAATCATGTAATAACCGCCGCAGTGAAAGGGCGCGAGCTTCAACAGACATGATTCGATTTTGCCAGCTACGCCGGACACATGCAGCGTAGTTTGACTCACTTATTCGAATCAGTGGATCCACCCGCGCATGGTGGCCCTTGCGGGCCGAGGACTAAGAGACTGTACTAGTCTTGCTTAGTCCTGCGCGACGGTGACGTTGACGTCAATATTGCCGCGGGTGGCGTTGGAGTAGGGGCAGACCTGGTGGGCGGCATCGGCAAGCTCTTGTGCCTTGTCGTGTTCCTGGGCGGGGATGATGACCTCGAGCTCAACGGCGAGCTTGAAGCCTTCGCCCTCCTTGCCAATGGACACGCGGGCGCCCACGGAGGAATCGCCCAACTCAGTCTTCTCGCTGCGAGCTACCGCCTGCAGGGCAGAGTGGAAGCACGCGGCATAACCAGCGGCGAAGAGCTGCTCCGGGTTGGTGCCGTTGCCATCTCCACCCATTTTCTTTGGGGTGGACATATTGAAGTCAAGGTCAGAATTTTGCACTACGGCGCGGCCGTCGCGGCCTGCTCCGGTAGCGAGTGCTTCAGTGGTGTAAAGCGCGTCCATGGTTACTCCTTTTTTAAAGTCATTTTCGTACTAGCTGTGAGTACAGTCGCCGATTGTACTCAGAATTGCTAACGGTGTTTTTCGAGTTCAGCGACCTAAGAAGTGAAAGGACGCGCTAGGAAAGGTGGTACGGCTCAAGTGTGCGGCGCAGGCCTACTCAACCCGCGCCGGGGGAGTGGGCGCTCCTTCGGGCGGAAGTACCTTGGAGTAGCGCTTCGATTGGCTGGATTTCCCAGCACTCTCGGCGGTACCGCCAGTGGTGGGCGCAGTGGCACCGACTACGTCGGCCGTCTTTGCCGGAGAAGGTCGATTGGGTGCGGGATCCCAGTGGGTATCGACAAGCTTGCGCTGGCACATCCAACCCACCGCGAGGATGGCCAGGCCAATCACTGCGATGAGAATGCCGCTCCATACACCGCCAGCCTGGATAGACCAGCCGAGCAAAAGACCCAACCAGCCAAAGTCGGCATCGCCAAAGGTGGTGTTGGCATCTCCGAAGGAACCGAGCACGCTAAGCAGGAAGGCGGGCAGGAAAGTAATGAGCAAGCCATTGGCAAAAGAACCCAAAGCCGCGCCGCGGCGCCCGCCGGTGGCATTGCCGTACACGCCGGCCGCGCCACCAGTGAAAAAGTGTGGCACGAGGCCCGGCAAAATGAGGGCGACACCAAAAGCCGGGTTGAGCCATAGCGATAGCACAGCCAAGCCGACGAGCCCGCCGGTGAAGGAGAAAATGAACCCAATGAGCACGGCATTTTGAGCGTAAGGGAAGACAATCGGGGCATCGAGCGCTGGGATTGCGCCGGGAACTATCTTTGCCGCGATACCTTGGAAGGCGGGGACAAGCTCACCCAAAATGGTGCGGACACCGAAAAGAATGACAGCAACGGCCACGCCAAACTGTAGGCCCTGCGTAATGGATTGCATGAGGTAATTGTCTACATCGGTAGCGCCATCCGGGAAGGCCGTGAAAGCCTCATCGGAGCCTGCACGTGCAATAAATAATACGGCGAGCACGAGGTACATCAGCGCCATAGAAAGGGCCGTCGCCACCATCGAATCGCGCAGGAAGCGCAAGCCCTCCGGGAGTTTGAGATCCTCAGACGAAGGCGACATTTTCTCGCCTTTACCGCCTACAAGCTTGCCGACGCCGCCTGAAACCAGATACCCCGCCGTGCCAAAGTGCCCAATGGCCACGGAATCGTCGCCGGTAATGCGGCGGGTAAAGGGGTGGGCTATAGCGGGCAAAGACACCATCAAAATGCCAAGCAGTCCCGCGCCAAAGGCAACGATGACCCACGAAGGATACCCCGTTGCGACGAGCACCATTGTGAGCAAGGTGGCCATGAAAAGAACATGGTGGCCGGTAAGAAAGACGTAGCTAAGCGGGGTGAAGCGGGCAAGAACAAGGGAAACCACGAAGCCTAAGATCATAATCCACGCGACTTGACTGCCGAATTGATCTTGGGCGATGCCGACGATCGCCTCATTAGTCGGCACCACCCCTTGCGCGCCCGTCGCGCCAGTAATCATGGCGCCGAGTGGTTCTAGTGAATCGGAAACGAGGCCAGCGCCAGCGCCGATGAGCAGGAAACCCAGCGTGGCTTTGATGGCACCGCCGATGGTTTTGCCCGCGCCGCGCCCCATGGCAGCTAGGCCGACAGCGGTGATAATGCCGATGAGGAAGGCGGGAACGGACAGGATCTCATTGACGAGAAAGTTTGCTAGGGCGAGAAGAAAATCCATCAGGCTATTCCTTAAATGTCATAGAGCTCGCGCAGAGCCCCATCGATTTCTGAAATGGAGGTGAAATCCTGGATGACATAAACGGGAACGCCGACATCACCAAGCGTGGCCGCAATTTCACCTGAGGTGAGCAAAAAGTCCGCCTCGCTCGCGCGACCTTTGGCAGAGATGGTGTCTGTGGCTTCCACGGTTAGGTAGGGACCCCAGCCCCACTTATCCAGTAATTGTTCCAGCGTGTTTTTGAGGAAAAGGGAAGTGCCTAGGCCGTTTCCGCATACCGTGAGTATCTTTCCCTTGGAGGCTACGGAATCTTTAGCCGGTTCTGCTGGCTTTTGTGATGTCGGGCGCGCCGGGGACGTGGCCGCTGTGGTTTTCTTCTCCGTGGTGCCGGTGATTACCTGCCGTAGTTGCTCTTCGGTCTCAGCGCGGTCGAGTTCTTCCCGCTTGGTAGCCAAAAGCCGTGCCAAGTGCTTCATCGCTTCTATGTGCTCGGATTTGTCTTTGGCCGCACACGCTACGACTAGGTCCACCGGATCGTTAGACTCATGGTGGAACTTCACTGGGGTTGAAAGCTTAACCCACGACAGGGAGGTTTCTTTCACTGCCTGAGACGGGCGTGCATGGGCGAATGCGAACCCCGGCGCGACCACAATATATGGTCCGTTGTCTTCTACAGAGCGGATCATGGCGTCCGTATAGTCTGCGGACACCGTGCCGGCGTGTTCCAAAAGCGCGCCAGCCTGCCGTATTGCCTCGCGCCAGTCGCTCGCGGTGCAGCGCAGATCCACTGCGCCCGGCACCAGCAAGGAATCCACTGTGGCCATGTGTTTCTCCCGTCACACACTTAGCTCTTATGAAATAAAGTCACTCCAAAGCTTAGAGAGCGGGGATGAAAGGCACAAGGGTGTTACTACTTCTAGTCAGAGGAACCGTCCAGCGTGAACGTCTGGCGGCCAATTTCGTTCTGCCCAAAGTTGTATTTAGCTACCAACTCCACTGGAGTAGAGTCATCGTCTAGCTCATAGGCAGCTACGCCGGAGATGGTGCCGCCCTTTTTGATCTGCTCGAGTTGTGAATCGGAGAGCTCTGGGTCGTACAACGGGGCCACCTCGAGTTCATTTACGGTGTCGGCGCTGTTGTCTTGGACAGCGGTGAAATACATAAAGAAGTCGATTGTTGTTAGCTTTTCATCGGTTTTATTGGTGATGTCGTAATAAAACGCAATGAGCGGTTTAGTGCCATCTTCATTGCCTGGATCGCCAACGGGGATTACCCGGTGATCCGTAATCTTAATGGTTGCGGCCGGTACCTCAAGGACGTTGTCCTTGAAACTGCGCTCAGAATCGGTGCTCTTTAAAGAATTGACCGTGGTGGGTTCATCACTAATCTTTTTCAACTTCGCGGTGTGAGTGACATCTTGAATAGCTACGTCGAAAGTCAAAGTACCACCGTCCACCGTGAATTCTTTTTCATCGGCGGAGGCGGCCATCAGCATCGCACTAGTAGCAACAATATCCCGTTTCGAGGTGACTGTTTCACCACCCGCGGCGGCCGCTGCGTCGAAGGGGCCGATCCAATAAATCGAGCGGTTTTCGCCATTGTCGAATGTCCACTCGACGGTAATGACGTCATTAGTGATGCTGGCTTCCATCCAGCCATCGTCGGAGGTGCTGTCTTCTTGCTTCCAAGTGCCGACCACGGATTGCGAATTATTTCCGGCAGATTCGGTCTGCTGCTCTGATTTGGGGGATTTAGAGTTGTCGTTGGAATCGGAACAGGCAGTGACTATTAGGGCGGACGTTAGCACGATAGAAGAAAGTAATTTTCGCATAGAATAAAGTTACTCTAAGGGAGTGGGGAGGGGTAGAGACGGGGAAGGGCGTGAAAATTGGTCTTTTCCGCGCCATTGGCTACTCTTTTGGGAGCGGATCATTGTCCTTTGGGACACGGGATCCGCGTGGGGCTATAGCTCAGTCGGTTAGAGCTACGGACTCATAATCCGTTGGTCCCGGGTTCGAGCCCCGGTGGCCCCACCAACTAAACCTACTGGTCATCCTCGATTTTCAATTGATTACAGTCGCCAGGATGCCACCCAGTAGCCCCACTTTGGGGCAGATTTGGGGCAGAGGACATAGCCTCCTGCCCTCCAGATGTTTCACTAATTCCCGCATCCAACCGCGACGCCACCGCCTCCAAACCAGAGGGAAACCACGTCACATAATGATTCAGCGTCGTCAAAGCATTAGCATGCCCTAGAGTACGAGACAGGGCTGACCCCGTTTGGTGGACACCTGATATCCAGCCCGGTTGGGTTGGGAAGAAAGGTAATCTACCACCATGTCCAGGTACTCCGAACAGTTCAAACGTGATGCTGTGGCCCTCTACAAAAACTCACTTCACGCGGCTTCTACAAAGCTTGGAGTTAATCGTTCCTCACTTTATTCCTGGCTTAAGCACTACGGCACCGGATAGCGTGCTCGCACGAAGACTATGCGCGACAAGGCCCAGGCGACGACTGATTCCGAGCGAATCCGCCAGTGAGACAAAAGAAAATGCAAAGTTACGCGAAGAACGCGATATTCTGCGCAAGGCCGCGAAATATTTTGCCGAAGAGACACGCTGGTGATCCGCTTTCAGCTTGTCTATGACCACCGAACCGAGTACTCGGCTCACAGGGATGTGCGATGTGTTAAAGCTCAATCGTTCCTCGTTGTCGGATGCGGTTTGTTGGTACCGGTGTTTCAGGAACGCGGTACTGGGGTGTTCCGGGTAGTTGGTACTTGCCCAGGCGAAGCGATTTTTAGCTTGGGCCCGGACCGAGTGGGTGTGCTTAGGCGTCGGGGTCTTCCGGGGCGGTAGCTTTGCGCATATCAAAGTCTCCGATTCGGATTCGGTAGCCGTTGTTTAGTCGGCTGACTAACGAATCAGGGCCCGACCCCCGATGTGTCCACTTTTCGGGGGTCGGGCCCGTCTTCCGGTGGTGCATGCGCTACAACACGCGCAGGCGGCACTCCTGGTGCAATCTTGTAGCTCCTGATGTCTTTGAAACCGAGACTTCGGCTATACTGACCAAAGCAGCATAGCTAGCCCCCGATGCGTCCACTTTCCGGGGGTCGGGACCAATGCTACACGGAACCTATATCGTACGTCTAATGTAAACGCACTGTGTGACCTAAGGGAAAAATGAGTTCTACGTTACCTTCGAATTACGACTCGCTAATCGATTCTTTTCTTGCGGATGTAAAAAATTCGGGGAGATTTAGGGAACAATATAGTCAGGAAATCGCCCAGTTTCTCGATGATCTGGAATTACTATCTGGCATTTCCGTCAAAGACGAAATACAAAATCTAATCCTTCAAGACATTATTCAGACAGCGCAGCCGGGGTTGTTGTTATTGGTGGCCAACAGCGAGCGCGCTTCGTTTGCGCATCTGCGGACTGTGTTAGAGCAGGTTTTGGGTTTTGCGTACTTTGGGCTTCATCCTTCCATCGGTCGTATGTGGAAGTACCGTTCGCATTCGATTCCCACGGGCCGAGCGAAGGATAGAGATAAGGGTGTGTTTAGTCGCGAATTTGTTGGTCTGTCGAAGCTGGCACTCGAACATCCTTACTTGAAGGAGGCTTTGATGGGGTTGGCCGCGCGGCTAGAAGAATCCGTCAAGGGTGATTATGGGTTCACTTCTGATTTTGTACATGTAAACATTCGTGCAGTGGAGGGTGAGCATCTGAGGAAAGATCCCGTTGCGAAGTGGTTTGGGATTTGGAAGAGAATATGTAGCTTTCTTGCCTACTCGCTGTTGCTTGAGAATTTCGAACAATATATGGGTGATTGTCGGAAAAACTTATTTCAAACGTTTGTAAATGAGAATTTATCTGACAAACATCTATTAGATTTGCTGAGAGGGACTGAGTTTGATGACTAAAACTGCTAATCGTGAGCTCTGCTTGCGCACCGAAGATATTGCTGACTCTGAAATTCTTGATTTCTATCAGGGGGCGGCTGAGGAACTTCAAATTATCGAAAAATTGAAGGGAAGAGAGCCTGTCCTTCTCCGCGGTGCTCGAGGAACGGGGAAGTCTTTCTTGATGAAAGTAGCGGAGCGGAAGCTACTCGATGGTTTGGGGAAAGGTCAATCAGGCAGGGTGCGAATGCCGGTGAGCCTGAATTTTGCATCAGCTGCGATTGACCTTGATCCAGAGACTTCGGCGCATGATTTCAAGACTTGGGTGATTAACAAAATTGCTAAGAAAGTGTACCGGAGTGCGAAACGTGCAGGTCTGATTCGAGAGTCTCTAGCCTTTAGTGGGACAGGTTCGGCTGAGGACCTCATGTACTTCATTGAAGACATTACAGATCAAGGGATGGTCCACGAATTTGTCCTGTTCATCGACGAAGCAGTGCACGTGTTCTCGCCCGAGCGTCAAGCTATATTTTTCACGATAATGAGATCACTCCGTTCTTCAAATTTGACTATTAACGCAGCAGTGTATCCTGGCGTCACTAATTTTGGTTCTCAGTTTGAGCCTTTTCAAGACGCTGAAGTGATTGACTTAGCTAAAGATATTTCTTCGCCCGAATACGTTGAGTGGTGTCGACGATTGCTTCAGGATCAAGCTCCCGATTATCTGAAGCGGTGGGAAAAGCGGAGTGGTGCCGATTACGTTCCTCTACTTGCTATCGCGGCGTCGGGTAACCCACGCTCGTTATTGAGGCTAGCCTCAGAGAGCGGAAATCCTCACTCCGTGTTGTCCCAAGACAATGTCCGGATGCTTTCAAATCATACTGCTTTGGGCGACAAGTTCAGTGGTAGAGAAGAGCTAGTGAATTGGAGCCGGCAGTTCCTCCAAGAAGACCTGTTGAAGTGGTTCGGAGTGAGGAATCAAAATGCCTCCCACAGAGGTGCAAACGAGTTTCGCGCGTACTTGTTCATTTCGAATAAGGTTCCCGCGGCATTGAAGTTTGCAGTAGATATGCTTTGTTACAGCAACTTGCTCATTTTGCATGACATCAACTATCAGACTCGACAGTCGCCGGGTAACAGATACTTGGTCAATTGTTCTCTGTTGCTCGAGGGACTATCTCGTAACGATGATCGTCTCAAGTTTGCTGATGCAATGTCTATGGGGGAAGTTCCAGTCAAGCGGTTTAGGGAGGTGCATCCAAACTCAAAATCTCTAAGCGACTTGCCTGAGCTCTCTTTGGACGCTGAACAGGTTGATCGGCATGACATTGAGCAATTCATGAAAGAACCTGTCCAAAAGCTTCCGTTGACGGATTTTCAGAAGAAAGCTCTTCAAAGTATTGGAATTGCTACCGTAAGGTCTGCCTACGACGCTGACGAGCATCAACTTAAAAAAGCAAAAGGCATCGGTGAAAAGCGCGCATCCACTATCAGGCAATCCATAAAAGCTGCAGTTTTCGAATTCATTACCTAAAAAGTCGCGGAGGGGCTTGGTATGCGGGCTTAGCAACCGTCGTGCTATGTATAGTGGCCTAATTGAATAGGACGCTTTATTTTTCTTTAGTGGCAGTATGTGGTCAGTCGTGGCTGTAGTAGCTGTCAATGATTGTTGGGTCGCAAGGTTCTGAATGCTTCGACCCCGAAAACTGGATACTCTTTATGGTGGTGTTTTGCTAACGATAAGCATTGGGCCTTGAAAACCCGTCGGCTGCAGGTTTTGATCAAATTGCCGTTTTCTGGGCTTTCCGATTAGTGTTGCTGGGAGCGGATTCGCTGCAGTACGTAGCTCGCCGGCTGAGTGCTGGCGTAGGTTGCGTTGAAAGGGAATACGCGGGACTATAGCTCAGTCGGTTAGAGCTACGGACCCATAATCCGTTGGTCGCGGGTTCGAGCCCCGCTGGCCCCACGGTGATAGGGAGGCATCGGCAAGCAGTGCCGGCGCCTTTTCTGTGCTTAGCTGCGCATGTGGGTGTGTTAATTGCGCAGGCACGGGCGGGTGAAGTCTAATAACCATATGGCAGAAGTAGATCCGCTCATTGAGTCCCTCTATCGCTGGTCCGATGTCAGCGGTGTATTGCTGATGGGAATTATCGGCGGCACCATTGCGCGCAAGCGCGGATACGACATCATCGGGTTTTTCTTCATCGCGATGTTTTCTTCCCTGGGCGGGGGCATGGTGCGCGATGTGCTTATCAATCGCGGCACCGTGGCGGCGATGAGTGAGCCGGAGTACCTGTACCTGGCGTTTACGGGTGCGTTGATTGCGCGCTTTGTCTACTTTAAGGGAAAGACCTGGGATTATATCCAGGCGCATGGTGATGCCGTGGTTTCTGGCCTGTGGGCCGGCACCGGCGCCGTGAAGGCCATTACCTATGGTCTGCCGCCGATTCCGTGCATCATGATGGGCGTGTTTACCGCTACAGGCGGTTCCATGATTCGCGATATCGCCATGGGGCGCGAGCCCGCCGTCTTTGGCGATAATCAGCCGACGGTGATTCCGGCCATCGCCTGCACCGTGATCGTGTTGGTGGGCAACCACTTCGATATGTTGGCCGTCGGCATGATCGTGGGACCGTTGGTGTCCATTTTCTTGGCGCTGCTGGGTATTTGGGCCGGTTGGCGCGTGCCCGCGAACCAGGAGTGGGCGCCGATTAATGATACGGCTGCGCAGGTTAAGGTGCTGGCGAAGAAGGCTGAGAACAAGAGCCGCGCGGTCGGGCGCAAGCTGGAGCCGCACCGCGTGCGCTCCTGGCGCCACCGGCAGATGGAAGAGGCGCTGCAGCGGCGCATCGAAAAGGAAGTGCGTTCCGGCAAGCGCCGCCAGGATGCGGCGGAAGAGGCCAGCGAGTTTTTGCAGTCCTTCGAATCAGACGTCGATCAGTTCAGCTCGGCGCCAGCGGAGTCCGAGGACATGGACTTTGGCGTGGACTTTAGCGGCGATTCCTATGAGGAAGAGGAGCAGACCTCCAGCGAGGAATCCCAGCGGCTGCTCGATACGATTTTGGAAGATGACAAGCTTACTGATGAGCTGATTGATCGCCTGATGGACCGCTACCAATCGCGCGACTAGGTTTCTAAGCAGCTGCTTGCCGATGCCCCCCTAAATTCCGGGTCTGGATTTCTGGCAGAAAACTGGCATCAATTTTTCAGCTAGGTGCCATATCCTAGAACCATGAACTTGAGGTACTTCTTTTTTGAGCTGTGGGGCCTCATCGTTGACCACGGCTTGCCGCTCATCGCATTCGTGATTATCGGCATTCTTTTGCCCCGCATGGGGCGCCTAGCCATCCGGATTATTGAACATAATTTGGATGAGCAAGAAGAATCCACGAAGGCGCGGCTGGCGCTGACCGGGGCCTTGGTCTACATCGTCCAAGCGGTTGCGTACTTCCTATTGGTCGCGGCCGCGCTGACTAATCTCGGCGTTCCGGCGCTGGGCGCTGCGGTGCCTGCGACGATAGTGTCTGCCGCGGTTGGTTTTGGCGCCCAGTCCGTGATTTCGGATTTCCTTTCTGGATTTTTCATCCTCACGGAAAAGCAATTCGGCGTGGGTGACTACGTCTCCTTTGCCGGCATTCCTGGGGTAGAAGGCGATGTGGTGACGCTGACCCTGCGCACCACGAAGGTGCGCACCCCTAGCGGTGAGTTGGTGACCATCCCCAATAGCTCCGCCGGCGTGGTGACCAACTATTCCAAGGAATGGTCCCGCGCGGTGGTCAATATCAATGTCCCAGTGCATGAGGGCGAGTCCCTGCCGGAGATTACGAGCCGCGTCAAAGAGATTTCGGAGCACGCTATTGAAGCCCCAGAGATCTCTGTCGATGTCGCCGGCGAGCTCACGGTTCTTCCCGCCACGCAATTGGTCAGCCCGCAGGTTGCTGGTCAGCCGTGGCAGGTGGGCTACCGCATCATGGTGACTGTCAATCCCGCCCGCCAGTGGTCCGTGGAGCGAGCTATCCGCTCGGCGTTGCTCTCGGAATTCTGGGACCACTACGGTTCCGCCATCGACTTTGATGAGCTGCAGGAACAGAAAAAGAAGAAGCCGGCGGACCCAAAGCATGCCGTGGCGCAGTCGGCCAAAGACGCCTTGGATGCTGGGGAAGGCTCCCGCCCCAATACGCCCGTGGATGACCCCACGGTAGAAGAGGAACTGGTTCCAGAGGAAGTCGAGCTTGCTCAGACCAAGGTCGATGAACAAGCAGTCACGGATGAAGCGGACGCAGATGCCGCAGACGACGATGATAAATCTCGCAGAAAGATCTGGCGCACCATCCAGACCAATACCCAATTCCAAAAGGTCTCCACCATCGGCGGACGCGTGCGTGCCTCCACCACTGGCCTCGTGGCGGCTCTCCTCGTCGTTGGCCTGCTCATCCTCGCGGCAAGCAATCCAGAGGAAGGGGAAGCTGGCTGGTTATCGCCGGACTATTGGAAGGAACGAGATACGCAATCTTCTTCAGAGGCACCAACGGAATCTGAAGGGAATGCGCCCACGGAAGACCCTCTTACTACCGGCACCCCAACCGAACCAACGGATGCTGGCTCAACACCGACGACCACCAATACGCCGACCGTTCCTAGCTACCCCAGCCAGGACCCCAATTCCACTCCTAATTCGGGGGACGGGCACGGCAGCAATCAAGATGGCCCAGGTGACTCGAACGGCGGTTCTGGTGATGGCCAAGGGACTGGAGATGGAGACTCCGGCGCAGACGGAAATAGCGGGGCGGCGGATAGCCAACAGACCGCGATTCCTTCAGAACCCCACTAGATTCTACTGAGGACCGCCGCTTACCTCGAGGCGGTCCGTCCAGAAGCGATCGAGTTCCTCGGCTCGGTATATGACACTTAAGCTATTGTCTCCGTCTTTCCCGCAGATGAGTCCGCGGCGATCTGATCCAATTGAACAGCGAAGGTCATAGGTCTTACCGGTGATAGGGCTGGCGACGGAAATTTCGGTGCTATACGCGCCGTTGGCTCTCGGATCGCGCTGCTGGAATGTATAAGTGTGCTTGAGCGCTTCATCAAAAATGGGGCCGGTAAATTCGCAGGATGTATGTTCGCCTGCGTGGATGGTGTCTCCCTGGTTGGTATATCCGCAGTCGCCGCCAATTTTCCCGGCGTAAAGCGTGTGATTTCCAGCAGGGGGAGCGTCATCATCCGAGCCGGCATCGCCATGCTCGTCGCCTTCCTTATCGCCCTTTTCCTCGGTGGAGTCTGGAGTATTCTCCAGGGTTTCCGTCACGGTCGTAGGAGCCGTGGAAGCCTCGCTGGGCACAAAGGCAGGTTCGGGATCGGCAGAATCGGAATCATCGGAGGTACCGCAGGCGCTGAGCATGGTGAGGGACAAGGCGGCAAGCATTAAGGAAGTGTGGCGTTTCATCATCATAAAAACTGGTAGCAATCGACGGTGTGAATGGTGAAAACTTTAGCACTTAAACCGGTATCTAGCTGCAGACTTATAGGAAATGCGGCGAAAGGTGGAACAAATTTAAACCACGGGCTGTTTCAGTAGACATGACATCATTATTTACATCTTTGGAACTTGGCCGTTATACGTTGAACAACCGCGTGACCATGGCGCCGCTGACTCGTCAGCGTGCAGGTCACAGTGGTGTACCCAGCGAGCTACACAAAAAGTACTATTCCCAGCGCGCTAGCGCCGGTCTCGTCGTGACCGAGGGAACCTTCCCCGCATGGACCAACCGCGCGTTCCCTGGTCAGGCGGGCATCGTCGATGACGAGCAAGCCGCTGGTTGGCGCGAGGTAGCTGACGAAGTACATGACAAGGGCGGCGTGCTGTTCATGCAGATCATGCACGGCGGCCGTACCAGCCACCCGGATCTCATTGATGGCGCCCAGGCAGAGGCCCCGAGCGCCCTGGATTGGGACGGCCAGGTTCGCGGCTTTGCCGGCAAGATGGATGCACCGGTGCCGCGCGCCCTAGAAGCCGATGAGCTCCCGCGCATCGTTGAAGAATTCCGTGCTGCCGCACGCCGGGCCGTCGACGCGGGCGTTGATGGTGTAGAAATCCACAATGCGAATGGCTACCTGCTGCACGAATTCATGGCACCGTCTGCCAACCAGCGCGACGATGAATTTGGTGGCAGCCCAGAAAACCGGTGGCGCCTGCCAGAGATGGTTATTCGTGCTGTCGTTGATGAAATTGGTGCTGATCGCGTGGGCGTGCGCTTCTCCCCAGCCCACGTTGTACAAGGCATTGTTGAAGATGACGAAGCGGATATGCTGGCCACCTACGGCGGCCTTTTGGACGCTATCGCCCCGCTAAACTTGGCTTATGTATCCTTCCTGCACGCCGAGCCTGAAGGCGAACTCATCTCGGCCTTGGCAAAGAAGGCTCGTGCCAATGGCGAAACCAAGGTCTTGATGAATGATGGTTTCGGCACTGTCACCACTAAGGAAGATGCCGAGCGCGAGCTGGAATTGGACCACGTGGATGCCGTTGTAGTGGGTCGACAGCTCATTGCTAACCCGGACTTGGTACGCCGGTGGGAAGAAGGTCTGGCCCTTAATGAGCCAGATCAGGCCACGTTCTACGTCGGTGGCGAGCGCGGCTACATTGATTATGAAACTGCCGCGGACTAACCCGTAGTCCGCGGCAGGTAGGGGGGAGAGCGCGAGTGATAGAGAGTGAAATATCCCAGAGAGGATCTTTCACTCTCTATATCGAACGTGCACCCAGCGAGCGTTAACAACTGCCCGCTAATAATTAAGAATTGAATCCCTGATCCGGGCGCCATGTCAGCGTGACGGCTTCGTTTACTGGTGCGGCGGGATTGAGGAGATCCTCAACGCGCAGCCAGTGCATTTCCGCAGAATCCGGGCGGATGGTGACGTAGCTATATCCGTGGTGATCGAGGTTTACGTGGCGTGTATGAGGGTTTGCCTCCAAAAGGAA
Organism: Corynebacterium sp. MSK310; assembly: GCF_030227355.1. Lineage (NCBI taxonomy): Bacteria > Bacillati > Actinomycetota > Actinomycetes > Mycobacteriales > Corynebacteriaceae > Corynebacterium > Corynebacterium sp. MSK310. The sequence continues at coordinate 22,932 of NZ_JASPFZ010000011.1, forward strand.
CCTCTCTGCCAACTTGGAAAGCTCGTTGTCCTCGGGTAAGTGAAGCTGTTCGTTGACATTGGGCGCGGAGACAGATGAGCACACCATTTCGGCCCCGAAGATGTGCCCATCCTTGCTGATATTATGCGCCCATTCGGAGTGGATATCGCCGGTAACAAAGAGGGCGTGGGAGTCGTGCTTCGCAAGGGCATCGATAAGCATCCGGCGTTCTGCCGAGTATCCATCCCATTGGTCGCCATTGACGGGAATGCCGGTGATATTGGATGACAGTGAGGATGATACGGGTGCTAGCTTGTCGTCGCGCTGCAGGGTAGCCAGGTTCATGGGGGAGAACATGACGGAGTTGCCCAGCATATTCCACGCGGCGGCGGAGGTATCGATCTTGTTGACCAGCCAGTCGTACTGCTCCGAACCGAGCATGCTTCGCCCCTCCGAGGCCATCCTGGCAGGTCCAAAGAGTATCTGTTTATCGCGGTACGTGCGCAGATCCATCATGGTCAGTTCCACAAGATCCCCAAAGGTCAAGCACCGGTAGAGATGGCCATCATTGGAAGGATTACTTGCCCGTACCGGCATCCATTCAAAGTAGGCCTGCATCGCGGCGTTGCGGCGATCGATCCACGCGCCTTCTTTCCCCTCCGTGTGGTTATGGGCGCCGTCCCTCCAAGAATTATCTGCGGTTTCGTGGTCATCCCAGACCGCGATCCACGGCAGGGCAGCATGCGCCGCTTGGAGATTTTCATCGGTGCGGTAGCGGCCAAGGCGCGTGCGATAATCTTCCAGCGTCGTAATCTCATGCGCTGGGTGGTGCAGGCGCACTGGACCGAAACCGGCGTACTCGCGCTGTGGGTATTCGTAAATATAGTCTCCTAGAAAGACCATATAATCTAGTTGCCCGGCTCGTCCGCGCTTTGCGATATCACCATAGGCTTGAAAGAAACCGGACTCCCAGTTGGCACAGCTGGCCACACCAAAGGTTAGCTCCTCTGGGGATGCCGTAACCGCCGGTGCGGTTTTGGTGCGACCTACGGGGGAGATTTTATCTTGGGCATGAAAGCGGAAGTAATACACGCTTTCTGGTTCGAGGCCGTGAGGATCCACGTGGACGGTGTGATCCTGTGCAGGATCGGTGGTGACTTCGCCGTGCTTGACGATGTCCCTAAACTCCTCATCCCGCGCAATTTCCCATTCCACGGTGGTAGGCGCGCCCGCACCGGAGCCAGGCATCGCATCTGCACCTGGTGTCACGCGTGTCCACAAAACAACGGAATCTGGAATGGGATCTCCCGAGGCTACGCCGTGCAGGAAGGGGCGTTCACCGAGCGTGGGCTCTACCATGTGTGGTTCTGGGCGCGAGGAAAGGCTGCTTTGTGCATGAGCAGTGCTGGCGTTGGCCGTGCTGGCAGTGGTGGTCAGCGCCAGGGCGGCGCCGACGGTGCCGCTGGTTTGGAGGAATTTGCGGCGGTTGACATGAGACATCTCTGATTGCGTGCTGTGGTTTCTGCTAGTCATATTCATAAGGTTTCTTAGATAGAAAGGGCCTGCAACCGCTCAGGCTGCATTACACCAGAAATTCCTTAATCAGTAACCACGGGTTTACCTCCGCACCGATCGGCACACCTTATTCTGAGGCCTAGAGCACAGTAGGCTGGAAGCCATGAGCGAGTTGCAGCAGATAAGTCAATGGCCCGTAGATACCGTGGCTGGAGCGTTGATCCACAGCGGCGAGGTGATAGACACGGTAGGAGATACATCGTGCCAATTTCCGGTTGCCTCAGTTACCAAGCTGGTATCGGCGTACGCGGTGATGATGGCAGTGGAAGAAGGTGCGGTGGATTTGAAGCAGCCCGCCGGTCCGGAAGGTTCTACCCTCGAGCATTTGCTCGCGCACGCCTCGGGCGTGAAGTTCGATTCGCGTGAACAACAAAAACCAGTGGGAGAGCGGCGCATCTATTCCTCTGCTGGATATGAATGGGCGGCAGAGATCGTAGAAGAAGCCACCGGCATCGAGTTTGCAGAGTACCTGCGCGAAGGCGTGTGCGAGCCGCTTGGAATGTCCTCCACCCGCTTAGAGGGCTCGGCTGGGCACGGCTTGGTTTCCACTGTGGAGGATCTCGCTGCATTTGCTGCCGAGGTCCACGACCCGCAGCTCTTGCACCCCAGCACCGTGGCCGATATGCGCCGCGTTCACTTTGCTGGTTTGCGCGGCATTGTGCCTGGTTACGGGAGCTTTAAGGATTGCACCTGGGGGCTTGGATTTGAGATCCGCGGTGAGAAAGACCATTGGATGGGAGCACTGCCTGCCGATGCCACTGGGCACTTCGGCATGTCCGGAACCTACCTCTGGCTGGCCGGCGACTACGCCATGGTGGCATTAACGGACCGAGATTTTGGCGATTGGGCAAAGCCGCTGTGGAATGAAACCAATACGAAGATCTGGCAGGCGCTATAAGAGGCTTCTTCGCAGTTTTCCTTAATAGGAAAACGGGAAAAGCTCCCCATTCCAGTGGAGTGGGGAGCTTAAAGCTGCTCTATTTAGAACAGGGATTGGCCGACGATCTTCTCTAGGATCATGGCGATTTGGGTGAAGAAGCCGTCAAAGGCGCTCAGAAGATCGAAGCCGAAATCGGACGAAGAATACGTTTCAGGCATGTCAGGCATGGTTGTACCTTTCTGTAGGGGTGCACTCAAACCGGATTGTTTGAATTTATCTCAGTATAGGCAGCGTGGGTTGACGGTGTCAAACTGTTTCTTAGTTACAAATAAATGTATATCGACTATCCGCTGCGGCTTGCGCGTTTTCTATAAGGCTGGGTGTGGGGGTGGGGTGGGACAGCTAGCTACCCCCGCTGTGGGTTTACGCCCCGGGGCTTTTTGGAGGGCTTCGCTTCTATCGGGATTGGGGCAGTTTTCGGCCGAGGTTTCAGGGGATGAGCGCTATTGGGTAAGCGTTTCTGCTGGTACCTGCCGTGTGAACGGATTCTGTCAGGAAGTCGCTTCGGGGCGAATGGTTTGAGGGGGTAAATCTCTCAAATTTCACTGTTGTAACTTCAATTTCTTTAGTCACTTTAATCACAGTCTGGACTTTGGGTTGAGGTTTAGAACTTGGGGGTTGAAGTGAAAGTTGAGGGTTGTAGAGGGTGGTGTGACGCAGGAAAATTGGGTGCAGACGCAAATGACAGTTCGTTGGGGAAGACGAAGCTCGTCTTGCACTGCGCCGCATGCCATGCGTGTGGTTCGCAGTGGTGATTTGTCGAGGGAGATATCGGCTATGAATACTTGCGTCAATACAGTGCCGGTTGATCAACCGGCCTCCAACTACACGTGGCCCAGCCGCAACGGCGCGGCCGTCGTGGTCACTGGTGTGCTGAAAATTTCTGGGATGCCGCGTGCGCTGCGCCCGGAAGTAGAGCGCGCCATGGATCGGTGCATTCGCACCGAATCGGAGTTCATCGTCCCAGGCGATGACCCGCTGACCGCCCAGTGGTGTACTCGGTGGTACCGCGATGAGATCTCTATGGAGGCACTCGTGCGAGGTGAGGCCATGGGGCCGGAGATTGATTCCGGCATCGGCATTGGCTGCCATCAGGTGCTCACCGGAACCGAGGCGGAGCTTGCCGCGCTCGAGAGTTCGGTGTGCTATCTTGCGCAACGCTATGGTTTTAGCGCCACCGTGCGTTTTAGCTAAAGCGCTCGAGCGAATCGGCTCGAGCGCGGCCATGTGAGCCGAGCCGCACGAGCTAGGTCGCGCGGCGGGGTGCCGTTTAGGATTCCTCGTCGGCGAAAGGATCCATGATCTTATCGGGAATTTCCGCAACAGACTTAAACACGGCGGTGGGGCGATACGGGTAGCGGGAGATCTCGCGGTCATCGGAAATGCCGGAGCGCACCAAAATGGAGCGCATACCGGCCTCTAGGCCCGCCTTGACATCGGTATCCATGCGATCACCAATCATGATGGTGTTTTCAGAGTGTGCGCCGATGTGATTGAGGGCCGAGCGCATCATGACAGGGTTGGGCTTTCCCACGTAGTAGGGCTCCCGGTTGGTAGCGGCGGTGATCAATGCTGCTACCGCGCCAGTTGCTGGGAGCACACCTTCGGGAGCAGGGCCCGTAACGTCCGGGTTGGTGGCGATGAAGCGGGCGCCATTGCGGATGAGGTTGATAGCGGTGGTAATTGCCTCAAAGGAGTAGGTGCGGGTTTCACCAAGGACCACGAAATCGGCGTCATCATTGGTGAGGATCCAACCGGCCTCGTGCAGCGCGGTGGTCAGGCCGGACTCTCCCACGACGTAGGCCTTGCTGGAGCTGGCCTGGGTGGCCAAGAAGTTTGCCGTCGCCGTGGCAGAGGTCCAGATGCGCTCGGCCGGAATATCCAGTCCGGTATTACGCAGCCGCGCTGCCAAGTCGCGCGGGGTGGACATGGAGTTATTAGTGAGCACCATGTACTCAATATCGTTATCCTTCAGCGCCTGTATGAATTTATCGGCGCCGGGGATCATTTCCCCTTCCTTGATGAGTACGCCGTCCATATCGGATAGGTAAGAAATCATTGGTGGTCCTCCAAATAGTCAGCGATATCGCCGATGGTCTCGCAGTTAAGCATTGTTTCCTCAGTAAGTCGCACCTTAAAGAGCTCTTCTGCACGCACGGTGAGCTCTATAAGCTCTAGGGATTCAACGCCGACATCAGAAAGCGCGGTGTCTTTGCCAAGTTCGGCCTCGGTATCGGTGACTTTGACGATGAGGGCGATGAGCTCGCCCAGCGTATCCCGATCCGGGTCGTGGTCCTTATCTGGGTCAGAACCCTGAAACTTTGCCTGCAATTGGGCACTGAGGTCATTTGCCATAATGACCAGTGTAGTAGCGATTGGTGCGTGACATAGGAGAAATAGGCTCACGCGGTACTGGTTAGGGGGGATGGGGCGAAAAACAATTCAGGCGCTTCCAGCATTAAGCCGGAAGCGCCTGAGCTACATCTCCATTGTGGAGGTGCGGGCGATATTACTCGCCGCTATTAGGTGCAGTTGGGTCGTCCAACTTCAGCTCGGAGGCCGCCTTTTCTACGACGGAGCGCTCAATCTTGCCATCGCGGGCAAGGCCATCGAGCACTGCGACGACGATGGATTCCGCGTCATTGTTGAAGAAGCGGCGGGCACCCTCGCGCGTATCGGAGAAGCCGAAGCCGTCTGCGCCCAAGGTGATGTAGGTACCTGGGACGTAGGGGCGAATCTGCTCCTGCAGCTCGGTGGTGAAGTCCGAGACACCAACGAATGGGCCCTCGAAGTCCTTGAGCTGGGAGGTAGCGAATGCCTCGGAAGGCTCTTCGCCCTTGCGCAGCGCTTCCTTATTGCGGCGGGCACCGTCGCGGGCCAACTCGTTCCAAGAGGTCACGGAGAATAGCGAAGCCTTGACATCGTAATCCTCAGCCAGCATCTCCTGTGCGCGAAGAGCCTCGTGCACGCCAACACCCGAAGCCAGGATATTGGCCGGGGTGGAGCCGTTCTCGGCAGTATTGAAGTGGTAGATGCCCTTGTGCAGGCCCTCCACATCCAAGTTTTCCGGCTCGGCCGGCTGGTGGACTGGCTCGTTGTACACGGTGAGGTAGTACATGACCGGCTCATTGTCCTCGCCGTACATGCGCTCGATACCGCGCGCTACCAGGTGTGCAACCTCAAAACCGAAGGCCGGGTCATAAGAAATGACCGCAGGGTTGGTGGCTGCCAAGACAGGGGAGTGGCCATCCATGTGCTGCAGGCCCTCACCGGTCAGGGTGGTGCGGCCGGCGGTAGCGCCGATGATGAAGCCGCGGCCCATCTGGTCGCCGGCGGCCCAGAAGGCATCGCCAGTGCGCTGGAAGCCGAACATCGAGTAGAAGATGTACAGCGGGATCATGGCTTCGCCCTGGGTGGCATACGAGGTAGCGGCGGCGGTAAAGGATGCTGCCGCACCGGCCTCAGAAATGCCCTCGTGCATAATTTGGCCATCGGTGGCCTCGCGGTAGGACAACATCAGGTCGTGGTCCACCGGCACGTAGTTCTGGCCGCGCGGGTTCCAGATCTTCATGGTGGGGAACCAGGAGTCCATGCCGAAGGTACGAGCCTCATCCGGGATGATGGGCACGATGCGCTTGCCCAGTTCCTTATTGCGCATGACCTCCTTGAAGGTGCGCACCAAGGCCATGGTGGTAGCGACTTCTTGCTTGCCAGAGCCCTTGCGCACGGAGCGCAGCTTGTCCAAGGAAGGTGCTTCCAATGGAGTGAAGTCCGTGCGACGCTCGGGCAGGAAGCCGCCGAGTTCTTTACGGCGCTCCAGCATGTACTTGATCTCCGGAGAATCCTTGCCCGGGTGGTAGTACGGCGGCAGGTAGGGATCCTTTTCCAGCTCTTCATCGGAGAAGGGGATTTCCTGTTTATCGCGGAAGTTCTTGAGATCCTCCAGCGTCAGCTTCTTCATCTGGTGGGTAGCGTTGCGGCCCTCGAAGTTGTGGCCCAAGCCGTAGCCCTTAATGGTGTGGGCCAAGATGACGGTCGGCTTGCCGGAACCCTTGTTCTCCAGGGCTCGGGCGTACGCTGCGTAGACCTTGCGGTAGTCGTGGCCGCCGCGGCGCAGCGCCCAAATCTCGTCATCGGAGAAGTCTTCTACCAGCTTTGCGGTGCGCTCATCGCGGCCGAAGAAGTGCTCGCGCACATAAGCGCCGTCATTGGCCTTGAAGGTCTGGTAGTCACCATCAGAGGTGGTGTTCATGATGTTGACGAGGGCACCTTCGGTGTCCTTTTCCAGCAGCTTGTCCCAGCCGCGGCCCCAAATGACCTTGATAACGTCCCAGCCGGCGCCGCGGAAGAAGGACTCCAGCTCCTGGATGATCTGGGTATTACCGCGCACTGGACCGTCGAGGCGCTGCAGGTTGCAGTTAATGACGAAGGTGAGGTTATCCAGCTCGTACAGAGCAGCGGTTTGCAGCAGGCCGCGGGATTCTGGCTCGTCCATTTCGCCATCGCCCAAGAAAGCCCAAACGTGCTGCTTGGAGGTGTCCTTGATACCGCGGGTTTCCAGGTACTTATTAAAGCGTGCCTGGTAAATGGCGTTCATCGGGCCAATGCCCATGGACACGGTGGGGAACTCCCAGAACCATGGCATCAGGCGCGGGTGCGGGTAGGAGGGCAGACCCTTGCCTTCACCAAGGGAGACTTCCTGGCGGAAGCTGTCGAGGTCTTCCTCAGAAAGGCGACCTTCCATGTAAGCGCGGGCGTACATGCCCGGGGAGGCGTGGCCTTGGAAGAAGACCTGGTCGCCGCCTGAAGGATCGTCTTTACCCTTGAAGAAGTGGTTGAGGCCGACCTCGTACAACGGGGCGGCACCCGCATAGGTGGAGATGTGGCCGCCCACGCCGATGCCGGGGCGCTGCGCTCGGTGCACCATGATGGCAGCGTTCCAGCGGATCCAACGGCGGTAGCGCTTTTCTAGTTCTTCATCGCCAGGAAATTCCGGCTCCATGTTGGTGGGGATGGTGTTGACGAAGTCCGTCGACGTCAACGAGGGAAGCTCCACGCGCTTGGCGGTGGCGCGTTCCAGAAGGCGCAGCATCAGGTAGCGTGCGCGTTCTTGGTCAGAATGGTCCAGCAGACCATCGAGGGAATCCATCCACTCGCGAGTTTCTTCTGGGTCGCTGTCGTGAAGGTACGATGCAACACCATCGCGGATAAGCGGGAAGTTGGAATCGCCCTTGGCGGGGTCCTTCTCGGCCATGTAAACCTCCTAATTAAGGGTCTGCAGAGTTTATCTCCTACGATACGCGTTCCCAGATCGCGAGTGGGAGTCTATCCCGGATAAAACGCCGCGCTTGCCGACGCACCCCCTACTACCTGCGGTTTGCTTCCCTCACCCGGTGTGCAAACGTGGGTAGTAGGCCCCTAAACGGCGCTAGTTCTCCCACAAAACAGACGTCGGTGTGAGCAGAAAAGGGCCTGCAAATTGGGGGAAAGGGGTGCTATAGCAAGTAAAAGACGCCCTGGGACGTTAAACTACATGTAATAACACACGCCCTCCGCGTTAAGCGCGGGCTGGGCGTGAGAAAGAATTCACCGGATAAGGAAGGAAATGCATAGTGGCTGACGCTGCAGTCAAGCTCGGAATCAAGGAAGGGCAAATCGCTCTAGAGCTTGGTTGGGACGAGGATTGTGACACCGCAATCTCTGAATCTATCGAAGCCGTACTCGGTGAGGATTTCCTCGAAGAGGAAAATGATGAGCTGTGCGATGTAGTCCTTCTTTGGTGGCGCGAGGAAGACGGCGACCTCGTGGACGGCTTGGTGGATGCCATCCGCCCGCTCGCGGATAACGGTTCCGTATGGTTGCTGACCCCAGGCGCTGGCAAGCCTGGCACTATTGAGCCTGGTCTCATTTCTGAATCGGCACAGCTCGCCGGCTTGGTGCAGACCAAAGCTGAGCGCTTGGGCGAGTGGCAAGGTTCCTGCCTGGTACCGCGCGGTTACACCAAAAAATAGCTTTCACCAGCTGATTTGTGTAGCTTCACAATCCTGCGCTACTGTACATAACAGCGCAAGGGCGCATGCGGCTTTAGCTCAGCTGGAAGAGCAATTGGTTTACACCCAATAGGTCGGGGGTTCGATCCCCTCAGGCCGCACCAAATTAGACCCCGCTTTTCGAGAAATCGAAGAGGGGGTCTTTAATATTTTTACTACAACCATGCGGCATCCGGCCTAAATGACATTTTGTGTTGGTGGGGTGTGTGGTTTAGAGCATGTGACCTTTGTATATTCCCATAGAGTGGTTGTAGCTAGAGTCGATGCCGCTGTTGAAACATGCTGGTCGGTCGTCTCCATGGCCGTTGGTGGCTTGTGCTGCTTGGTGTGTCCACTTTCCGGGGTCAGGACCGTATGATCGCGTTTAGGAAATAATTACTGTTTCACAGGATAATAAGGCGGTGAAACGGAAACGTGGCGGAAAGTATAGCTTTTGTTACTGATGCTCGGCTGGCTAGAGTAATTAAGATTCTCGATACAGCTGGAGAGTGCCTTAACCTAAAATCTGATGATGATTCCCAGGAAACTTACAGATTTAACACTCCTAGTGGTGCTTATGTAACTGCGTTTTGGGATTTGAAACCAGATATCGACGAATATGAAACGGTTGTCGATGTTTATGAACAAACTGATACTGGAGCGGCTGCGCGACTTTTTGAAGTAGTTGCTAGCTCCATAGAACAAAGAATTGTTTTGTTTGGTCCCGATTCTGATGAAGTAGTTGCCGAGTCAAATGTCTACTAACGGAAGGTCCCTGCTCGGCTTATCTCCTTATGCAGGTTGGGAACCTACACACAAACCATTAGACACTCTCAAACTCGGGGCACTTCAATTTTGGTATGGAATGGTTGGCCATCGCGCTGGGTATTCTTTCCACTTCATTGCTCACGGCAGGCCTAGCTGCGGTGATCGGTACCGCAGGTGTGGGAATTGGCGCGGTGTTTACTATCTTCCTTGGCAACCCACTCTCGGGCCTAGCCACCGGACCATGGTTGCTCCCTGCTGGCTGGGCTACATCCATTGGCGCAACGGGGTACCTCGTTCGTTCCTTGTCCTATTTTGATGGTCAAGGCGCAGGACACGCGTGGTGGGTATTCGCGGTCTGGATCGCAGTAGGCTTCGCATTACTCATGTGGGACCGGTCTGCCAGCACTACAAAATCGAAAGCAGGTCAGGAGGGCTAGGAAAGTTAGTAGCGCTCGCGGCGGCGCTTTTTCAGCTTGGCATAGTGATCCGGCTTGGAATCGCCGTAGCGGGAGCGGTTGCGCAGCGCCGCGGCGTGAGATGCGGTATCGGCTTCGGCAGCGGCGGTGGTAGCAGCCTCGGTTCCAGGCTCGCCGTGGGCGGAGGGGCTGGAGGCGGGGGCATCGGCAAGCGATTCTGCGTCCGCATTGAGGGCCTGCATGGCGGCTTCTTCTTCGCGCAGGCGGCGGCGCTCGCGGATCTCGGACCAAATAAAGTATCCCAAACCCAGTGGGGCCATGATGCCAAAGGCAATCCACTGGTAGCCGTAGGAAAGGTGGTTGCCGCGATCGAGTTGTGGGACGGGCATGGCGTTGAGCACGCCCGGCTGATCCTCGGAGAGCTGGATATAGTCTTGGCCTAAGTCAGCACCGATAAGCGAGCCCACCTGCTCGGTGTGGATGGAATAGACTTGCTGGTAGCCCTCCTGCGTGATGGGGGCGGTTTTGTGCTCGGCCTCATTCGAGCGCACCATGCCGGTAATCGTTATCTCTTCGGAGGGGGCAGGCGGAATATCCGGCACCGCATTGCCCTCCTCAGCGCTGACCCAACCGCGGTTAACCAGCATGGTCAGGCCCGCATCGGTGCGGAAAGGAACCAAGGACTGATAGGACGGGCCGGAACCGGCGGGGCGCAGGCGAAGCAGCACCTCATCCTCGGGCAGGTAGTGGCCCTTCAGAGTGGTGCGGGACCATTCATCGCCAGAGATGGCTCCATCAGCGTCCACGACCTGGTCAATCGGCTGCGGATCGGCTTCGTAGGCGTGGGTGATGTTTTCATTGCGTTCCACAATGTCATCGTCCTTTCCCAATTGCCATGGGGCAAGGACACTAAAGGCCAGGTAGGAAAATGCCACCACGAAAAGCAGCATGAGCACCCAGCCAGGCTTGAGGAACGTCTTTAGCATGCCCCCAAGTCTAGTCGTGGTTTTCGCGAATCCAATCCAGCAGGCCGGGGACGGCGGCTTCGATATTCTTGCGCGCGGTTTCGAAGTCTTCTTCGGTGCCGTAGTAGGGGTCTGCGACCTCTGCGCCTTCCGGAGAATTGGGATCGAAGCTGCGCATCAGCCGGACCTTGGCAGGCTCGATGCCCAGATCGATGAGCGAATCATAGTGCCCGGAGTCCATCGCGATGAAGAGATCGGCGTCCATGTGCTCTTCGCCCAATTTGGATGCACGGTGGGAGGCCCCATCGTGTCCGGCGCGGCGCAGCTCCGCCACGGCCCGCTCATCCGCGCCTTGCCCCACGTGCCAGCCGCCGAGCCCGCAGGAATCCACGGTGGCGAGGAGATCGAGCATGTCATCTTCCATTTCATCGCGAACGATGATTTCGGCCATGGGCGAGCGGCAAATATTGCCGGTGCACACAAAGACGAGGTAGAGACCCGAGTGAGAAGAAGATTCAGTCATGCGAAAACCCTTTGCGCAGATAGTACTGTAGTGCGGGAGACAGGATATAGCACTAGCGTAATTTACAAGAATCGAGCATAAAGGAGTATCCCCATGTCTGCTGTGCGAGTGGGCGATGTGCGCCGCGTTTTGGACAAGGCCTATCCGCCCCATTTGGCCGAAAAGTGGGATGCCGTAGGCCTTATTTGCGGCGATCCCGCAGACGAGGTGCGCACCGTTGCCTTTGCTTTAGATTGCACGCAAGAGGTTGCGGACCGCGCGGTTGAGCTCGGCGCGGATATGTTGGTAGTCCACCACCCGCTGCTACTGCGCGGCGTGGAATCAGTGGCGGCCGATACGCCCAAGGGCAAGGTTGTCCATGCCCTGATTAAAAATGGCGTGGCGCTTTTTGCCGCCCACACCAACGCCGATAAGGCCCGGCCAGGGGTTAACGATAAGCTCGCGGAACTCGTGGGCATTACTCCGGGGCGGCCCATCGTGCCGGAGGCCCCAGAGACCATCGATAAGTGGGGAGTGCATATTCCTGCAGGCAGTGCGGAGCAGGTAAAGCAGGCGCTTTTCGATGCCGGGGCGGGCCACATCGGCGCCTATTCTCACTGCTCCTTCGATATCGCGGGCGCAGGCCAATTCAAACCGGAAGAGGGCGCGGATCCTGCAGAAGGGCGCATCGGCAAGCTGCATCGCGGCGACGAGGTACGGGTGGAATTTGTGGCTCCCGCCTCGTTGCGGGCCACGCTGATTGCGGCGCTGCACGAGGCGCACCCGTATGAGGTGCCCGCCTATGACATCGTGGAAACGGCCGGAAGCGGCAACCTTGATACCGCGCTGGGCCTGGGGCGCTTGGGCGAGCTGCCCCGCGAGATGACCCTGCGGGAGTTTACGCAGCAGGTGGCCAATGCCCTGCCCGAGACCGCGTGGGGCATCCGGGCCGCCGGCGACCCAGAACAGACTGTGCGCACCGTGGCGGTTTCGTCCGGCGCCGGGGATTCCTTCCTGGCAGCTGCGTCAAAGCTGGGCGTCGATGTCTATGTCACCTCCGATCTGCGCCACCACCCGGTGGATGAGCATTTGCGCGCCGGGGGACCAGCCGTCATCGATACAGCCCACTGGGCCAGCGAATTTCCCTGGACGGCGCAAGCAAGCGATATCGTAGAAGCAGCATTAGAACTAGATACGGAAATTATTAGCCTGCGAACTGATCCGTGGACTATCTCCGCGCACCCAAAGGAGTCATAAGTGAAATTATCGCAAGAACTACAACCGGTACTGCTGGAATTGGCCAACCTGGAACGCTCGCAAGGCATTGGCGGGGATAAGGAACTGCCAGAAAAGGTCGAGTACGACAAGGCGCAGCAGGAACACAAGCGCTTGCTCGATGCCTCCGGTTCCGCGCAGATGGCAGTCGATGACATGGAAAATGAAATCCTGCGCATCCAGGCCGATGAGCGCAAGCTGCGCAGGCGCGAACGCGATGACAAAGGCCAGCTTGGCGCCGAATTGGATACCGAAAAGCGCAAGGACATCGAGCACGATCTCTACGCCACCAAGTCCCGCATCGCGGATCTGATGAGTGAGCTACAAGAAGCCCACAACGAGATCCACGCGCTGCGCTCCAACCTGGACGTGCACGGTGCGCGCGTCTCGGATTCTGAGCGCAAGCTGGAAATGCTGCGCCGAGCCGCAGACGCCGCCCAAGAGGCCGCGGATAACCAGCCCGATCCCGCCGTGCGCATCGCGGATTTGCGCGAACAGCTGCCCTCCGATGTCCTGGAGGAATACGACGCGCAGCGGCAAGAAAACGGCGTTGGCGCCGCGCAGTTTAAGGCCAACCGGGCCTGCGGCGGCTGCTTCATCGTCTTGCCACCCGCCGATAAAAACGCCGTGCGCAATGCGCCTGCCGATGAGCTGCCACAGTGCAGCGACTGCGGTTCCTACCTGGTGCGCCTGGCATCATGAAGGTCATCATCTACGCCGATGGCGGCTCGCGCGGCAATCCCGGAGTAGCCGGTTCAGGCACCGTCGTTTATGCCGCGGATGGCGCAACCATCCTGCGCGAAATCGTCTATGTGGTAGGTGCCAAGGCCACCAATAACGTGGCCGAATACCACGGCTTATTGCGCGGGCTCGAGGCAGCCTCCGAGCTAGGTGCCAGCGAGGTGGAGTTCTATATGGATTCCAAGCTCGTCGTGGAACAGATCAACGGGCGCTGGAAAATCAAGCACCCCGATATGCAAAAGCTGGCCCTTAAGGCCCGCACTCATATCGACGGGTTTTCTTCCTTCAGCCTAGACTGGGTCCCGCGCGCGAAAAATAAGGTGGCGGATGCCCTATCCAATGATGCGATGGACGCGGCCGCGGCGGGGCATAAGGTGGGCATCGTCAAGAGCGATGCCGATGAGCCTGCCGCCGAGCCTTCGTCCGCAGCCGCGCCGGGTGAGTCTACGCCTGTCGAGGGCGAGAAAGAGTGGGATACCTCCGCGCCGCACCCTTCCGACTGGCTGGGCGAGCGCGACGATAAAACCCGGTTTATCCTGCTGCGCCATGGGCAAACCGAAATGTCTGCCGCCAAGCAATACTCAGGGCGCGCCAATCCGGAGCTTACTGAACTGGGTAAAAAGCAGGCGCTCGCCGCCGCACAGGCCCTTGCCGGTACCACCATCGACGCCATCGTGTGCTCGCCGCTGAAGCGCTGCCAGGAAACGGCGGCCGCCGTCGCGCATGGCCGCGATATCGACGTGGTGACCGAAGAGGGCCTGAGCGAGGTGGACTTTGGCGAGTGGGAAGGAAAGACCGCAGCCGAAGCGCACCAGCGCGACCCGGAGATACACGAGCAATGGCTGCACGATGCCGCCACACCGTGCCCCGGCGGGGAATCGCTGCAGGCTGTTAACCGTCGCGTGCGCGCAGCCCGCAAGGAATTGCAGCGGCGCTATAGCGGCAAGACGGTGCTGATTGTCAGCCACGTCAACCCCATAAAATCCTTCCTCTGCCAAGCCTTGAACGCGGGCCCGGCCACCTTCCAACACCTGTTTTTGGATCTGGCTGCGCTATCAGATGTCGAGTTCTGGGACGGTGGCTCTATGGTGCATGGATTCAACGATGTGGGACACCTGGAGGGGCTGCGCTAGACTAAGGAGCGCGAATGAGCCGGCCGGGCGATCGCGTCGCCGCAAACGGGCAGCGTTGGTGCTGCTACGTGGGCGCCGAGGAAAGTCCGGACTCCACAGAGCACGGTGGTTGCTAACGGCAACCCGGGGTGACCCGCGGGCAAGTGCAACAGAAAGTAGACCGCCTTGTGGCTCCACTTGCGCTTCCACCCAAGTTGGGACCACAAGGTAAGGGTGAAACGGTGCGTTAAGAGCGCACCAGCACCGTCAGCGATGGCGGTGGCTGGGTAAACCCCGCCGGGAGCAAGGCATCACGGCCCTGCCACGTCGCAGGGCCCGATCAGGCGTTTTAAGGCTGCTCGCCCGAGCCTGAAGGTAGCTGCTGGAACCAACTGGCAACGGTTGGTCTAGATGGATGTTCGCCGCGCGGCGTTCCGCTTGTTGGGGCGCCGTGGTTAGACAGAATCCGGCTTATAGGCCGGCTCATTCGCCCTTAACCTTCTACCTTGGCTGGCTCGCCAGCGGCCAGTTTGACCACCAGGAACCCATCGTCTGCTAGGTCTGCCGCGAAGTTTTCTGCGCGGTTGCTGGGGACATAAGCAATGACGGCGCTAGATAGTCCCGCGTGCGCCGAGCGCGCGGCCACCGCGCCGCGGACCGTGACGAGCTCCGCGAGCTTTTCTGCGGAATCGAAGCCATAAATATTGGTCAGCGAGGCCTGCGATTGCAAAACAATGGGGAAAAGCTCGTTGCGGCGGTGTGAGCGCAGGTAGCGCACAAAGTGCTCCACACGGGTGGTTTCTTCCTCATAAAATGCCATCCACTCAGTAGCCGCATTGATGCTGGGGCGGCCGTCCTCGCCGTAGACCTTGTGTACGGCTTTGAGCCACTCCACCACGCGCTGCTGTGCATCAGGCAATAAACGCAGCGACTCCGTGCCGAAGGAATGGCAAGCATCATCAATAAACTGCTGGCGTTGGCGGATGTCACTAATTGCCTGTTCCTGTTCGTGCGCAACGTCCCCGGGCACCGCCACGGCAAAGGCCACCACGTCCTGGCCCATCATATGGGGCGCGTGGGTGACCGAACCATCGGCATAGTCGATGATGCACACGCCGTCACCACTGCTGCGCAGCGCGGCGGTGTGGCGCGCGCGAAGGGCGGGCTTATGGGCAAAGGTGGTTACCGCCTGGGTGCAGACATCTGCAATGCGCACGCGCAGCGGCGCATCGAGGTTATCGGCTGGGCCCATTAAGGCAAGAGCTACGGCAACATCCGCCGCCGATGCGGCGCCTAAGCCGATATCGTTGGGGATATCGCTCACGATGGTGATATCCGCCCCAGCCGTCTCCCTGGACAGTAACTGGCGGTTGACCATGGTGTGCACGATGCCGCCGATGCGCGCGGCCAGCCCACCTTCTGGTGCGGGCGGGATGACCGGTTGCCCCTCTGAGTCCGTCGTGGGTTGTTGCGCCGCAGCGAGCGCAGCCACCTCCTGCAGGCCAATGGAATCGTGCGCAGGCTCCCCACTGGCCGGCACGTAGTGGACGGAAATGATGCCATCCTTGCGCGAACTGACGGCCGCCGCCGCGCGGAGATCCGACAGGCTTGCGGCGACGATGCCCCCATAATGATCGATATGCTCACCAATGAGCGGCCAGGTCGCGGGCGCGCTGGCGACATGGGTGGGCTCCGTTCCCACGATAGAGGCGTGTTGTTGTGCAACGCGCTCAGCAATAGGGGACTTAGGCGTCGACCACAGTGGCATGAAGGCAAAAGCTCCTTTTCCAATTCGGCGGATAAAAATCACGCGGCTACGTGGCGCGGGCTAGCGCCATGGACAAAGTAGCCGATAAAGCGGCTCCCTCGCTCCGCGTGAGAGAGCAGGGGAGGCATCAAAAGAAATACTGCCCTCATATTCTAGCGGGCGCGTGTTTTCGTGCATGGGTAGTGTGGGCACCAACCACAAACAGGCGGCGCACACGTGCTGCCCAGAGTATATAGACGAAAGGGACTACCGTGGCGACCACAGCAGATGAGAAATGGTATTACGACCCCTCCACCAAAGAAGTCAGCAAAGGAAAAGTATCCGGCTGGGAAAACCGCATGGGGCCTTATGACACCCGCGAGGAGGCCGAGCACGCCATAGAAATTGCGCGCGCCCGCACCAAGGCAGCCGATGCCGCAGATAAAGAAGATGATGGCTGGGACTAGTTTAATTCCCAACCATCACCTGACAGCGATTAATGCAGCCTAACGCGCCACAACTGGTGCCACGGCCCGCTACTTCTTCAGCTTTTTGCGCAGCGGCTTAAATGCGGCCTTGATGTCCTTGAAAGACTCGTTGTAATCATCCAAGGCGGCTAGGCCGATGGCGCGTTCGCGCTGGTACAGCAGGCCGTAACCAAAGGTATCTTCCCCGCGGCGGTGCGCGTTCTGGGATAGCTCGAGCAATTTATCCCGCGAGGTAACCGAGTCTTGGAAATCCCCCAAGACCGATTGCATCTTTTTGCAGGCCTTGTACAGACGCTTGGTCTTTAACTTCGTTGCGGAACCGGCTGCCTCTGCTGCGTAACGCAGTTTCTTGGCCGCCTTGCGCATATCGTGGAAATAATCCTCGCGCTCGTGCAGCGAAAGCTCCGCGTTATCCCAGTTGTCTACTGCCTTCTTATGGCGCTTGACCAACTTTTTGTAGGCCTTTTCCAAGTGGCGTGCCATCACGGCATCGACGTCCTCGGCCTCCGCATCGCCGGTGTTGGACGACTTTTCCGTCTTCTTTTCAGCGGCCGATTCTTCCTCTGCGGGGTGCGTTTCCGCGGATTCTTCGGCTGAATTATCGGTTGCATCTCCGGGCGCTTTCTCAGTCGCGTCCACGGCAGCGGAATCGTCATCACCGTCGGCATCTTCTGCGGATTGAGAACCGGCAGTAGGGGGATCTGCCAATAGGCGGTCGAGGGACTCGAGCAATTCGAGGTATTCCTCAGAATTTAGTGCGGCGATAACCCTGCGGTGCGCCCGCCGGTAGGCCGTTCCCATATCGCGGGAGATGTGTTCGCGGGTGGCGGCATCCAAGGTATCGGAGTCCTCGGATTCCAAGAGCTCTTGCCAGCGCTCTTCCACGACCTCTGCATCGCGGGCTACGCCCAAAATGCCGGCGAGTTCTTTGAGGTCGGCTTCGATCTTCTCAATCTGTGGGCCGACGACAATGCCGTGAAAAGTCTGCAGGTGGCTGCGCAGCTCGCGGGTGGCCACGCGCATCTGGTGCACCGAGTCCCACTCATCGCGGCGAACGCGCGGATCGTAATCAATGAGCTTGTCCCGGTTGGCTTGCAGCGCTGTAATAACTGCGGCTGCCGGGGAATCCTCGTCAACATCCGGGGTTACGAGTGCTGGCGGTAGGGGAGCATTGTTGTAGGAATCTCCCAGGGCTGACTTCAACTTAGACGGGGAGGAGGAAACGCTAGCCCCAGCGCCGATGAGAAGGGAAGTGGCGCGGCGAATGAAGTGGCTTCCCGCTTCGGTGCCTGGAAGCTCACCGGCAAGCTCCACTTCCCATTCGCGCCAGGATTGCTGCTGCCCGCCGGGCAGGAAGGAAAAGGCGGTGACGTGGTCATCGCAAAATTCCGCGACAGGATTATTGTGCTCATCCGCAAGCAGCATCTCGGTGCGGTTATTATCCACCTGCGCGATGGGGTTTAACTCGTTGTGGCGAACGATGGAACGCACCTGCCGTACCAGCTCTTGGGGTACCTCGTACTTGCCGTCTACCGGTTCTCCCAGCTCGGCATGGATCTCGGTCCGGCCACCCTCGCTGGGGATCTTGATGTGCCAGCCATCGTCATTGCCGCCGGTGCGGCGGCGCAAGGTGATTTTGGCGTGCGTTAGGCGCAAATCTTCTGTGTCGTAATAGATGGCGGATAGAGCGTGGTGGCGCGTTTCTGCAATATGGTCAACGGATTCGAGTCGAGTGAGTTCAGGCAGTTGAGTCGATTCTGCTACGGCGAATTTCGCTTCTACTTCCAGGAAAGTCTGTGCTGACATTCACATACCCTTAAGCTTTTACAACAATTAATTTCACCTGTGATCCTACCCGTGACGCGCAGCGACCGCCTGAAAAATTTCGCAGCGTTTGCTGTGCGCACAGGTAGAAATGCGCAGCCGGCACCATGGGCTGAAAGCGGGTAGAAGAAGCCGCGGGGTGAGGGGGCCGCCGGTATTAAGAATCGATGCCCGCGGCAGGCCCGCCCAAGTGAGACTTTTCCGCGGCCGTGATGCCATCAGTGATGCCGTGCAAGCTATTCATGGATAGCGAGGAGGTAGTCAGGTTGGGAAATAAGCGGTTTCGGGTTTCCGCGGCATGATCGGTGCGCGCTTGGAGCGCAGGCAGCGTCTGAGTGGCGATGAGCTCTGCGTGGTGACTGCAATAGGGAGATTCATCGAGTTTTTCTTCGATGCCGTCTTCATTGGCCAGCTGCAGCAGTTCCCCAATACGGGCGGCATAGGAAAGGCGGAAGCTGCGGCGATAGGCCGCGGTGGTCTGTGTCGCCCTTGCAAACTCGGCCCCTTCACTATTGCGCATGTACCAATCGCATTGGCGGTTCAGGGAGGAGAAAAGGTCGGCGCAGTGCGCGGCGTCTTCGGGCGCGCCGATGATGCAGGCAAGGCCCTTTTCGTGGATGAGGAGGGTGGTGCACCCATTGGCATTGGCGATGGTGCCCAACAAGGTGACCTGGTGTTTGATATATGGCGGGTGAACATGCACGCGGTGGGAAATGAGACGCGGTTGGTCAACGGTTAAGAGATCTTCGATGCGGTATTTCTGCTGCAGCGACTGTGCCTTGGAAATGAGTACCTCTGCCTCTTCTGCAAAGGAAGTGGATTCTGCCTTGCGCAATAGCCCCAAGACTTTGTGGCGGATTTTGTCCTGCTTATCGCTAGAGCCACCAGCCTGGCTCAACTCGCCGCCTGCTAAAAGTTCGGTATCGCGCAAACGTGGCAGGTGCACCAGCTCTTTCATGATGGCGCGCATTTTATCGCGGGGAATGAAGTTTTCTTGCGGGGTTTCTAATTGCAACCACGCTTTGCGCAGCACGGGTGAGGTGATGCGGGCAGGTACGTGCGGGCTAGCGCGGTAGATGAGGGGATAAGAATAAGAACCAAGGATGTGGCGTAAATCGTCAGGGGACCACCCGTATTGGGCGGCGGTCACTACGGCATCGATAACGCTGGCAGAAAGTTCATCAACGTGGGAGGTCATACTTGTTTCTTCCTTTAGAAAGCTTGTACAGGTGTTCGCTTGCCCCACTAGCAAATCACGTGCGCGAAGCCGTACCTGCTGCATTAACCCCCGCTAGCTACCCCCTGAATACTCTGGCGACCTGCGAATCTGACCATGTGGAAATTGACTAATGAACTGCACACTGCCTAGCGGTGAGCCGGTAAGGTTTAGGGCATGAATAGCCAACACGAATTCGTCTTACGCACCGTTGAGGAACGCGATATCCGCTTTATCCGCTTGTGGTTTACGGATATCATGGGCGCCCTCAAATCCGTAGTGATGAGCCCCTCCGAACTCGAATCCGCCTTTGAGGAGGGGATTGGCTTTGATGGCTCTTCGGTAGAAGGGTTTTCCCGCATCTCTGAATCGGACACCATTGCGCTGCCGGATCCCTCCACCTTCCAAATCCTGCCCTTTGATGACAACGAGCCGGACCTGCAAACGGCGCGCATGTTCTGCGATATTGCGCAGCCAGACGGCCAGCCCTCTGTGGTGGATCCGCGCCATATCCTGCGCCGCCAGGTCACCGAGGCCGCCAATGATGGATTTACCTGTATGGCTTCGCCAGAAATTGAGTTCTACCTGCTGGAACACAGCAAGGAACTGACAGACCTGGTCCCCACCGATAATGGCGGGTATTTCGACCAAGCGACACACGATACCGCGCCGCTATTTCGCCGCCGCGCCATGCTGGCGCTGGAATCGCTCGGCATCGCCACCGAATTTAGCCACCACGAAACCGCGCCGGGCCAGCAGGAAATCGATCTCCGCCACGCCGATGTGTTGACCATGGCGGATAATATTATGACTTTCCGGCGCGTTATTAAGCAGGTGGCCACGGATTCAAATGTGCGGGCTACGTTCATGCCCAAGCCTTTTGAGGATCTCCCGGGCTCCGGAATGCATACGCACTTTAGCCTTTTTGAAGGCCAGTCCAATGCCTTCCACGATCCGGATGATGAATTTTCGCTCTCACACACCGCCAAGCAGTTCATCGCCGGAATTTTGGAGCACTCCACGGAGATGAGCCCCATTATCAATCAGTGGCCCAACTCCTATAAGAGGCTGATGTTTGGCAATGAAGCACCGGGTTCGGCCACCTGGGGCGTGCAGAACCGCTCCGCCCTGGTGCGCGTACCAACGTATCGCCTGACCAAGGAGGAATCGCGCCGGGTGGAAATCCGGTCCATCGATGCTTCCATGAACCCATACTTGGGTTATGCGGTCATCCTCGCAGCCGGGCTGCGCGGCATCCGGGAAGGCTACGAATTAGACGAGCCCGCGGAAGACGATGTCCACCAGCTCACCCACCGCGAACGCCGCGCCATGGGGTATAAGGATCTGCCCTCCAGCATGGACCAGGCCCTGCGCGAGTTTGAAAAGTCCGAATTTATGGCGGAGGTCTTGGGCGAGCACGTCTTCGAGTTCTTCTTGCGCGCCAAATGGGAAGAATGGCGCGATTACCAGCGCCAAATTACGACAGTCGAGCTGCGCAACAACCTGAACTTCTAGGAGAATAATGCGTCCTGCCACGGTGCCGTCGCCGGCGTCGCTGGGCCTTAGCCGGTCCCATGCCGCACAAGACTTAGAACAACTGGGATGGAATAACCCGGAGTCCGTTGACCTCTTATGGACGCTGGCTGCGGTCGGTGATCCAGATTTAGCGCTTAATAACCTCGTGCGCATTTACGAGCAGGCCCCGGAGCTCGATGCGGAAATCCGCAGCAATGAGCAAGTGAGGGTGCGCCTTCTCGCGCTCTTGGGTGCGTCGACGGCGTTTGGGGATCACCTCGCTGCCCACCCCGAGTTGTGGGAAGAGCTGAAAAAGCCCCTGCCGGAGCCAGAAGAGATGCTCACCAGCCTGCTTGAAACGGTCGGCGCGCAGCCGGCAACGTTTGCGGCAGAGCTCGATGCTCCCGATCCAGCGAGGGAGGATCTCAGCGCGCCGGGCACGTACCGCGCGAGCGAAGGTGAGTATAAAAAGGAGATGCGGACCCAGTACCGCACGCTGATGATGCGGCTTGCCGCGCACGATGTGGCGGGTACCTTCCACTCCCGCAAGGGGCAATCCCGCCCGCAGCCGGAGGTAAGCTTCCGGCAGGTCACCACGCTGACGACTGCGCTTGCCGATGCCGCCCTTACCGCCTCCCTTGCCGTTGCGGTGCGCAAGATCTACGGCGATGATCCGCTCGATGCGCAGCTTGCCGTCATGGCGATGGGCAAGTGCGGTGCCGGCGAGCTCAATTACATTTCCGATGTGGACGTTATCTTCGTCGGCAGCGAGGCAACGCCCAAGGCCACCCGGCTCGCCGCGGAGTTTAACCGGATTGGGTCGACGACATTTTTTGATGTCGATGCGAACCTGCGGCCGGAGGGTAAGTCTGGGGCGTTGGTGCGCACGCTGGATTCGCACGTGACCTACTACCGCCGGTGGGCAGAGACCTGGGAATTCCAGGCGCTGCTCAAGGCGCGGGCGATGACCGGCTACCTGCCGTTGGGGGAGGATTACCTGGAGCAAATCCGGCCGATGGTCTGGACGGCTTCGCAGCGCGATTCCTTCGTGGAAGACGTCCAAGCCATGCGCCGACGCGTATTAGATAATGTGCCGGATGAGCTCAAACATCGCGAGCTCAAGTTGGGCGTCGGCGGGCTGCGCGATATTGAATTCGCGGTGCAATTGCTGCAATTGGTGCACGGTCGCTCCGATGAATCCCTGCGTGCGCTTTCGACAGTGGATGCCCTCGACGCGCTTATCTCTGCCGGCTACGTGGGCCGCGAAGATGGCACGCAGCTCATTGAGGCCTATGAATTCTTGCGCCTTTTAGAACACCGCCTGCAATTGGAGCGCTTCCGCCGCACGCACACGCTGCCGGCAGACGATGATGAAGCGGGCCTGAACTGGCTCGCGGTGATTTCGGGGTTCTCCCCGCAGGGCACAAAGTCTGCGGTGCAGGGCATGTTGGCGCATTTGCGCCGCATCAGGATGCGCATTTCTGAGTTGCACTCGCGCCTGTTTTATCGCCCGCTGCTTAATTCCGTGGTGACCATGTCCGCCGATGAGCTGAAACTTTCGCCCGAGGCGGCAAAGCTGCAGCTGGCGGCATTGGGCTATAGCTCACCGGTGCGCGCCTTCGAGCACCTGACCTCCCTGGCATCCGGTACGTCCCGCAAGGCACGCATTCAAGCAATTTTGCTGCCGACCTTGATGGAGTGGCTAGCAGACACCGCGGATCCGGATATGGGGTTGCTCAATTACCGCAAGCTATCTGAGGCCGCCCGCGATAAGTCGTGGTTCCTGCGCATCCTGCGGGATGAGGGGATCGTCGGCCAGCGCTTGATGCATATTCTAGGAACTTCGCCGTTTACCGCGGACCTTATTATCAGTGCCCCGGATTCGGTAAAACAGCTTTCCGATGGCGCGACCGGCCCCAAGTTGCTCGAAACTAAGCCGGAGCAGGTGTCCAAGGCGCTGGTTAATTCCAGCAAGCGCCATGCGCACCCGGATAAGGCGGTGGCGGTCGCGCGCTCGCTACGCAGGGTGGAGCTGGCGCGCATTGCCAGTGGCGATCTCCTAGGAATCATCCCTGTTGAGCAGGTGTGCCAAGAACTGTCGACCATCTGGAACGCGGTCTTGGAAGCCGCCCTGCGCGCTGAGGTGCGGGCTTGGCGGATGGACCACGAGGATGCGGAACCGCCGGCGCGCATTGCGGTTATTGGTATGGGTCGGCTCGGTGGCCGTGAGCTTGGGTTCGGCTCCGATGCAGATGTTCTTTTTGTGGCAGAGCCTGAGGCTGCAGACGATGAAGGCGAGGCTATGCGGTGGGCCATCGGGATCGTCGATAAGCTGCGCCGTCGACTTGCCAAGCCCTCCGGAGATCCGCCTTTGGACGTTGATTTGGGCCTGCGCCCAGAGGGGCGTTCGGGTGCTGTGGTGCGCAGCATTGCCTCCTACAAGCGCTATTACCGCGAGTGGGGCGAGGCCTGGGAAATGCAGGCGCTGCTGCGCGCGGCCTTCATCGCCGGAGACGAGGAAGTGGGCCAGCGCTTTATGGAGATGATCGATGAATACCGCTACCCGGATAGCGGTGCAAGCCAGTCCACCATTCGCGCCATCCGGCGCATGAAGGCTCGGGTGGATAATGAGCGCCTGCCGCGTGGGGCCGACCGCACCACCCACACGAAGCTGGGGCGCGGGGCCCTGACCGATATTGAGTGGACGGTGCAGCTGCTGATTATGATGCACGGGCACGAATATCCCGAGCTGCGGCAACCAGGAACCTTGCCGGTGCTGGAGGCGCTGGAAGAAAGCGGTATCTTAAGCGCCGATCAAACTAGTGACCTGCGGGATGCGTGGTTGATGGCAACGGATGCCCGCAACGCGTTGGTGCTGGTGCGCGGCAAGCGCGTGGATCAATTGCCTGGGCCGGGCCAGCAATTGGCTCAAGTAGCCGGCGCGGCCGGCTGGACGCCGGAGGATAACCAGGATTTCCTAGATACCTACCTGAAACTGACCCGGCACGCACGCAAGGTGGTCGATGAAGTCTTTTGGGGAGAGGAGGAATCCTTCGAGCATTCTTAAAGTTGCCGCATAACTTGTTCTATACAGCGCTAATTCCCTTAACTTTTGAAGTTTCGCGCCCTAGAGTAGGGATAAGTTAGAGAAAGGATCTTTGGTTATGTCATTTCAGCTGCAGCTCGATGTGGACTCCGCCACGGTTGGAGAATTGGCCGCATTGCTTTCTGCCGCTCGCGCGGCAGGAGTCCGTGATGATGACGCCCTAGAATTAGATGGCACCACCTTGACCATTGAGGTCTCGGCCCCACAAACAGGCGCATCCCGCGGCGGGCAGAATCTCGATGCGCCGCATCACCAAGACGACCTTGGCCGAGAGGGCGGTGCGGACTCCCGCTCGCGCGGGCGCGGCGACCGCATTGGGGAGGCCACGATCCGCTCGCTCATTGATATTTTGAATGAACGCGGCAATGGTAATTCCTCGCGCGGCAATGGTTATGGCTTCTTCGGAGGAAACTCGGATTACCATGGCTAAATCTTCGGGAGCCCACCGCAGGAAGCTTATCTACCTCTGGGGCTGTATTGCCGTGGCGGCCATTATCGCCGTCGTCGTTGGCACGTGGGCAACCAGCCGCCATCACCCGCCTAAAGGGACGATGACCGTGGGGGATGCCGTAGCCGGGGGAGTGGTGCAAGAAGAAGCGCCCGCCCAGGTGAATGGTGCGGTAGGAAGCGATGCGTATTCAGAGGCCAATCGCGTGATGTCGCTGGCAAAGGCGTTGGGGATTCCCCTGGAATCGGTGCCTCGCGATATTACCCAGAATAAATCCGGAAAGTCAGATGTGTCCGGCAGTATCTAGAGCGCGAGTTAAAGAGCGCCGTGGCCTCTGGCGAGCTGGATGAAGAAGATGAAAAGGCCATCATCGGTGCCTTTGAGAAAGGGATTGTCATCCCAGCCAGCGATGGCATCGTGGCTGAAAGCGCCCCGGCGAATTAGGTCAGTACCAGACTCTGCCTAGACCACAGCCTGTGCATCGGCTGGGGCAGCCGCTTGGGCGTATTCCAGCCGAGGAACGCCCCATGAAGTTTCAGGAAACCGGCAGACTGAGGGCATGGCCTTAACAGCTCGTCTCCCTAAAGTTATCCCATAACGAAACGGTAACGATTCAAGGTGTGCGTTACCGAGGGACTGGAGGAGACGATGACAATCAACAATAAGTTATCTACAACCGCGGCGGTGGCCGCAGCTATAGTCTTTCCTATTAGCGGGGGATTAGGTATTGCCTTTGCGGTAAATGCGGTTCCAGCAGAGACCATTGCCCAAGCAGCAACCGGGGATCCGTTAATCCTGCACTTAAAGTCCGCATTCGAGCTAGCAACCGCAATAGCGCGGCGATAACGTGAAGACCCCGTCCAAGCACCGCCGCTGCTGCTAAAGTACCAGGCATGTTGGTTGATGCCGTCCGCCTGAAATCCATGCCGCGGGATTATCGCCGCAGCCTGCCAGTCTTCGATTACCTGGCAGATTTAAGGCGTTTTTCCTTTACCCGCCCGGTGACGATTTTCGTCGGTGATAACGGTATAGGAAAATCCAGCCTATTGGCCGCCATGGCAACCGATCTTGGGTGCTCTCCCAAGGGTGGCCGAATGGGGGATCCGGAAGCAATCGTGCCGTTAAGCCCGGTGGCCTGCGAGCGCACGGGGCTTATTCAGCGGGCCTATTTCCTGCGCGCAGAAACCCACGAATACCTCCTGACGCGCGAGCAATCCCCGGAGGAATCCGGCGGGCGTTCCACCCTGCCTACCCAGGTGGATGTGCAGGCCCGCTCGCACGGCGAATCCGTCTTCGATGTGCTCTATGAGCGCGTCGATGGCGCGGGAGTATATATCTTGGACGAGCCAGAATCGGGCTTATCCGTAGTCCGGCAATTGGCGCTGATCGCTGAAATCGCCCAAGCCGTTGACCGCGGCGCGCAGGTATTTATCGCTACGCATTCACCGATATTACTGGGCTGCCCCAATGCCGATATCGTGGAATTAAATGATACCGGCTTCCAGCGCATTTCCTTTGATGAGGCCGAAGCTGTGGCTGCCACCAGGGAGTTCCTCGGGGATCCAGAAGGAACTATCAAATTTATCTTGGACCCAGAGGCAGAGGAGACTGGCGCGACGGAGATAGCAACAGATGAGGCCGAAAGGCCTCAATAAAGCCGCTAGGTAACTTCCACGATCCGCACCGAAGGCCCCGCATAGCCACCGCGCCGGCGCAGGATGTGGGTGATGACGACGCCGGCCATGCCGCACAGCCATACGGCTAGAACGGCGAGGGCCGCGGAAGTGAAATCGGGCATGGAGTACTTGGGGGCATCGGCAGAGTGGTCCAAGACCATGCCGAATAATTGCGCACCCAACATGCCGGAGGTAAACCCGCCCATATTGCCTAAGCCGGTTGCGGTAGCGACGACAGAGCGGTCCATGTTCTCGCGGATGATGTCGAAGCCATAATTCGCCGTCGGCGTGCACAGCGCCAAGATAAAGGAGACCGCAGTGATGGCTGCCAAACCCCCGCCGGTGCCAAAGGCGAAAAATAGCACCCAGGTCAGCACGTGCAGGCTGACGAACCCGAGTGCGACCCACGGGCGGATATTCTGCGCACGGGAGGAAATCCGGCCGTGCAAGGGTCCGACCAGAACCAAAAATACCGCCAAGAGGGTGAGCACTAGGCTGGCCTTGCCCTTGGATAGTTCCATGCCTTGGGTCATCATGGGCATGCCCCACAGCATGACAAAGACAATCAGCGGCAACATCCCGCTGTAGTGAATAAAGTATGCCTGCCAGGCAATGGGCGAGGTAAAGACCGCCTTCAAGCGCGCGCCGATGCTGCTGCCCTGGGAATTGGGTGGTTCCTTCTCCAGCGGAATAACCCCGAGCTTTTCTGGGGAGTCAGCGACCGCGACTGCGGCGGCAATGGCGACGAGGATGCCTACTGCACCCAGGGTCACGAACGCCGCGGTCCATCCCGCCGTTCCGAGCAACCAGAGGAAGGGGACTGCGGAAATGAATTGGCCCATCTGGCCAATGGAGGAGGTCACCTGGGTAAACATCGGCGTGCGGTGTAGTGGGAACCAGTAGGGCAGGATGCGCATTACCGACAGGAAGCCCGTGGCATCGCCGGCGCCGATGAGCACGCGCGCGAAGATGGCTACCCCGTAATTGCTGGTAAAGCCGAGCATGACCTGGCCTACGCCCATAATGACCGCGCCCACCACGAGCAGGATGCGGGGGCCAAATTTATCGATCAGCATGCCGGTGGGGATTTGCGCGATGGCATAGACACCCAATTGCACGGAGGTAAATACTGCGATGCGCCCAGCATCGACGTCGAAGCGCTCGATGGCATCGAGGCCGGCTACGCCGAAGGAAGACCGCCCGGTAATGGCTACGAGGTAGACCGCCATGGCCGCCACCCAAATCATTAACGCCTGGGTTGTGATAACTTCTCTCGGATTTGGCTGCGACATGGCTGATACCTTACGCGTTAACTACTAGGATTCATCTTGTGAAGTATATTTCGACCCGTGATACCACCGGCCAGCCCGCATCCTTTACGGATATCCTTTTAGGAGGGCTCGCGCCCGATGGTGGCCTATACCTGCCTGAAACCTACCCGCAACTGGACTCTGCCACGCTGGATGCGTGGCGTGAAGTGGCTAAAACCAACGGCTATGCCGCCCTTGCGGCCGAGGTCATCAAGCTGTTTATCGATGATATTCCAGCGGAAGATCTGGATAAAATCGCCGCCCGAGCATATACCAGCCCGAAGTTTGCCTCCCCTGAGATCGTCCCGGTCACCGAGCTTGGCGATGACCTCTTTATCGGTCACCTATCCGAGGGTCCCACCGCTGCATTTAAAGACATGGCCATGCAGCTTTTGGGCGAGCTTTTTGAATACGTGCTCGCCCGCCGCGGGGAGACGCTGAATATTTTGGGCGCTACCTCTGGCGATACCGGTTCTTCCGCCGAGTACGCCATGCGCGGGCGCGATGGCATCCGCGTTTTCATGTTGACTCCAGCCGGGCGCATGACCGCCTTCCAACAGGCGCAAATGTTTGGCTTGGATGATCCGAATATCTTCAATATCGCCCTCGACGGTGTCTTTGATGATTGCCAGGACGTGGTAAAAGCCGTCTCCAGTGATGCGGAGTTTAAGGCCAACTACCGCATCGGTGCGGTCAACTCCATTAACTGGGCGCGCCTGCTGGCCCAGGTGGTTTACTATATTTCCTGTTGGATCAAGGTCACCGATAATAACGAGCAAAAGGTATCCTTTAGCGTTCCTACCGGTAACTTCGGCGATATTTGCGCCGGGCATATCGCGCGCAGCATGGGCCTTCCCATCGATCGCCTCATCGTGGCGACGAATGAGAATGACGTTTTGGATGAGTTCTTCCGCACCGGCAACTACCGCCCGCGCCCAGCTGCGGAAACCATGGCCACCTCATCGCCGTCTATGGATATTTCCCGCGCCTCCAATTTCGAGCGCTTTGCCTTCGATCTTTTAGGCCGCGATGCTGCCCGCGTTGCGGATCTCTTTGGCACTAAGGTCAAAGAAGGCGGGTTTAACCTTGAAGAAGACCTCATTACGGCCGCGCGTGAAGACTACGGTTTCTTGTCCGGTTCCTCCACCCATGATGACCGCCTTGCCACCATCAAGGACGTGAACGAACGCTATGGTTACCTGGCGGATCCGCACACGGCCGATGGCATCAAGGTCGCGCGTGCGGCCCAAAAAGAGGGCGTGACGACGCCCATCGTCTGCTTAGAGACGGCACTGCCGGTAAAATTCAGCGAAACCATCACCGAGGCCATCGGGAGCGCACCGCAGCCACCCGAGCGTTTTGCTGACATCCTGAGCGCGGAGCGCCACGTGGCGGATCTGCCCAACGATGCTGCAGCGGTCAAGGACTTTATTACCTCGAGCATCAAGAACACGGAGGTGTAGCCACCACATGGCATTAGAAAACTTCGCTGGACCGGAGCACTATACCGAATTCGATCCGGAAAAATTCATCCGCGATTTAAAAGCACAAGCAGAGGCGGATAAGGAAGAACAGGACAAGGACTCTGCAGGTGACGCGGGTACGGATAGCCAGTAGCCTGCTGGCAGCAGCAGGGCTGTTCGCGGTGGCATCGTGTAGCACCGATGCTGCCCAGCAGCCGGATGAAGTGGTTGCGCAATCCACAGACACACCACCGCCGGCACCGCCGAATGAATTTTATGAGCCCGCGGTGGTGCCGGTACCTCCAGGCGCCGCGCTGAATTTAACCACGAGTGACCCGCAGCCGGGCGAGTACTTTAACTTCCAGTCCTGCACCGCGGCGTGGTCTTTCGCGCTTGCCGATGGCCGCACCATCGCCGTGACAGCCTCCCATTGCGGCAAACCTGGCGATAAGGTCTGGGCCGGAACCCAAGAGGGTGACTTTGCCTACCCAGCCGATCCAGTAGGCGAGGTAATTTACTCGGATTTCTTTGCCAAGGAGACCAATCACTTAGACGTTGCCTTTATCGAGCTGTACCGCGATGCGCAGTACTTCACCCCAGGCGAGGTAGCCACCACCGTGGCGACGCAGCTAGACAAATTGCCGGATGCGGTGTGCAAGCTAGGCAGTTCCACCATTGTGACCTGTGGGAACCTGAAAAACTCGGTGGATTCCACACAGCTGAACTATCAAGGCCTAGAACACGATTCCAACGCCGCCTTGGCGGAGATGTGCAGCGCCGTCGGGGATTCCGGCGGGCCTGTCTACGGCGATGTGGATGGCCGGCAGACCATCGTGGGACTGGTCTCTGGAATTACCGAGCCCTTGGACGAGGGGCATAGCTGTGAAGACACGCAACAAAACATCGACGTGGCCTTTACCACCGCACCGGATATCCAGGAACTGGCGCTGAAGGTCCTCGGCCCCGTGGCATAAGACCAGCCAAGATTGGCTACGCTAGGTGGTATGCCAACGCCTGATTATATTGTGAAGCTGCGCGAATCCATCGGACACGATCAGATCTTCGTCCCGGCGTGCAGCGCCATCATTCTCCGCGATGTCCCCACCGGTGCGGCCCTATGGGAGGTGCCGTCCGTACTGCTAGTCAAGCGCGCCGATAATGCCGTGTGGACCCCGGTTGAAGGTATCTGTGAGCCGGGCGAGGAGATTACGACCACCGCCTTGCGCGAGGTCAAGGAAGAGGTAGGCCTCGATGCCAAGGTGGAAGCGCTCCTCGGCGTTGGCCAATCCGGCCCAGTGACCTATCCCAATGGCGATGAATGCATGTTCATGGGAACTGCGCTGCGCCTGTCTGTTGCCGACGGTGCTGAGCCCGTCATCAGCGATGAAGAAAATACTGAAGCGCAGTGGTTCTCGGTGGCCCACCTTCCGGATAGCTTGTCGCGCCGCCATCGCCTGATGATCGCGGATGCCGTGGCGCATCTCAAGCACCCGCAAGGCTTTTCTCCCCGCATGGGCTGGATGAAGCGCAGCGAGCAGCCCGGGCTCTAGCGCGTCTCCTGCGTGTCAATAAGCAGGTGTCGTAGCTCCTCGGCGCTGCTCGCTACAACCAACTCTTGGGCGATACACTCCTGAGCCTCCGCCGCGTCTTTATCGGATCCGCAGCATATGACCGTGGCATCGATCGTCATCAGCAGCTTGCCGCGGCGCGCCAGCTCAAAAAATAGCTCGCTATCTTCTAGACCCCATTCCCAGGCGGTGCCATAGAAATCCTGGGCGGCATCGCCAAGCCAGGAGGTTTCAAGCGTTAGGCCTGCTCGGTACAAGAAGACCCCGTCGCGCCGCAAGCCGGCGAGCACCTCCCGCACTCCAGCAAGGTCCGCAGCATCCCAGGCGATGAAGGTAATAGGCGAAGAGCTCATGGCCCGATGATAGACGAGGGAAGACATCCCTTAGTGAGACAGTTCTTTGCGCGTGCGGCCTTCCCAGAGCCAGCCTAAGAACCGCGCTGAGCACAGGCACCAGTGCGCAATAAGGAGCAAGGGAATGCTCAGCGCGACAACGTCAAGCCACTCCGAGCCATTGACCAATGCCGTTTGATGCCCGCCCATGCTCACGGTGCCAGGCGGGAAGGTGCACGCCCACCACGCAGGGGAATAGGAGACCCAGCGGGCTGCTTGCGGATAAAAGGTCACCATCGCATAAAGCGATAGCGGGATGGCAATAGCTAGGGCAATAAGCCCGTAGTACACGGAGACACTGCCGGGGTAGAGGATCTGCATTGCGGTGGTAGATTGCCCAACCACGCCCAGTGGCACCCAGGCGGTGGCGGATTTTCCACCACTAAAATCCACCTTGCCGTGCCAGGCTGCCCAGTAGACGTAGGCAAATACCGGGACTGCCGTCAGCAAAGACATAGCGAAGAGCACGGTGCCCATGATGTGGTAGGTCTGCCCGTAATCAAGGGCAAGCCACCCAGCCACCGATGCCGAAATCATCGGCCCAACCAAAGGGAGACCCCAGGTAAAGCGCGGCTCTCCATCGAAGCGAGTGAGCTGAATTCCCCACGTGATGACGGTGACGGGACCACCCACCCAAAAGCCGACGAGGCGGAATATTCCAATGCCCGTCAAACCGGATAATGCCGCCCCAAGCGCGAGGACGCCGATGAAAAACATAGACCACTCCGCCATGGTGGTCCGCTCAAACCGAGGACTGCGGTAGCGGGTGTAACCGGCGGTCAAAACAACGAAGATAGCGCACGCAAGTGCAGCAAATACACCAGCGGCAACAAACATGTCTTCTTCAACCAACATGCGCGAGACAATGGAAGTACCCATAAGGCTGCCGGCCCAAGCCGGACCAGGCGGGGGAAGGTGGCGGAATTTATCAGTCACTACCCAGATTCTAGTTTCATCCAGAGCTTCTTACTTAGACTGCGCCACTTTTTGCCTAGTAAAAACCCTCATGTGTGCGCTGGGGAGCGGCCACTGTCAAAGTGGGCGGCGGGTATGACGAAACTCTCGGGCACGCTTACCTGTGCCGATGCAAGCAAAAAGAAAGCAGCCACCTAAGCATTGTTTAGGTGGCTGCCTTGTAGGAGAAACTAGCTGAGAACTAGCGACGCCTTAGCAGTCGAAGTAGAGCTCGAACTCCTGCGGGGTGGGACGCAGGCGCGCGGGGTTGATCTCGTTTTCGTACTTGTAGTTGATGTAGGTCTCGAGGAGATCCTCGGTGAAGACATCGCCCTCGGTCAGGAAGTCCATGTCTTCCTTCAGCGCCTCCAAGGAAGCCTCCAGGGAGGTCGGTGCCTGCGGGATGGATTCAGCCTCTGCCGGCGGCAGCTCATAGAGGTCCTTATCCACCGGGGCGTGCGGCTCGATGCGGTTCTTCACACCATCCACACCGGCCATCATCATGGCAGCAAAGGCCAGGTATGGGTTGCTGGATGGGTCCGGTGCGCGGAACTCGATGCGCTTAGCCTTTGGGTTGGAACCGGTAATTGGAATGCGGATCGCAGCCGAACGGTTGCGCTGGGAGTACACCAGGTTGATCGGCGCCTCAAAGCCCGGAACCAGGCGGTGGTAGGAGTTCAGCGTTGGGTTGGTAAAGGCGAGCACGGCGCCTGCGTGGTGCAGGATGCCGCCGATGAAGTAGCGGGCGATATCGGAAAGCCCTGCGTAACCAGCCTCATCGTGGAAAAGGGGCTCGCCGTCCTTCCACAGGGACATGTGGGCGTGCATGCCGGAACCATTATCGCCAGCCAGTGGCTTTGGCATGAAGGTCGCGGCCTTGCCCCACTCCTGGGCGGTGCGCTTGACCACGTATTTGAAGGTCTGGATGTCATCGCCGGCGTGCAGCAGGGAGTTGAAGCGGTAGTTGATCTCGTTTTGGGCCGCGCCCACCTCGTGGTGGAAGCGCTCGATCTGGAAGCCGACCTCTTGCAGGTTGGCCACGATGTCATCGCGGACCTCGCTGTGCTTATCGTACGGCGGGGTAGGGAAGTAGCCGCCCTTCACGCGGGTCTTGTAACCGGTATTGGGAGTGCCGTCCAAGTTGGTCTCGTTATCGCGGTTCCACCAGCCTTCATCGGAGTCCACCTCAAAGAAGCCGTGCTGCATATCGGTGCCATAGCGCACGGAATCGAAGAGGTAGAACTCGGCCTCGGCGCCAAAGTTACAGGTATCGGCGATGCCGGTGGACTGCAAGTATTCCTCGGCCTTGCGGGCAATATTGCGCGAGTCACGGGTAAAAGGCTCAAAGGTAAAGGGATCGTGGACGAAGAACTTGATATTCAGGGTCTTCGCCGAACGGAAGGGATCGATATGCGCTGTGGCCGGATCCGGCAGCAGCGTCATATCGGATTCTTCGATGGTGGTAAAACCACGAATGGAAGAACCATCAAAGGCCAAACCATTTTC
Source organism: Corynebacterium sp. MSK310 (assembly GCF_030227355.1). Taxonomy (NCBI): domain Bacteria; kingdom Bacillati; phylum Actinomycetota; class Actinomycetes; order Mycobacteriales; family Corynebacteriaceae; genus Corynebacterium; species Corynebacterium sp. MSK310. The sequence continues at coordinate 56,447 of NZ_JASPFZ010000011.1, forward strand.
TGCTTCTTCTTCAGTAAATTCGCTGGCAGGGATGGAAAAGTGGTGCTCGGTGCCGGGGACGTCCGTAAAGCGGACATCCACGAACTTTACGTCCTCATCCTGAATAAATTGGACGATGTCCTGCACTGTCTCGAAAGACAAGATTGCCTCCTGTTTGTTGGCCGATGAATTATCTGCCTATAGCCTACTAGTTTTATCCATCCGGCATGGCCATTGGCCTCGTTTCACTTCTGGGAGAGGGGCAACTAAATTGGTGAGTATGGCAGACAAGCGCACGTGGCTCGATGGGCCCAATATTCCGGGCGAATATGACGATGCAGGAACCCCCGGCCGGTGGCCCGGTGAACACTTGGGCTTGCCGGAATCCGGACCTGGGTCCATGGCGTCGGTCGGCCGCCGCGCAGGCGCCGTAGCCATTGACTGGATCATCTGCATGCTGCTGGCCAATCTCATCCTCATGTTCACCACGCAGCTCGGCGGCGTATCCTTCTTGGGCTACGCCCTCTGGGCATTAATGGGCATCGTATGTGGCTGGCTATTTGCACGCACCCCGGGCATGCTCATCCTCGGCATGGGCGTGGCCCGCCTGGATGTGCCGGGCGCGCAGGTGGGTTTCTGGCGCGCGGCAGTGCGCACGCTGCTTACCGGTGTAATCTTCCCCGCCGCCATGGTGGACGCGGACGGCCGCGGCATGCACGACCGAGCAACCGGCACCATCGTCATTAACTCTTAGCGGCGCGCGGGGATAAGTCCCGCGCACCGTAAAACTACGACGGTCCCTGCAACCTTTCCCAATCGGGTGGTTGCAGGGACCGTTTGTGCTTTAGAGCAAGGCGAGAGCCGAAAGCCTAGCCGGGGCGAGTGGCTAAAGCAGTATTTAGCCCTTTCCCTTGCGCTGTTGCGCGCGGCGCATGCGGCGGTTCATGCCCGACATGTTCTGTGCCTGCTGCGGCATTGGGCCCTTGGGCATACCCGGCATCGTTCCCGGCATGGAGTCCATGGCCTCAATGCGGCGGATATTGTCGTAGGTGGCGTTCTTATTGTAGTTGCGCGGCAGCTTCATGAGGTGGTTGCGCAGCTTGGAAACCGGCACCTCGTCCTCGCCGTTGCCGACGTAGACCTCATAGACCGGCACGCCACCGGCAATCTTGTCCACGCGCTTTTTCAGCTGGTTCAGGGTGGGGCGAAGGCGGTTCTTATTGCCTTCGCACACGAAGATGACGCCCGCATTGCCGATGACCCTGTGAATAAGATCCTGCTGGCGGGTGGCGGCGATGCCGGACTTTACGGACCACACGATGCCGACGGTATTGCGCAGCTGCTGCTCCAAGGCCCAACCGGCGGCGCCGGGCTGGTCTTCGACGCGCTTGTACATATCGCGTTCTAGGCGGCGGGTAAACAGGAACATCGCCAAAAGCGCGCCCAATCCCAAGCCGATAATCAGCATGAACCACTGGCCATTAAAGAGCGTGCCAATGAGGAAGAACAATAGGCCGACGCCGAGGAAGGCGGCCAGCATGATAGGAATGAGCGCCTTATCCTGCTTGCGCTGCAAATTGAATGCCTGCCACAACTGTGACCAGGTTTGCTTACGCTTTTGGCGCTTGGCCGCGCGTTCTTGCTTCTTGGCAGCTTTCAGGGCTGCTTTGTCATCTTTCGCCATGGTTCCTACTTTAAAGGTCAGGTGACAAAAATGTTAAACGGCCCCGCAGATGGCGAGGGCCGAGTAAGAAAACTCCGAGGGTTTAGCGCACGGTTGCCGCGACCGAATTAGCATTGGCCGGAGTTTTGGCCATGCGGGTGGTCACCGGGGTTTCTTCCGAAGGACCGTACTTATCCAGCAAAGTGGATGCCTCCTGGGCGGTAGCACCCTGGGAGGTCTCCTTCAGGTGCTTGAGATTCTCCGGCAATTCCAGGCCGCGCTTTTCCATGGCCTGCACGTACAGGCGGCCGGCGCGGTAGGAGGAGCGAACCAGCGGGCCGGACATGACGCCGCCGAAGCCCAGCTCCTTGGCCAGCTTGGAGTGGGCCACGAATTCCTCCGGGCGCACCCAGCGCTCGATGGGGTGGAAGCGCGGGCCGGGGCGCAGGTACTGGGTGATGGTGATGATGTCACAGCCAGCCTCGCGCAGGTCGCGCAATGCTTCTTCGACCTCGTCCTCGGTCTCGCCCATGCCCAAAATCAGGTTGGACTTGGTAATAAGGCCGTAGTCGTGGGCTTGGCGGATGACATCGAGGGAGCGCTCGTAGCGGAAGGCCGGGCGGATGCGTTTGAAGATGCGCGGCACGGTCTCCAGGTTGTGAGCGAATACCTCCGGTTGTGCCTCGAAGACCTCTTCGAGCAGATCCGGCTTGCCAGAGAAATCCGGGGTGAGGTTCTCTACGCCGGTGTGTGGGTTGAGCTCGTGGATCTTACGCACGATTTCCGCATACAGCCACGCGCCCTCATCTGGGAGGTCATCGCGGGTCACACCGGTAATGGTGGTGTAGTTGAGGTCCATTTCCTGGATGTTTTCGGCCACGCGGCGCGGTTCGTCGCGGTCAAGCGGCTCCGGCTTGCCGGTAGCGATATCGCAGAAGTCGCAACGACGGGTGCACTTATCGCCGCCGATGAGGAAGGTTGCCTCGCGGGATTCCCAGCATTCGTGGATATTCGGACAACCGGCTTCTTGACAGACGGTGTGCAGGGAGGCGCCGGCCACGCGGGACTTCATGTCCTCATAGCCCGGTCCGGTGCGAACCTGGTTGCGGATCCACCGCGGCTTTTGTTCGATGGGCGACTCCGCATTTTTCTTCTCAATGCGGAGCATCTTGCGTCCTTCAGGCTTTACAGTCACAAATACTCACTTTATCGATCAAAGATGGTGATGGCTAATAGCTCTTCTTGGTACAAGGCGCGCGGGCGCGCAACTATTCCACGCTAGCCCCAAACTAGGGCCACGGAGCTTAAGCCCGCGCTTGCCGACGCCGCTCCCGCGCCTTCTCATTCGCAAGCTTCGTGGGATCAGGCGCGGAACCGAAACTGTGATCGGCGACGATGAGGCGGCCCGAGAGGGCATCATCAAGTGCCCGCAAAAGCGGCTGCGAGGCTTCTTCCATTGTGACCTCGCGTCCCAGTTCCAGCGAAAGCGTCGTGATATCTGCATCATCGATGCCACAGGCCACGATGTGCTCGTAATACTCCAGCGTATTGCTGCAGTTGAGCGCCAGGCCGTGCATGGTAACCCCGCGGGTAATGCGGATTCCCAGCGCCGCAATCTTGCGATCGCGCTGCGAGGCGGAAGGATCTTTAGCCTGGGTGGTAGAAGGCACCCACACCCCAGAGCGGCCGTCGATGCGGCCTGCGGTAGTCACGCCCATCTCGCGCACTGCCTGGATGGTGGCCTCCTCGAGGCGGCGGACATAATCGACGACATCGACAGGCTCCGCCAGCTTGATGATGGGATAGAGCACCAACTGCCCCTCGCCATGCCAGGTAATGCGCCCGCCGCGGTCCACGGTGATAACCGGCAGATCATTATCCGGCATATCCTCAGGCTGCGTGCGCTTGCCCGCGGTGTAGATATTGGGGTGTTCGACCACTAAGACCACATCGTCCTGCGCGTCCTGCGCGCGCGCCGCTGCCACCTCCGCCTGATAATCCCATGCCTCTTGATAATCCATGCGGCCCAAGTGGCGAATTTCAAGGGGGTTATCCGAGGCGCGAATGGAGCGTTCAGCGGGAAAGAAAGGATCGCGTGGTGCAGTCATAATCTCTAGTGTCGTCTTCTTTGGTAGGAAAAAGCAAAGCGGGAGAATGCCTTGGCATCCTCCCGCCTTATTTTATGTTCGAGGGCGTCGAACTAACCGCCTTTTAGTCGAGGCCGTTAGCGGAGGCGTATTCCTCTGCCTCCATGAGCTCGCCTGCTTCATCCACCTCGACCTCGAAGAGCCAGCCTTCACCGAAGGGGTCGTTGTTGATGACGGCGTAGTCATCGTGCACGGCATCGTTGACGGCCTTCACGGTGCCGGTGACTGGGGAGAACAGGTCCGATACGGACTTGGTGGATTCGACCTCGCCACAGGAATCGCCGGCGGTGACGGTATCGCCTACCTCAGGCAGTTCGGCGAAGACGACCTCGCCTAGGCGGTCTGCGGCAACGGAGGTGATGCCGATGCGAACGGTCTTGCCTTCTACGGCGTCCTTCGCGGCGTTAACCCATTCGTGGTCTTCGGAGTAGGAAAAGTCTTGGGGCAGGTTAGACATGGTGTGTAGTCCTTTCGGGCTGAGATTTTAGGGTGTGCGGGTGGCTTACTTGTCGCGCTTGTAGAACGGCAACGCGGTTACCTCAAAAGGATAACGCTTGCCGCGGATTTCTACCTCCACCGCGGTGCCCGGTTCGAGCTCCGCGCTGGTATCAAGCAGCGCAATGGCCACTGGGTGGCCAAGAGTGGGGGAGGGCTGACCCGAGGTGACGGTGCCGACCTTGGTGTCATTGAGATAAACCTCGGCGCCGGCACGCGCGGCGCGGCGCTGATCCGAGGTGAGCCCGGAGATAACGACCTGTGGGCCTTCCTCGGCGCGCTTGCGGATGACGTCTGCGCCCACGAAGTCAGCTTCTTTCTTGGCAAAGGCGCGCGACATGCCCGCCTCTACCGGGGTGATATCGCGGGAGAGCTCGTTGCCGTAGAGCGGCATGCCGGCCTCCAAGCGCAGGGAATCGCGCGCGGCCAGGCCGCACGGCTTGATATCGTATTCCGCGCCCGCCTTGAGCAATTCTTCCCACAGCTGCGGGGCATCGGAGTTGTAGACGATGAGCTCGAAGCCATCCTCACCGGTATAACCGGTGCGCGCGATGATGGCGAAGGTGCGTGCCACCTTGCCCATCGTGGCGGCGTAGTAGCCCAGCTCATAGACGGCTTCTTGCTTATTGTCCTCTACCAGCGGGACGAGGATCTCGGCGGCCTTGGGGCCCTGCACGGCGAACATGGCAACGTCGCGGGACTCGTTCTTGAGCTCTACGTCGAAGCCCTCGGAGCGCTTATTGAGTTCGTCCCAGACGGTATCGGCATTGCCGGCGTTGGGCACGACGAGGAACTTGTCATCCTCGAAGCGATAGGAAATCAGGTCATCGATGATGCCGCCGTCTTCAGCGGTGATCATGGAGTACTTGGCCTTGCCCACCTTCAGCGAATCTAGGTTAGAGATGAAGGAGTAGGACAAGAACTTGCCGGCGTCGGGTCCATTGACCCAGATTTCACCCATATGGGAGAGATCAAACAGGCCTGCGCTGTTGCGAACGGCGCGGTGTTCTTCCAGCTCGCTGTTGTACTTCAGCGGCATATTCCACGGCCCAAAGGCCGTGAAGGTAGCGCCGAGTTCCTCGTGCTTGGCATTGAGCGGGGAGGTTAGAAGTTCGGTCATTGTTACTCCTCGGAATCGTCGATCTCGAATGCTTCTGGCGGCGGGCAGCTGCACACCAGGTTGCGGTCGCCGTAAGCCTCATCGAGGCGGCGAACCGGTGGGAAATACTTGTAGCTATGCAATAGGGATTTGACCGGCCACGCGGCCTTGTCACGGCCGAAGGAGTACTCCCAGTTATCGGTAGCTACCGACTCAGCCGTAAACGGTGCGTGGTGGATAACGGAGTTCTCGTAGGCCACCTCACCGTCGATGATCTCCTGGATTTCGGCACGGATGGTGCGCATGGCTTCGATGAAGCGATCCAGCTCGCCCTTGTCCTCAGACTCGGTGGGCTCAATCATCAAGGTACCGGCCACGGGGAAGGCCAGGGTGGGGGCGTGGAAGCCGAAGTCAATGAGGCGCTTGGCCACATCGGCGGCGGTGACCCCGGAGGCATCGGTAAGCTCGCGCAAATCGATGATGCACTCGTGCGCTACCAAGCCCTCGTTGCCGGTGTAGAGGACAGGGAAGTACTCGTTGAGTGAGGCCGCCAGGTAGTTAGCGCCCAACACTGCGCGGCCGGATGCGGCGGCGAGGCCCTCGGCACCGGTCATGGCCAGGTAGGCCCACGAAATAGGCAGGACACCGGCGGAGCCGTACTTGCTGCCGGTAATGGGAACGCCCTGGCCAACAGGGGTTTCCGCGGTGGCATCAAGCTCAGGGGATGCAGCATCACTGGGCAAGAACGGAATGAGGTGTTCTGCCACCGCCACCGGGCCGATGCCCGGGCCGCCGCCACCGTGCGGAATCGTGAAGGTCTTGTGCAGGTTGAGGTGGGAGACATCGCCGCCGAAATCGCCCGGACGAGCCCAACCGGTCAGCGCGTTCATATTGGCGCCATCGATGTAGACTTGGCCGCCGACCGCGTGCACCTTATCGCAAACATCGCGCACCTCGGGGTCGAAGACGCCGTGGGTGGAGGGGTAGGTGACCATGATGCCGGCGATGTGGTTGCCGTGCTTTTCGATCTTTTCTTCCAGGTCCGCGACGTCAATTGAGCCGTCCTCGGCGGTCTTGACCACGGCGACGCGCAGGTTTGCCAGAGTGGCAGAGGCCGCGTTGGTGCCGTGTGCGGAGGCCGGGATGAGCACAACATCGCGCTCATTATCGCCATTGGCCACGTGGTAGCGGCGAATGGCCAGCAAGCCCGCCAACTCACCCTGGGAGCCGGCATTGGGCTGGATGGAGACCTTGGCATAGCCGGTAAGCTCGGCGAGCCAGCCTTCGATCTCTTCCACCAACGCGCGCCAACCCGTGGTGGTCTCTTCCGGGGCATATGGGTGGATACCGGCGAATTCTGGCCAGGAGATGGGTTCCATGGCCGCGGTGGGGTTGAGCTTCATGGTGCACGAGCCCAGCGGAATCATGGAGCGGTCCAGTGCCAAGTCCTTGTCCGCGAGCTTGCGCAAGTAGCGCAGCATCTGGGTCTCAGAATGGATGGAGTGGAAAATCTCGTGCTCCAGCGGTTCCTCGGCGCGCTGCAGGTTCTCCGGCAGCTCAAAATTGGCCTCAGCCGGGGTAGCACCGAAGGCTTCTGCCAAGTGTGCGACATCGCGCTGCGTGGCGGATTCGCCGAAGGATACGGATACCTTGTCGGTGCCAATTGCGCGCACCAAGTAGCCTGCATCCTGCAGGTCAGCCTTGATCTTCTGCGCGTCAACGCCGTTGACGGTGACGGTATCGAAGAAGTCCTGCGATGTAATTTCCAGGCCGGCATCCACGATGGACTGGGCGAAGGAGGAGGCCAAGTCGTGCACGCGCTCGGCGATGTCCTTCAGCCCCTTCGGTCCGTGGTAGACGGCGTACATCGAGGCTACATTGGCCAAAAGTGCCTGGGCAGTACAAATATTGGAGGTCGCGCGCTCACGGCGGATGTGCTGCTCGCGGGTCTGCAGCGCCAAGCGGTAGGCCGGGCGGCCATCTGCATCCTTGGAGACGCCGACGATGCGGCCCGGCATCTGGCGCTTGAGTTTATCCGTTACCGCCATGTAGGCAGCGTGGGGGCCGCCGAAGAAGAGGGGTACACCAAAGCGCTGAGACGAGCCCAAAACGATATCGGCACCCAAGTTTCCGGGGCCTTCAAGAAGCAGCAGGGACAGCGGGTCAGTGACCACGGAGGCCAGCGCGCCGCGGGTGTGCAGCTCTTCAATCACGGCAGAAGGATCGAAAATCTCTCCTTCGGTGCCGGTGTAGGCGATGACTGCACCGATGAGGTCTTCGCCCACCAAGCCCTCGCGCACGTCCACGATCTCTACCTCGAGGTCAATGGCGCGGGCGCGCTCAGCGGCAACGGTGAGCACCTGCGGGTGCAGGCGGGAGTCCAGTACGACGCGGCGGCCCTTCTTTACTGCGCGGGACATCAATCCGACCGCCTCGGCGGTAGCGGAAGCCTCATCCAACAGGGAAGCATTCGCGATGGGCAGCCCTGTCAGGGATTCGATCATGGTCTGGAAGTTGAGCAAGGCCTCCAAGCGGCCCTGGGAAATCTCAGGCTGGTAGGGGGTATACGCGGTATACCAGCCGGCATCCTCAAGCAGGCCGCGGCGGATGACGGCGGGGGTCAGGGTGTCCGAATATCCCTGGCCATAGAAGGGTTTAAGCACAGTGTTTTGATCGGCGAACTCCCGCAAAGCGGCCTGTGCCCCGTCTTCAGAGAGTGCTTCTGGCAAGTGGGGAAGTTCCGTAGCGCGGATCTTGGGTGGAATGGCGGCATCGACAAGCGCCTGCACGCTGTCGTAGCCCACAGTGCCGAGCATGGTGGCCTGCTCGGCAGAATCCGGCCCTAGGTGGCGGGAGATGAAATCCATCTGTGAGGTCTCCTTCATCGGGTGCAATGGTCTTAACCGCCCCTAAGTATATGTTTAATAACCGGTAAAAACAGCGCCCTTGAAAAACTTTTATGCAGCAACTCACCGAGGGAAATGTGTCGTAGCCCGCTTACCTCCTAATTAGTGAAATATATCCTGCAGCGCCGGGATAAAATTCGTCTGATATTTTTGCCGGAAGTTTACGCGCTACACCCCCGCGCGGTACCCCAGGCATGACAAAACCTCCCGTCCCTTCGCGCGGAAGGAACGGGAGGTATGCCAGTTAGCTAACTGCTTTAGATATCGAGGTCAGCCTCAAAGTCTGCAGTCTCCAGGCGGTCCTTGATGGTGGTGATGAAGCGGCCTGCGTCCGCACCATCGATGACCTGGTGGTCATAGGTGAAGGGCAGGAAGCACATCTGGCGGATGGCGATAGCATCCTGGCCATTCTCGTTGACCACGACAGCGCGCTTCTGGATAGCCGCGGTACCCAGGATTCCGGCCTGTGGCGGAACCAGGATCGGGGTATCGAGCAGTGCGCCCTCGGAACCGATATTGGTCACGGTGAAGGTGGCACCGGTCAGGTCATTCGGCTTCAGCTTGTTATTGCGGGCCTTATCAGCCAGCTCCGCAATCTGCTGCGCGATTTCCGGTAAGGACAGGTTCTGTGCCTTGTGGATGACCGGGGTGAGCAGACCCTTCGGGGTGTCTACGGCGATGGCGACGTTGACATCCTCGTGGTAGGTCATCTCCTTGGTCTCTGGGTCATAGGAGGCGTTCACGTTCGGGTGGGAGACCAAAGCCTCCGTGGTGGCCTTCACGATGAACGGCAGGAAGGACAAGTTGGAGCCGTACTTATCAATGAACGCCTGCTTGTTCTTCTTGCGCATATCCCAGATAGGAGTCATATCGACTTCCTGCACGTGGGTAAGCTGTGCGGAAATCTGCAGCGCTTCCACCATCTTGGTAGCGGTGATTTCGCGGATGCGGTTGACCTTCTGGGTGGTGCCGATAAGCTCCTGCTTTTCCGGATCCACAGACTTGGTGGACCAGCGTGCGCGTGGGGAGTCAGCAGCCTTCTTATCGTCGCCTGCGGATGCCTTCGCATCGCCCTCACCAGCAGCGGAAAGGACGTCCTGCTTGCGGATGCGTCCGCCCACACCGGTGCCCTCAATGGAGTTGAGGTCCACGCCGTGCTTATCAGCCAACTTGCGCACCAACGGGGTGACGTATGGAACGTTATCGCCGTTGTTGACCTTGGTGGAGGTGTTCAGGGAAGAATCCTGCTTCGGTTCTTCCTTCTTCTCTTCCTTGGCTGGCTCGGACTCGTCTTCCTTCTTCTCGTCAGACTTGGATTCTTCCTTTTCTTCCTGCTTGTCCTCGGACGTGGATTCTTCCTTTTCTTCGGACTTGTCGTCGTCGGAGTCATCGGAGTCGTCGGAGGATGGTGCGGCGTTTTCGTCGCCGACGCGGGCGATGGCTTCGCCGACCTCGATGGTTTCGTCTTCTTCGGCGAGGATTTCTACCAGGGTGCCGGCAAAGGGGGAAGGAATTTCGGTGTCGACCTTGTCGGTGGAGACCTCGAGCAGTGGTTCGTCTACCTCGACGGTGTCGCCGACGGACTTGAGCCACTGGGTAATGGTGCCCTCGGTGACGGATTCGCCGAGTTCTGGCATCTCCACATCGGTGGCCTCGCCAGAAGCCTTGGAGCTAGAGCCAGACTTCTTCTCGTCCTTTTCTTCCTTCTGATCCTCGGACTTGGATTCTTCCTTGTCCTCAGACTTGTCGTCGTCGGAGTCGGAGTCATCGGAGTCGTCGGAGGATGGTGCGGCGTTTTCGTCGCCGACGCGGGCGATGGCTTCGCCGACCTCGATGGTTTCGTCTTCTTCGGCGAGGATTTCTACCAGGGTGCCGGCAACGGGGGAAGGGATTTCGGTGTCGACCTTGTCGGTGGAGACCTCGAGCAAAGGCTCGTCTACCTCGACGGTGTCGCCGACGGACTTGAGCCACTGGGTAATGGTGCCCTCGGTGACGGATTCGCCGAGTTCTGGCATTTCCACATCGGTGGCCTCGCCAGAAGCCTTGGAGCTAGAGCCAGACTTCTTCTCGTCCTTTTCTTCCTTCTTATCCTCGGACTTGGATTCTTCCTTGTCCTCAGACTTGTCGTCGTCGGAGTCGGAGTCGTCAGAATCATCAGAGGAGGAAGAGGAGTCAGCTTCGTCTTCATCACCGATGACGGCGATCACCTCGCCGACCTCGATGGTGTCGTCTTCTTCGGCCTTGATTTCAAGAATGGTGCCGGCAACGGGGGAAGGGATTTCGGTGTCGACCTTGTCGGTGGAGACCTCGAGCAAAGGCTCGTCCACCTCGACGGTGTCGCCGACGGACTTAAGCCACTGGGTAATGGTGCCTTCGGTTACGGACTCGCCCAGCTCGGGCATCTCAACGGAGTTCGCCATGAGTTTTAAGACTCCTCGAAAAGTTGGAAGTATTCTATCGCTACCGCACAATCTTACAGCGTGATGCCCGTCATCGTGCAGTAGTGGGGTTAGTAATACCCTCCATGCGGGTAAACTAGTGGGTTATGTTCAACCTCTTCCGCCGCAATAAGTCCCGATCGCCACTGCGACCGCCCCGCGGTCCGGGAGAAACTATTCGCCCAGAAGATGAACAAGAGCTCAAATTGTGGGCGGCTGATAAGGCGTTTGTCGAGGCATTTATCGAGCCTGAGACCGTGGTCAATGAAATGTCTGTGGTCGTCGTGGATGAAAAAGGTGAGTTTATCCGTCGGCGCATCGGCGGGCCGAAGGGGATTGACGCGGTAGGAAAACTATTGCAGTGCGACGTTTTTGATGTCGAAGAAACCGGGTACCCCCAACGCATGCGCGAGCGTATGGAACGCCAACGTATCTTGCGCAAGAGGGAAGAACAGCGCCTTCGCCGCGCCCGTTTTGAGCGCGGCGAGAACCCTGATTCGGGGCAAGACTTAAGTTAATAAGCCTAGACGATGGTGGCGCCGGCTTTTCTTAGCTTTGCCAAGGCGGCATCACCGCGGTCTGGATCAACAGGGGAGCAGTACTCGCTCAGGACACGGACGGAAAAGCCTTCCTTTAGGGCATCCGCCGCGGTTGCCTGCACGCAATGATCCGTGGCAATGCCGACGATGTCTACCGCATCGATAGCGTGTTCGCGCAGCCAATCCGCCAGCAATACGCCGTCCGCTTCACCCTCAAAGCCGGAGTACGCGGCGGTGTATTCACCCTTGCGGAAATATGCTTGCGCAGGCCCGATCGCCTCGTGCATCTGGGCGCCATAGGAATCGGCGACGCAGTGCACCGGCCAGGAATCGACAAAATCCGGGTTCTCCGCAAAGTGGGAACCCGGATCGATGTGCCAGTCCTGCGTGGCAACGACGGTGTCGTACTCGGTCTGCAAAGAAGAGATCTTCTCTGCAACCTCGTTGCCGCGATCGGTGCCAAGCGCGCCGCCTGGGCAAAAATCGTGTTGGACATCAACGATGATTAAAGCAGTGTTCATAACTCCGCTATTTTATGCCCAGGCGGCTACGTGAGGTATTACTTTGATTCAGCAATCTCGCGGAGGGCAGCGATGACGGTGCGGGTGGGAACGCCCGTACCCATCTTTGGCGTATAGCCATAAGCGCCGGTGGTATTGAAGGAAGGCCCGGCGACATCGATGTGTGCCCATTCGATGCCCTCGCCCACGAACTGCTTTAAGTAGGTGCCGGCGTATTCCATGCCGCCCTCGCGCTTGGCATTGATATTGCGGATATCGGCGCTGGCGGATTTCACGGATTCATCGTGTTCTTCCAATAGCGGCATGGCCCAGGCATTTTCACCGACCTCGCGGCCGATGCCCGCCATGCGGTCGCGGAAGTCTTCCGAACCCATGACGCCAGCGGTGCGCTCGCCTAGGGCGACCATCTGGGCGCCGGTCAGCGTGGCGGTTTCGATGAGGAAGTCGGGCTTATCCTCGCTGGCGCGCGCAATGGCATCGGCAAGCACGAGGCGGCCCTCTGCATCGGTATTGAGAACCTCAGAGGTAATGCCGCCGTAGTGGGTGATGACATCGCCTGGGCGGGTGGCGTTATCGCCCGGCATGTTTTCTGCCAGCGGCAGGGTAGCGGTGATCTTCACTGGCAGGTTGAGCTTGGCCGCAGCGATGATGGAGACGGCCATGGCGGCGGAACCGCCCATATCGGAAATCATGTCCCACATGCCAGACCCCGGCTTTAAGGAAATGCCGCCGGTATCGAAGGTGATGCCCTTGCCCACGAGCGCCACGTGCTTTTTCGCCTTCTTCGGGTTCCAGCTCAGGCGCACCAAACGCGGCGGGCGAGCAGAACCGCGGCCAACGGCGGTAATTCCGCCAAATCCCTGCTTCTGCAGTGCCTTCTCGTCCAAGATTTCTACATCGAGGCCAACTTCATCAGCCTGAGCGGAAAGGAAGTCTGCATAAGACTCTGGGTACAGCAGGTTCGACGGGGTGTTGACCAGATCGCGGGCAATCACCACGGACTCCGCGGTGATCTTCGCTGCCTCGAACTCCTCGCGCACGGACTTTTCTGCCACCACGGTAAAAGCGGCGGGCTGTTCAGAATCCTTACCGGACTTAGAGCGCAGCCCCTTGAACTTGTAGCCGCCCAAGATGAGGCCTTCTACCGTGGGCGCGATTCCAAAATCACCCAAGGACGTGGCTACCTCTTCCAGCTTGGAAATCGAGCGTGCGGCGCTGCCGGCGGCGCGGCGCAAGGTTTCCGCATCAAGGTCCTCGGCATCGCCTAGACCGACGGCGATGACGGAATCGACCTCCGCCTTCTTGGGGGCGGGGATGCGGGTGACTTCATTGGCCTTACCGGTTGCCCCCACGGCAATCAAAGACTCGTACGCTTCCCGCAGCTCGGCTGACTTGAGCAGCGAGGTCCCCGGAAGCTCAATGCCTTCCTCGCCCTTAAATGCGGCGATAAGTAGCGCCTGGGCGTTCTTCGGGGCCTTCTTTTCTAGCTTAAGTTCCGGAAATGCCCCACGTGCGGGTCCAGCGTGCTGAGACATAAAGTCCTCCTTTTTAATTGGTACTAATGAAACTTCTGCCCATAATACCGCGCTAAAGTGAACATATTCCTACCCAGCTATAGATAAAAGGAGTAGATTGTGGGCATGCTTGATTACACGATTACCCGTACGAATCAACCAACGGCGGCCGCGGATTTAGACAAAATCCTGGCCAATCCCGGCTTTGGCCAGTACTTTACGGACCACATGGTGACCATTGATTGGTCCACGGAGAAAGGCTGGCACGATGCGCAGGTCCGTCCCTATGGCCCGCTGACGATGGACCCAGCGAGCAACGTTTTTCACTACGGCCAGGCCGTTTTTGAGGGCATTAAGGCCTACCGGCAGCCCGATGATTCCATCGTTACCTTCCGCCCTGATCAAAACGCGCAACGCTTTATTAATTCGGCGCAGCGCTTGGCGATGCCCGAGCTACCCCAAGAAGAATTCATCGAGGCACTGCGCCAGCTGGTGGACATCGATAAGAGCTGGGTACCGGAAGCAGGCGGGGAAGCATCGCTCTACCTGCGCCCCTTTATGATTTCTACCGAGGTATCGCTAGGCGTTCACCCGGCTAATGCGTATCGATTCATCCTCTTGGCCTCGCCCGCCGGTGCGTATTTCAGCGGCGGCATTAAGCCGGTTTCGGTGTGGCTGTCTACTGACTATGTTCGCGCTGCGCCGGGCGGAACCGGTGCCGCGAAATTCGCCGGCAATTACGCCGGTTCCTTGTTGGCGCAGGCGCAGGCCGAAGAAAAGGGCTGCGACCAAGTGGTCTGGCTGGATGCCATCGAACGCCGGTACATCGAAGAGATGGGCGGGATGAACCTCATGTTCGTCTACGGCACCGGTAGCGACGCCGAGATCGTCACGCCAGCACTCTCTGGCTCCCTGCTACCCGGCATTACCCGCCAATCCTTGTTGCAGGTCGCCGAAGACATGGGTTATAGGGTCAGCGAGCGACGCATCACCGCCGAAGAATGGCAGCGCGATGTGGAATCAGGGAAGATGACCGAGGCCTTTGCCTGCGGCACCGCCGCCGTCATCACGCCGGTAGGGCGCGTCCTTGGTGAGGACACCGATTTCAGCGTCAACAATAACGAGGCAGGCGAGGTCTCCATGGCCTTGCGCGAGCGCCTGACCAGTATCCAGCGCGGCGCCGTGGAGGATGCCCACGGCTGGTTGCACACTCTGGTCTAGCGCGCCGCGGTGTAACGCGGCGCGAGGCGGACCTGCGGCGCGCAGTTAGGCCTCTGCCTGCGTCGCGTCCGCGGTGATTTCTACGCCCAGTAATAAAAGGGGTAGGGCAGCCAAAGCGCCGAGCGCCGGCACCGGTTCCATCTGCAGCTCGAGCAGGGGCTCCAGCCGCAGCTTTTTTAAGGCCAACCGGTGAGCCGGCTGCGGCGCGATATTGGTGGCAAGGATCCAGTCGTGGATCCGCGTGTCTGCAGCGGCGCATACGGCGGCGGTGGAGGTCAAGGGGGCATCGACAAGCAAGGGTGTGCGCCGCCGCGCCGCCTGGGAGATAAAGCCGACCAGCGCGGCCAATACGGGGGAGCCGCAGGCCTTGATGAGCTCCCGCCCAGTCAGGTCGCGCATCCGAAACATGGCATCGCGAATGGCCGCAACCTCGGCCTTCCAAGCCTCGACGCTTGGCTGCTTGCCGACGACCACCACCGGCTCCTCCTGCGCCATGACCCCCATGACGGCCGCGGCAGCCTGCGTGCTGTCGATGCCGCCAGGAATCAATAGATCCGCACCGCCATCAATCTCTGCATCCGCTGCCTGCACGCCTAGGTCATAGGCGGTGGAGCAATCCGTCACCGTGACGGATTTAATGCTGGCCCCGACCCGCCGAGCGGCGGTCTCCGTGGCCTGTGGGATCCCGTCACCGTCCTCGGCGAAGATGATGGCCCGCACCCGATGTGGCTCGGAAGCGGGGGAGCGATCCTGGCAGGCGGCTAGCCACTGTGCGGCACCGCTTAGCCGACCGTAGGGGTAAAGCTGCGGGGAATCAGCCATGAGCGTGCTTCCTTAAACGTCGGCACCGCGCTCTACGCGCGGGCGAGGAATGCGCCACTTGCGGGGCTGGCTGGCGCGGGAAAATGCGTAGAATCCCAGGCCAAAGCCGGTGGCGGTGGTACCGGGGAACTTCTTGCGCACAGCATTATTAGCACGGCGGCCCAGCCAGATGCCGTCGATGGCGAAGATGAGGATGACCACCATGGCAATCGCATTGATGAGGTCGGCGATGCTGGGGGCGGCATAGGTCACGAAGACCACGACGATAAGGGCAAGCGCCATCGGCATGACCCATTCCGAAAGCGTGCGGCGGGCGTCGATCCAATCGCGCACGTAGGCGCGCTCTTCGCCCTGATCGCGGGCAGGGAGGAAGCGTGGATCGCCTTCAGCCATGCGCTCTTGGCTTTCGCGGTTGCGTTGGTTGCGTTCCTTGCGCTCCTGCTTTTTATATTCTTTCCACTCGTCCTTGCTCATGGACTTTTTGAGTTCCTTGCGGCGCTTGTAGCGCTGCGCATCGGATACCCCATGTGGATCGCGCTTCACGCCGCGCGCGATTTCTTGTTCCTGGCGCTTTGGCGTGGGACGACCCTTCGGAGGGGTATACCCCTTGCGGTGGGTTTCTTCCTGAACTTCTTCCTGCACGGGAGCAGGTTCAGGGGAGGTCTTGTCATCTTTTTGCCACGGAAGTTTCACGCTGATCAGACTACAAGGTTTCGCTCCCGAGAGGGGAATAGGCCCGCCCACGGCGTTGTTATTACTATGGGCTACCTTTTCCCTCCTCGTAGATGCGGGTAGGGTAGTGGCTACGCAACCAAGACACATTTGAGGAGAAGTGATGACCGCTCCAGTTTCCGAAACCGGCGTCATTCTGACCGAGGCCGCAGCCGCAAAGGCAAAGGGCCTGCTTGATCAGGAAGGCCGCGACGATCTCTCCCTGCGCATCGCAGTGCAGCCCGGCGGCTGCGCTGGCCTGCGCTACCAGCTCTACTTCGACGACCGCAGCCTCGATGGTGACAAGGTCGACGAGGTAGGTGGCATCAAGCTCGTCGTGGACAAGATGTCCGTGCCGTACCTTACCGGTGCCAAGATCGACTTCGCTGACACCATCGAGTCCCAGGGATTTACCATTGATAACCCGAACGCTACCGGCTCCTGCGCGTGTGGCGACTCCTTCAACTAAACCGAAGGATAAAGAAAGAGGGTGAGTGCTTCGCGGCACTCACCCTATTTTTATGTCTTTATGGCTCGGTGTAGAGCTTTACCCAATGCGGCCTAAAGCTTGACTGGGTAGTCGCGCTGCTCGATCTGCGGGTCGATGCGCTTTTCCACAAAGATGCCGTGCCAGATCATAAAGGACAGCACGGTCCACAGGCGGCGGGAGTGATCGGAGACGCCATCGCGGTGCTCCTTGAGCATCTCCAGAACTTCCTTCTTATTGAAGATGTCCTCCGTCTGGGAATCGTTGATGGTGTCCTGTGCCCAGCCGTAGAGCTCGTCGCCGGCCAGCCAGTGGCGCATGGGTACGGGAAAGCCCAGCTTCTTGCGGTTGAGGACGTGCGCGGGAACGATCTGTTCCATGGCCTTGCGCAGCGCGTACTTGGTGGTGCCGTGGGAAATCTTCAGATCGTGCGGAATGGATTCTGCGACCTTGAATACTTCTTTATCCAGGAATGGCACGCGCAGCTCCAAGGAGTTGGCCATATTGATCTTATCGGCCTTGACCAGGATGTCACCGCGCATCCAGGTAAATAGGTCAAGGTGCTGCATGCGGGCTACCGGGTCAAAGTCTTCCGACTGCGCATAGATGGGCGCAGTGACCTCGCGGTGATCCCACTCGCGCTTGGCCCATGGGATAACGCGCTGCATCTGCTCAAAGTTAAAGGACCGCGCATTGCCGTAGTAGCGCTCCTCCATGGTCATCGAGCCGCGGTTGAGCAGGGACTTGCCCTTCATGCCTTCCGGCAGCACGCGGGAAAGCTTGCCCAGGCCCTGTCGCAGGGGAGAAGGGATCTTCTCGAATGGTGCAAGCGACAGCGGCTCCTTATAGATGGTGTAGCCACCGAAGAGCTCGTCGGCGCCCTCACCAGACAGGACCACCTTAACGTGCTTACGGGCTTCTTGGGCCACGAAGTAAAGCGGCACGAGGGAAGGATCAGCCACCGGGTTATCTAAGTACCACATGATCTTTGGGATCGATTCGGCATATTCTTCCGGCGAAACGATCTTGACGATGTGCTCTACGCCGATAGCTGCCGCCGATTCCGCGGCCACGTCCACCTCGGAATAGCCTTCGCGCTCGAAGCCAGTAGTAAAGGTCAGCAGATCCGGGTTGTGGCGTTTGGCCAGGGTAGCGATGGCGGTGGAGTCGATGCCGCCAGAGAGGAACGAGCCAACGGTGACATCGGCACGCATGTGCTTGGCGACGGAATCCTCCAACGCTTCTGCAATGCGGTCAAAGAGCTGTTGTTCTTCGCCTTCTGGGACCTGCTGGACCGGGAAACGCGGCTTGAAGTAGCGCTCGGATACGACGTCCTCGCCCGGCTTCAAGGTGACCGTACAGCCGGATTCCACGCGGCGAATATTGGCGTGTAGGGATTCCGGTTCCGGTACGTACTGCAGGTCGACGTAGTGCTCAATGGCGCGGCGGTCAAGGTTGAGTTCTAGACCAATGTCTTCGGCCATCTCTAGGATGCACTTCATCTCGGAGGCAAAGACGGTGCCGGCGTCCGTGGTGGCATAGTAAAGCGGCTTGATGCCGAATTGGTCGCGCGCGGCAAACATGGTCTTGGTCTTGGTATCCCAAATAACGATGCCAAACATTCCGCGCAGGTGCTCGACGACGTCCTTGCCCCAGTGGTGGTAGCCCACCGCAATGGGTTCGCCATCACCTTCCGTATAGAAGGTATAGCCCAAGGCCTTGAGTTCTTCGCGGAGCTCAACGTAGTTGTAGATCTCGCCGTTAAAGGTAAGGGCATACCGCTCTGGTTCATCCTCGGGACCCCAGCGCAGGGGCTGGTGGGAATGTTCCAAGTCGATAATGGACAGGCGGTTAAAGCCGAAGGCGGCGTCGCCATCATGCCAAGTACCGGCTGCATCCGGTCCGCGGTGGTGCATGCAAGGAAGCGACCGCTCGAGCGCGTCGACATATTTGTCCACGTTTCCGGTGGCCGCGAGCATGCCAAGAAGTCCGCACATGTAAAGATAGCTCCTTTTAATTAAGCGACTAGTGCTCGTTGTTCTACTTTACGGTGCGTGGTGTGGAAACCAGAAAGCGCCACGGCTTGGAGGAAGCTGCGAAAAAGCTTAAATCAAGCTTCCCCGTAAGGGTGCGAACTTTCGGATGATGACTGGAATAGTTCCTTGTGAGTTAAAGCACATGGTGAAGGCGCGGACTGGGGGTACGGTTGGAACATTGTGCAGGTGGGGCGGTAACCTACTGAAACGTGGATATAAATTGAGCGCGCTGGGTCTCCCTTAAAGCTTCAAAAAGGCTGGGAACCAAGTATTTATCCATTATTCTGATTGGGTAAGGGTGCTCTGTGAGTATTCGAGAAGTTTGTGTGGACAGAAAGGCAGAACACACGTGGGACAGCGTAATAAGCGCACCTTCGCCCGTAAGGCGGGCGTAGCTGGCGCACTTGCCCTAGGCGGTCTCGCCCTGGCTGGTTGTGACGTTCAGGCGCCAACTGCTGTAGAGAACCTCCTGGGATTTGGTTGGCCAAAGGGTATTACCCCTGAGGCTGAAGCAATGTACAACTTCTGGATCTGGGTCTGGGTTGCAGCTTGGATTGTTGGCTTCATCATGTGGGGCCTATTCCTTACTGCAATTTTCCGCTGGAGCGCGAAGAAGGCGAAGCGCGATGGCAAGGGTGAATTCCCGCGCCAGACGCAGTACAACGTGCCATTGGAAATGGTATTGACCATCGTTCCAATCCTGATCATCATGGCCTTGTTCTTCTTCACGGTGCAGACCCAGCAAAAGGTCACCGCATTGGATAAGGATCCAAAGGTGGTTGTCGACGTCACTGCATTCCAGTGGAACTGGAAGTTCGGCTACGCCGAGAACCGCGTCAATGGTGAGAACTACAACGGTGCGGACGAAGCGCGCCAGGCCGAAGCGGAAAAGACCGCCCATGACCCTGAAGGCGTGGATAACCCCAACCCAATTCACGGTAAGTCCAAGGGCGACCTTTCCTACCTCAACTACAACAAGATTGAGACCGTAGGTTCCACCGAGGAGGTTCCGGTTCTGGTTCTTCCTTCCGATACCGCAATCGAGTTCCGTTTGGCTTCCGCTGACGTTTCTCACGCATTCTGGGTTCCGGAGTTCTTGTTCAAGCGCGACGTCTATGCACACCCTGAATCAAACGCTCAGGAGCGCAGCTTCCAGGTCGAGTCGATTGATAAGCAAGGCGCCTTTGTTGGCCGTTGTGCCGAGATGTGCGGTACCTACCACTCCATGATGAACTTTGAGATTCGCGTTGTCTCCCCAGAGGACTTCAATGCCTACATGGACTTCCGCGAGAAGAACCCGAATGCCACCAACGCTGAGGCGTTGAAGGAAATTGGCCAGGATCCGTACGCAGTTACCACCCACCCGTTCTCCGGCGAGCGTGACACGGCCGATGGTGACAACTACGTCAAGACCGCGGCATAAGAGATAAGGACATTACACAATGCGTGCAACATCGAAAGTCTTTTACTCAATCGCGACTTACCTTTTCGTCTCGCTGATTGTTTATATCTTTGGCGTCACCCTCGTGAAGGATGATGGTTACCTCTACGGCGCCGAGTGGGTTGGCATCGTAGGCATGTTCCTCTCCGTCATGCTCTGCCTTATGCTGGGTGGCTACCTTCACTTCACCGATAACCGCAGCGACGTTCTGCCGGAAGACTGGGAAGAAGCAGAGACCGAAGACTCCGCTGGTATCTTGGGTTTCTTCTCCCCGAGCTCCATCTGGCCACTGGCCATGGCAGGTTCCATCGGATTCTTGGGCCTTGGCGTCATCTTCCTGTACTACTGGCTCATCGCCTTGGGCGCTGTCTGCTTGATTGCAGCCTGTGCCGGCCTGTCCCTGCAGTATGGCCTGCCTAAGGAAAAGCACTAGTACATATCTAGTCGCAACCACTGCCTAAACTTCTCAGCCCTCCTCACCACACCACGGTGGGGAGGGCTTTGGCGATCCTCGTCGTAAACAAAATAGGAAAGTTCCCGAGAATCCAGAACTTTTTTAGGGGAGGGGGAGAGCGGATGCGCCCAGGTTATAAGTGGGCAGCAAAGGCGCATCCCAGCACGTAAACCCCTATTTCTGCGGGGGTCATCCGAAAGTTGCAAACGGGCAATTTTCCCCGAAAACCGCCGTGTGATTTATCTCTCTAAGAAAATTGTCCAAATCGGTTGCGAATGAAGGATGGATCGTCGTGATTCGAGCAGACAAAAAGGTAGTGATCGTGGCTATAGATGAAGTTTAAGTGTGTCACCTGCGTTGATGTCTCGTCGGAAAAGAATACAAAAAGTTCCCTGGTAATTAATCTTGGTAGGCCACAAGACATTCCTTATCGGTAGCTGGCGATTTGGTGAGAACCGAATGGCGGAAGCGGGGGGAATTGAAGTGACTTTAGAGTCTAGAACAGCCATAATTACCACTGTGACGAGCGTAGTTTCTAACCAAGGTATGACAGCACCACGTGTTGCCTCGCTGAACCGACCCAATATGGTCAGCGTGGGCACCATCGTGTTCCTGTCTCAGGAATTGATGTTCTTTGCCGGACTGTTCGCGATGTGGTTCACCTCGCGAGCGAACGGCCAGGAAGGCGATTGGGCAGAGCACACTGCCCATATCAACCTGCCAATGGGCTTTCTCATTACTGCAGTGTTGATTTCTTCCTCCGTGACCTCGCAGTTCGGCGTGTTTGCCGCAGAAAGGGGTGACGTTTACAAGCTTCGACTCTGGTACACCATCACGCTGGTATTGGGTGTTGTCTTCCTAGGCATCATGGCGTTTGAGTGGGCTGAGTTGATTCACGCAGGCGTGACGGTACAATCCAGCGTCTTTGGTTCGGTGTTCTACATCATCACCGGCTTCCACGCTGCGCACGTAACCGCCGGTTTGATTTCCTTTGCAATCATTCTGGCGCGTATCGCTAAATCTAAATTCACGCCGGCACAGGCTACTGCCGCCATGGCAGTGTCCTACTACTGGCACTTCGTTGACGTTGTGTGGATCGGTGTGTTCACCGTGATCTACTTGATTCAGTAGTGTCGGCGAACCTCTCCCCAAAACAGTCCTCCCGTGTTCGAGTTATCTAAAGGAAAATGATGGATAACAATTCGCAGTCCGAGGCAGTGGAGCAGACCACTGCCACGGCTAAGAAGACCCGCCGTCGCCGCAAGGCGAAGCGCACCCTCGCAGGTGGTTTCGCTTTGGCCATCGGTTTGACCGGCGCTGGCGTCTTGGCCTCTGCCTTGACGCCTGACGCTCAGGTCGCTACGGCGGAAAAAGATGACCAAGCCCTCGTTCAAGAGGGTAAGGACATCTATGACACCGCTTGTATCACTTGCCACGGTGCCAATCTGCAGGGCATCGAAGACCGTGGTCCCTCTCTCGTAGGTATCGGTGCTGGCTCGGTGTACTTCCAGGTTCACTCCGGCCGTATGCCGATGATGTCCAACGATGCTCAGGCAGAGCGCAAGGCTCCGCGTTACACCGAGCAGCAGACCTTGGCGCTGGCCGCTTATGTCGCAGCTAACGGTGGCGGCGCGGACATCGTCTACAACGACGATGGAAGCATCGCTCAGGAATCCCTACGTGGCGCTAACTACAACGGCCAGATTCAGGCCGAAGACGTTGCTAAGGGTTCCGAGCTGTTCCGCATGAACTGTGCATCTTGCCACAACTTCACCGGCCAGGGTGGCGCACTTTCCTCCGGTAAATACGCTCCTGAGCTCGCACCTGCTAACGAGCAGGAGATCTATCAGGCAATGTTGACCGGTCCGCAGAACATGCCAAAGTTCTCTGACCGCCAGCTGACTGCAGACGAAAAGAAGGACATTATCGCCTACTTGAAGTCTGCAGAAGAGACTCCGTCTCCAGCCGGTTGGGACCTTGGCGGTCTCGGCCCAGTGGCTGAAGGCCTGGCAATGTGGATTATTGGTATCAGCGCCCTGTGCGCCGCTGCTATGTGGATTGGATCGCGCTCATGAGCAATGTGAAAAAGAATTACACTGACGCAGAGCTCGATAAGATGAGCAATGATGAACTTGCTGCACTTGGTACCGAGCTCGATGATGTCACCGTAGCGTTCCGTAAGGAGCGCTTCCCGGTTGAAGGTGACCCCGCAGAAAAGCGTGCGGGGCGCAACGTCGCCATTTGGCTGGCAATCTCCGTTATCGGCGGCTTGGGCTTCTTGGGTGTTTACCTCTTCTGGCCTTGGCAGTACAAGCAGCTAGGGGAGGACGGCCTTGTATGGCACACTCTCTACACCCCGCTGCTTGGTATTACCGCCGCACTGTCCATTTTTGGACTCGGCTTTGCCATCGTGCAGTACGTCAAGAAGATTCTGCCGGAAGAGATTTCAGTGCAGCGTCGCCACGATGGTCCTTCGGAAGAAGTTGACCGTCGTACTCTTACCGCTCTTTTGAACGACTCGTGGAAGACCTCCACGCTCGGTCGCCGCAAGACTATCCAGGGTCTTCTCGGTGGAGCCGGTGTGCTCTTCGGCTTGACGGTTATCGCACCGCTCGGTGGCGCAATCCGCAACCCATGGAAGGTACGTCACGAGCTGAACTACGCCGGTGACGGCACGCTGTGGACCTCCGGTTGGACGTTGCACGAGGAGGGCGTCAAGCTTTACCTCGCGCGTGATACCGGTACCATTGCTGAGAAGCACTCCGGTGAGTCCGGCGAGCACTACACCACCGAAGGCGTTACCCGCCTCGTGCGCGTTCGCCCAGAGGACTTGGCCGCCGGCGGCATGGAGACCGTCTTCCCGCTTGCGGAAGAAGACGTTAATGACGGTGATCAATACGACGCTAAGCGCGACGTATACGAAAACCACATGCACTCCATCCATGGCAACCGCAATGCGGTGATGTTGATTCGTCTGCGCCACTCCGATGCGCAGAAGGCAATCGAGCGTGAGGGACAGGAAGACTTCCACCACGGCGATTACTACGCCTACTCAAAGATTTGTACTCACATTGGTTGCCCAACTTCGTTGTACGAGGCACAAACCAACCGAATCCTGTGCCCCTGCCACCAGTCGCAGTTCGACGCATTGCACTACGGTAAGCCGGTCTTCGGCCCGGCTGCTCGTGCTTTGCCACAGCTGCCTATCACGGTGGACGACGAGGGCTACCTTGTTGCAGAGGGCAACTTCATTGAGCCTGTCGGTCCGGCATTCTGGGAGCGTAAGTCATAATGAGCAATAAACTCGCCCAAATGGGCAACAACATGGACGAGCGCTACAGCGCCGCCGGCGTGCTAAGGACGCAGCTGAACAAGGTCTTTCCGACCCACTGGTCCTTCATGCTCGGTGAGATGGCGCTGTACAGCTTCATCATTCTTCTACTAACCGGTACATACCTGGCGCTTTTCTTTGACCCTTCTATTACGAAGGTCATCTATGACGGCACCTACGCACCGCTGAACGGCGTTGAGATGTCGCGCGCCTACGCAACGGCCCTTGATATTTCCTTCGAGGTACGCGGCGGCCTCTTTGTCCGCCAGATGCACCACTGGGCAGCACTACTGTTCATGATGTCGATGGTTGCGCACATGCTGCGCATCTTCTTCACCGGTGCTTTCCGCCGCCCGCGCGAAGCCAACTGGATTATTGGTTGCACCCTTATCCTGCTGGGCATGATCGAGGGCTTCCTCGGTTACTCCCTGCCGGACGACCTGCTTTCCGGTGTTGGTCTGCGCATTATGTCCGCCATCATCCTGGGTCTGCCGATCATTGGTACCTGGCTGCACTGGGCCATCTTCAACGGCGACTTCCCGTCCGACTTGATGCTGGACCGCTTCTACATCCTGCACGTGCTGGTCATCCCTGGCATCATTCTGGGCCTCATCGCGGCCCACCTGATCATGGTGTGGTTCCAGAAGCACACCCAGTTCCCTGGACCGGGTCGCGCAGAGAACAACGTGGTTGGCGTCCGCATTATGCCGGTCTTCGCCACCAAGGCAATTGGTATGGGCATGATGGTCGCTGGCGTGCTGGCTTTGATGTCCGGTGTGCTGACCATCAACGCCATCTGGCTGCTTGGTCCGTACAACCCGTCACAGGTGTCTGCAGGTTCCCAGCCCGATATCTACATGCTCTGGACAGACGGTGTGGCTCGTGTCATGCCTGCTTGGGAGCTGTACCTGGGCAACTACACGATTCCTTCCGCTTTCTGGGTGGCGCTGTTGTGTGGCCTGATGGTCGTGCTGCTTATTACCTACCCATTCTTGGAGAAGAAGTTCACGGGCGACGACGCGCACCACAACCTTTTGCAGCGTCCGCGTGACGTTCCTACCCGTTCCGCAATTGGTGCAGCAGCAATCGTGTTCTTCCTGCTGGTCACCTTGTCCGGTGGTAACGACCACGTTGCGCACTTCTTCCAGATTTCGCTGAACGCGATGACCTGGGTCGGACGTATCGGCCTGATTGTCCTGCCACCGATTGCCTACTTCATGACCTACCGCATTTGCGTTGGTCTCCAGCGCTCTGACCGCGAGGTGCTCGAGCACGGTATCGCTACCGGTGTCATCAAGCAGCTGCCTAACGGTGCCTTCATTGAGGTCCACCAGCCGCTCGGCCCGGTTGACGAGCACGGTCACGCAGTACCGCTTGAGTACGCAGGCGCTCAGGTGCCGAAGCAACTTAACCACCTCGGTTACGCTGACTCCGAGATTCAGGGCACCTTCAGCCCGGATGATCCGGAACTCATGCGCCGTGTTCACGAGATTCACGAGGAGAACCACGAAGAGGAAGCGGAGATGTTCCGCCGCCTCAACGAGGCTAACCGTCGTGATGACGAGGAGAACGGCCGCATCTAACCTTTCCTTGGGTTAGCTCGATACACGCTCACAAACGAGCCCGCTAAGCCACCAGTACTCGGTGGCAAGCGGGCTCGTTTCAGTTTTAGGGGCCGTTGTATACGGCTGACAACAACTGTCCTTTTACTGTTGTAGGTCTAAGGAGCCATACTCGGGCGGGGTGCCTAGGCAGGCCCTGGCTTACTGTAATGGCGCCCTATAGCTAGGAAACTGCGCACCTGATGCATGGGCTGCAACCGCAACTCCTTGATGAAAAGTGCGCCGGCACGGAAGTCTTGTTTCGGGATGCTAGGAAACAGCGGGGCCTGGGATTGCAGGATATGCAGGAGCGGACATCATCTAGCTGAGCAAATGGGCTGACAAACCGTCCTTACGGGGGGGAGACGGATTGCCCGACCGTAGGGAAGGGCAGTAATTCAGCTAGCAACGAGGTAGCAACCGTAGGAACGCCTAGGTGTCTCGCAGCTTAGTACTACTGGATAACGTGATGATGGTGTTCAAACGAGCCTCTTATCTGGGTTGCTGTTGGCCAGTTTGGTCCAGATTGCCCGAAGGTTGACTGCGCACCTTTCAGTGCCGACAGTGCTATTCAGGGACATCGTCGGGAGGCGTGACCGATGGTTCACTGCTTTTGGAATTCTCAACCGATTCCTCATCGCTGATGGAACTCCACGTTCTTCACGCGTATAGCTGCTTTCGATAAGATGGCGCGATCAGCCTTGAAGTGTCTCAGGTTTTGTTCCGTTTGAGTAGATGGGAAAATCGGGAACATGCCAAGAAAATTTGACCAGGATGCAAAGGACCGTGTGGTCCGTCTGGTTGCGTCCAGTAGCGTGGTGTATCTGTAACTGACGGTGGGCCCCTTATGAATGAGGCTGGCGACCACCGTAGTAC
>NZ_JASPFZ010000012.1:0-76146 GCF_030227355.1 Corynebacterium sp. MSK310
AACACGAAAAACCGGCACCCCAGAACAAAAACGACTGAGATGCCGGTTTGTCAACGATGTCGCGACTGACCTGTCAAACATGTCGCGACTCATGACAATGGCGGAGGATGTGGGATTTGAACCCACGAGGGGCGTGAACCCCGCACGCGTTCCAGGCGTGTGACATAGGCCGCTAGTCGAATCCTCCGAGAAGAAACATTAGCAGCCGTGGCAATTAGAATGCCAATCGCCTGGTCAGACGTAATTTCTGGGCAATTATTGGGCTTCGGTGGGGCAGGGTGGCGCGCTTACCGTACTGCTGCCGCTTACCGATGCCGCCCGCAGCCTCCGTCTCGCTCCGAGAGACGCGTATTTGGCTAATGTGGCCCGCGGGCGTTAGAGTAAAGGCAGGATTCCGCGTGGCGTCCATCCTCTGAACTCCCCCAGGGCAGGAATGCAGCAAGGGTCAGGAGGCTCTGACGGGTGCGCGGGGTCCCTTTTTTATGCAGGGTGCGTTAGTATTGGTGGCTAAACGTCGCACCACACTACGGAAGGTAGACATACTAATGTCGCTTCTTACTCTGGAATCGTCCGCCTTGGCAGAACTTGCCGCGAAAGTCCGCGAAGAATACGCGGACCTGAAAGCAAAGGGTCTCAAGCTGGATCTGACCCGTGGCAAGCCGTCGAAGGCGCAGCTCGATCTCTCCAATGCGCTGTTGTCGCTGCCAGGTGAGGGAAACTACACTGATTCTGAAGGCGCTGACCTGCGCAACTACGGCAACCTGAAGGGCGTAAAGAAGCTGCGCGAGCTGTGGGGCGAGCTTACCAATATTGACCCGGAGCTCTTGCTGGCCGGCGATAGCTCCTCGCTCAACATCATGTTCGACCTCATTTCTTGGGCCTATACCTTCGGTACCAACGATTCGCCGCGCCCGTGGAGCGAGGAAGAAAACGTCAAGTGGATCTGCCCCGTGCCTGGCTATGACCGCCACTTCGCCATCACGGAACTCTTCGGCTTCGAGTTGGTGACGGTGCCGATGGAAGACGACGGCCCAGATGTCGAGGCCATCGCGAAGCTCACCCAAGACCCGCAGGTCAAGGGCATGTGGCTCATTCCCATGTTCTCCAACCCCACCGGCGTACTCATCTCGGAGGACAAGACCCGCCGCCTGGCGGAAATGGACACCGCGGCGCCCGACTTCCGCATTGTGTGGGATAACGCCTATGCCGTGCACACGCTGACAGACGAGTTTCCGGAAGTCTTGCCGGTGCTGGACATCGCCAAGCAGGGCGGGCACCCCAACCGCTTCTGGGCCATGTCCTCGAGCTCCAAGGTCACCTTCGCGGGCTCTGGCGTGAGCTTTTTCGGGTCCTCGGCAGAGAACCTCGACTGGTACTTGGAGCACGCGGGCATCCGCGGCATTGGGCCGAACAAGATTAACCAGTTCGCCCACGCCGAGTTCTTCGGGTCCGCGGACGGCGTGCGCGAGCTGATGCACCGCCACGCCGAGCTGTTGGCGCCGAAGTTTGCCGCCGCGCGCCGCATCCTGGATGAGCGCCTAGGTGAGTACGGCGTCGCGGAATGGACCGACCCGGAGGGCGGCTACTTCATCTCCATGGACGTCGTCGACGGCACCGCCACCCGCGTGTGGGAGCTGGCCAAGGACGCCGGCATCGTGCTCACCAAGGCGGGCGCGGCCTACCCGCACGGACGCGATGAGAATGACCGCAATATCCGCCTTGCGGTGTCGCTGCCGCCGCAGGAGGAAATCGAGGAAGCCATCGACGGCGTTGCCACCTGCGTGCTCCTGGCGGCCATCGAAAAGGCGGAGGGCTAAAATCAACGCCGATGAATCCGCCGTGTGGCTCAGCGAGGTCATCCCGGCCCCGCTGGAGTTCCGGTACGTCGACGGGCGCAGGCTGGGTTTAGCCACGCTTGCCGATGCCCAATCCCTCGCCCTCACCACCACCTTCAACGACGTCGATACCGGCCTGCGCAGCGATGCCGAAGGCCTAGATGTGCGCTGCGAACTCGTCACTGTGGCGCGCGTGGGCCAGCCCGAAGTCGCCGCCGCCGTGGGGGCTGCGGCCGCGAAGTTGGAGAAGGCGGGCGGCCTCTTGCCCGCGCAACCCGGTGTCTTGCTGCCGTCACTTTTGGATCTCCCCGGCGAGCAGACCGTGCACCACGGGCTGCTCATCGCCCCGTACCTCTGGGGCGGGCAGACGCCGCAATACCGCGAGGAGAACCGCCTGACGCTCGTGCTGCAGCTGGTCATGCTGATGGATGCGGAATATGCGTTTGGGGTGGAAGAGGGCGTCGGCAAGCTGCAGGAAGCCGTGGCCGAGCAGGGCATTGACCTGCTGGACTGGTCGCGCGAGGGTTAGCCGGTAAACTGGCTAACCGTGGCTTTATACCGGAAATACCGTCCAGCAACGTTTGCCGAGGTCGTGGGGCAAGAGCAGGTCACCACGCCGCTATCTGCCGCCCTCGACGCGGGGCGCATCAACCACGCCTACCTCTTTTCCGGCCCGCGCGGCTGCGGTAAGACGTCTTCGGCGCGGATTATGGCCCGCTCGCTCAACTGCGAGCACGGGCCCACCTCGACGCCGTGCGGCAAGTGCGATTCGTGTGTGTCGCTCGCGCCCGGCGGCCCGGGCAACCTGGACGTGACGGAGCTCGACGCTGCCTCGCACAATGGCGTGGAGGACATGCGCGAGCTGCGCGACCGCGCCTACTATGCGCCGGCGGAATCGCGCTACCGCATCTTCATTATCGACGAGGCGCATATGATTTCCCCGTCCGGCGCCAATGCGCTGCTCAAGGTGGTTGAAGAGCCGCCCGAGCACGTGATTTTCATCTTTGCGACGACGGAGCCGGAAAAGATCATCGGCACCATTCGCTCCCGTACGCACCACTATCCCTTCCGCCTGCTTACCCCGCCCGCGATGAAGGGGCTGCTGCAAAAGACCGTGGCTTCCGAGGGCGTGCAGGTTGAAGACGCCGTCTATCCCATGGTCATTGAGGCAGGCGGCGGTTCCCCGCGCGATACCTTGTCGCTACTGGACCAGCTTTTGGCTGGTGCGGGGCCCGATGGCCTGACCTATGACCTCGCGCGCCCGCTGCTGGGCGTTACGGACGTCACGCTTCTCGATGACACCATCGCCACCCTCGCCGAGAACGACAAGGCCGGCCTT
The DNA here is from genome assembly GCF_030227355.1 of Corynebacterium sp. MSK310. Taxonomy (NCBI): domain Bacteria; kingdom Bacillati; phylum Actinomycetota; class Actinomycetes; order Mycobacteriales; family Corynebacteriaceae; genus Corynebacterium; species Corynebacterium sp. MSK310. Next base: position 3,175 of record NZ_JASPFZ010000012.1, read on the forward strand.
TTCGCACAGATCGACAACGTCATCGAGGCCGGCCACGACCCGCGCCGGTTTGCGGTGGATCTGCTCGACCGTTTGCGCGACCTGATGATCCTGCAGGCCGTGCCGGGGGCTATCGATGCCGGCCTGGTTTCCGCGCCCACCGACCGCGCCGAGGTGCTCACCTCCCAAGCACAGCGTTTTTCCGGCCCCCAGCTGACCTATCTTGCCTCGACGGTCAATGACCGCATCAGCGATCTGACCGGGGCCACCTCGCCGCGCCTGTTGCTCGAGATCATGTGCGCCCACTTGCTCATTGGTACCTCGTCCAGCGTGGCACCGAGCGCGGCGCCGAGTGCCGCCCTTGGTGCGGCATCCGCAGCCCAGCCTGCCCAACCCAGCGGCGCCCCGCAATCCGCACAAGCCGGCCAGCCCAACCATGCTGGCCAAGGCGCACAGTCTGCACAATCGGGTCAGGCGGCACCTTCTGCGGGAAACGGGCCAGCCTTTTCGGGCGCCCAAGATCCGCAGTCGGCAGCGGCTGCCATCATCGCGCGGCGCCGTGCAAAGTCCCAGGCGCCGCAAAACCAGGCCGGGTCGAGCTCCGATGCACCGTCGGCACCGCAGCAACAACAAAACCAGACCGCCGCGGGCACCGGGGCACCGGCTCCGGCACCGGAATCGACATCACCGTCAGCACTGTCATCGCCGTCTCAGCCTGAGCAGACACCTGAGCAACCGGAGGCAACGGCGCAGCATTCGCGGGCCGGACATGAGGACGCAGCGCAGTCTGCGCAGGCCACCCCGGCTGAGCAATCGGCGCAGCCGGCAGGGGATGGGAATGAGGAGCGATCTGTCTCACGGCTTGCGCAACCGAGCGCAGAATATATGCAGCCGGGGCAGCAGTCCGCGGATTCGCAGTCTAGCGATGTGCCTGAAAAGGACGCTTCGGCTACCGAGGGAAGCGGCGACGTAAAAACTGACGTCGGCGCGGATCCATGGGGCCAGGAGCGCCAGGTTCCGCAGAATGCGCCAGCCCGCGGCAACGGCCAGGCGGAACCACTGGAGAAACCGGTGCCGGCGGCGACAGAGCAGTCGGAGGGGCAGCAACAAGCCCAGGCAGAACAACCGCAACAGCAAGGGGCATCGGCAAGCGGCGATGACGGTGACTTCGTGGAGGCAGTGAAGAGGAAATGGGTGGAGCTGAGGGGGAGCGTCGGCAAGCGGAATAAGGTCGCTGAAATCATGCTTGCCGAAGCCCGCGTGCTCGGATTCCGCGATAACACGCTGACGCTGGGGCATACCACAGGTGCGCTGGCAGAACGCATCAATGCGCCGGCGAATAATTCCGTCATCGTGGACGTGCTACGGGAAGAATTCCAACGCGATATTCAGGTCAACTGCGTGGTGGGCACGGACCCAAAGACCGCCGGGTTCGATGCGCCGCGGGCGCCGCAAAGCAAACCCGAATGGAACCCCAACGCGCCCGAACGCGAGCCGAGCGACGACAAGGAGGCAGAGAGTAAGCCCGGGTGGCGCTCGCGCATCGCCAAGGCAACCGAGGCGGCGAAGCAACGCGATGACGAAATTGCGCGCACGCCGCAATTTAGCAACGGGGTGCCGCTGCCGCCCGAGCCGGAGGGCCCCGCGGACGAACCGCCGCCGGAAGAACCGCCGGCCTATACCCGCGATGACGAAGAACGCGACATGGTCGAAGCCGCGCAGTCCGCAGGCGAAATGGACCACCGCAGCGCCACCGAGGTGGCGATGGAGCTCGTGGAAAAGGAACTAGGCGCACGCCGTGTTTAGGACTGTGGCACGGTAGACTCGGGCGGTAGCAAAGCTATTGAGAAAGGACGAAAGCTATGGCTGAACAAGATTCCACCCCACAACCCAACGACATGAACGACCTCATCGCGCAGGCAGCGCAGGTGCAGGCCGAGCTGCAGAAGGCGCAGGAAGAAATCCTGGCCACCAATGTTGAGGGAAGCGCGGGCAATGGCCTGGTTAAGGTGACCATGACCGGTGGCGCCGAGCTGGTAGACCTGCAGATTGATAAGTCCGTGGTTGACCCTGAGGACATCGATACGCTGCAGGACCTGGTGATGGGCGCGTTTAAGGATGCCCACGCCGCTGCGGGCAAGTTGGCACAGGAAAAGATTGGTCCCCTGTCGCAGGGCATGGGCGGCCAGGGTGGACCGTCGATGGATGACATGTTCGGCGGCTTCTAGCTGCGCGATATTCTACAAAGGCCGTTGCCCCGATGATGGGGTCGCGGCCTTGACGTAATTTTGGGAGTTGTGGTGTTTGAAGGACCTCTGCAGGACCTCATCGATGAGTTTTCGCGCCTGCCGGGCATCGGCCCGAAGTCGGCGCAGCGTATCGCGTTTCATGTGTTGCACATGGAACCGGAGGATATTGAGCGCCTGCAAAATGCCTTAGGCGGCGTGCGCGACGGCGTTACTTTCTGCCGCATTTGTTGCAATATTTCGCGCGAGGATGTCTGCCGGATTTGCATCAATTCGCAGCGCGACGCCTCCACCATTTGCGTCGTGGAGGAGCCGAAGGACATCCAGGTTATCGAGCGTACGGGTGAGTACGAGGGCCGCTACCACGTCCTCGGCGGTGCGTTGGACCCGCTGGCCAATGTTGGGCCGAAGGATTTGAATATTTCCACGCTCCTCCAGCGGCTGGGCGGGGTGCTGCCGGATAGGGAGTTGGCGGATTCCACGCCAGAGGCCCCGCTTTACGACGACACCCCCACCATCCGCGAGGTCATCCTCGCCACAGATCCGAATACGGAGGGCGAGGCCACCGCGGCATACCTGGTGCGGTTATTGCGGGATTTTCCCGATTTAAAGATCACTAGATTGGCCTCCGGCATGCCGCTCGGAGGCGATTTGGAGTTCGTGGACGAGCTCACCTTGTCCCGTGCGCTTTCGGGGCGCTTGACTATCTAGGTGTCCGCAGCACCGGCCCGGGACTTTTGGTTTCTTGGGGTTTAGGGCACGTTGGCGGTGGGCCCGCGTGGCGCGCGGCCAGTAAAGACTGGGGGAGGCGCATTCGGCTCCGGTGGCGAGGCCGAGTGCGGCCGTGCAGCGGAACCCGGAGGGTCTGATGACGGGGCGGGGCGGCCCGCGTGGCGCGGATGCGGCGGCAGCCAGGCGATGCGCCCGTTGATGCGCGCCATCCGCCCCCGCCCCGGAAGGCCGTTGATGGAATTGTGGTACGGGCACAAAAGGCACATATTCGCCGGGTGGGTGTGGCCACCGCGGGCGTATTCGAAGATGTGGTGGGCTTGGCATTCAGCGGCGGGGCGCCTGCAAGCGGGCCAGGCGCAGCGCGCGCCTTCGGCCTCGAGCATGCGGCGCTGCTTGGCGGAGGCGTGGCGGGCACGGTAGAGGTTGACGGGGCCTTCCGCGGGGTGGATGAGGGTAAAAAGCCCGGCGCCGGCGAGCGTGCGACGGAGGAGATCAGCGCCGGTGATGGTGGCACCGTTGGTCATGGCGAGGCGGACTTCTGAGCCCTCGCCGCGCAGGATTTTCAGGTAATCCGGCAGCTCGATGATGACATTGGTGGTCACGCTGGCCGGCGCGACGGCACGGGAGCCGGTGAGCCAGGCGAGGGGATTATCCTTCGCGGTGGCCCAGATATCGGCCATTTCGGCGGCGGGGCCGGTAAAGCTCAGCGTGGTTTTCTCGCCGTGCAGGATGCGGCGCCCGCCGTCTTCGCGCTCGGGCGGTGGGGCGATTTCGCGCAGCAGGCGTGTGGCGGCGCGGGACACTTCGGCGGTGGTCCCGGCGGTAGCGCACAGGGTTTCGCGGAAGCGCCAGCGCTCGGTGGGATTTTTCACTCGCTGGGAACGGCGGGCGATGAGCGCGAGCGTGGCCAGGCTGTGCTGGTTGCGGCGCGCGGCGGCAAGGGTGCGGCGTTGATAGCGCGAGTGGCTGGTGGGCGCGAGGAAAGCCTCGGCAGTGCGGCGCAGCTCGCGCGCGTGGTCCGCAGGCAGGGGCAGGTCAGCGGCGGCGTAGGCTTCTTCAATCAGGTCTACGCCGCGCTTGGCGATGTCCCCCAGCTGCTCCAATAACGTCATGCCCCGCAGCCTAGGGTTGGGGCCTGGGAGCTACAAGGCGGCCGCGCCCGGCCTGTGGATAACTTGGCTCAAATCGGCCCTTTTGGGTCGTGAGGGCCGAGAATTGGCGAAGTTATCCACAGGCTTAGCGCTGGGAGCGCGGTGGCTCGGCGGCGTTGAAGCGCTCGGTGCGCAGGCGGTCGACGGCGGGGATATCCAGCGGATCGAGATCGGCGAGCGGGACACCCATGGCTTGGGCGAGGAGCAGATCCGCGAGCTGCGGGTTGCGGGCCAGGGCGGGGCCGTGCATATAGGTGGCGATGACGCTGCCCTGCACGGCGCCTTCGTAGGTGCGTTGGGTGGAGCCGTCGGCGAGGTCTGCGGTGGCGGCTTGGTCGGCGTTGCCATTGCCGCGGGTGAGGGTTCCCAGCGGTTGGGCGGACGGGCCGAGGATGGTCGCGCCCAAGTGGTTTTCGAAGCCGGTGAGCGGCTCGGTGAGATCTGCGGTCACGCCGGCGCCGGTAGGGGTGGAAGATACCTCGCCGATGGCGCGGTCTTGCATGCCGGCGGTGGTGGCATCGATAAGCCCGACGCCATCGATAACCCGGCCGGAAGCGCGGAAGGACTCGCCCAGGACCTGCAAGCCGGCGCAAATGGCCAAGATGGGGCGGCCGGACGTGGCGGCGCGGGTTAGCCCGCCATCGGCAATGAGGTGTTCTGCGGCAAGAATCTGCGCGGTGTCTTCGCCGCCGCCGATGGTATAAATATCCAGCGTCTCGGGCACGGGTTCGCCAAGCCGGATGGGGTGAATTTCGGCGTCGAGGCCGCGCATGCGGGCGCGTTGGCGCAGCACGAGGGCGTTGCCGTCATCGCCGTAGGTACCGAGGACATCGGGAAGCACTAGGCCGATATTAAGCATTATTAGCCTCCTTGGACAGGGCCTTTTTCAGATCGCGGAAGGCGGTGTAATTGGCAAGGACCTCGATGCGGCCCTCGGGGCAGGCGGCGAGCGCATCCATGGGGTCTGGGATGAGCTGGTGGGTGATATCCGCGTAGACGAGGCGGACGGCAAGGTCGGTTCCGCGCTCGCCGGCGGCCTTGACGCTGAGCCCGTTAAAGCCCTCGAATTTTACGTCCCAGAGCCAGGACATGTCGATGCCATCGGCAACCTGCCCGTTCGTGGCGATGACCAGCCCATCGGCGCTGCGGTCCACCATGGACAGGGCCTCTTGCCAGCCGGCGGGGTTCTTGGCCAGCAGCAGGCGAATCTCGCGGCCCTTCCAGTGGATGGTGGAATACCGGCCGGCGACGTCATCGATGCTTTCTGCCGCGGCAATAGCGCGATCCAAGTCCACGCCGAAGCCCTCGACAGCCGCGGCGATGGCCTGCGCCGCGTTACCGCGGTTGGCACGGCCCGGCAGCGCCAGGTTCAGCGGGCGCTTTGCGGTGGGGGTAATAACGCCATGCTTGTCGATGCCCCACGTCGGCTGCGGGCGGCGGAACTCGCGGCCATCGGCAAGCGGCTTTACTGCGTACCAGTCATCCTCGGTGCGCACGACGTGGCCGCCGGTGCGCGGGCAGGTGACGGAATCGCCGAGCCAGCCGGCACCGGCAGAAACCCAGATGACGTTCTTGGCGTCGTAGGCAACCGAGGTCATGAGCACGTCATCGCAATTGGCGATGACCAACATGTCCGGGTGGGCCTCCACGGCGCCGCGGAGAGCGCGCTCGATCTTGTTGATCTCGCCGACGCGGTCGAGCTGATCGCGGGTGAGGTTGAGCAGCACAAGCGCCTGCGGGTTGAGGTTATCGGCGACGTGCGGCACGTGCAGCTCGTCGACCTCGAGGACGAGGTGTGAGGCGTCCTTGCCCGCCATGAGCGCGGAGATGATGCCGGCGTCCATGTTATCGCCGCCGTCATTGGTGGCGACCTGGTGTTCGGCGCGGACCGCGGCGGCGAGCATGCGGGTGGTGGTGGACTTGCCGTTGGTGCCGGTGACCAGCACGGCCGGGCGCCCGCCGCCCAGGTTGGTCATGATGGAGGGGTCAATGGCATTGGCGATAAGGCCGCCGATCATTCCGCCGGCGCCCCGGCCGGTGGCGCGGGAAGCGGTGGTGGCCAGCTTCGCGGCGGATGTCGCGGCGGTGGTGCGCAACTTCTTCAAGGCACCCGGGACTGAAAAACTCATGCCCTCTAGGGTAGCCGGGGAAGTGGGCTAGGCGTTGTTCTTGGGCGCCGAGCCGCCAGAATTTCGCCGCCCCCGGCCGCGCCCGCCGCGCCTACGCCGCCGTTTCTGGCTCTTGCTCTGGTTATTTCCGCCGCTCATCTGCGGGGGCTGGCGCCGCGCAGTGGTGGGGTCTTCGATGCGGGTGAGGGCATCGAGAAACGCGGCATCAGACATCAGCGGGATGCCCTTGCGCTGGGCGTGCATGGCCTTGCCCACGAGATCCGTGGTGACATTGCACACGACAAGCGATGCCTCGCGGGTGAGCTTTTCCGAATAGTTCAGCTCCTCGCGCATGAGGGCGGAGATAATCGTATCCGGGTCCTCTAGGATTTCGGGGGCCACGACAATTTCCATGCCGCGGCGCAGTTCCTTGCCGGGCTCGTATTTTCCGGGGTTGTGGTGCTGCACGGGGGCCTCGGCGGCATCGACGCGCACGTGCGAGCGTTGCAGGCCAAAGCGGTCGGCGCGGACATCGTCTGGGGCATAGCTGCGCACCGGGCCGCGCTGTTGGTGCTGGTAGAGCTGGATGAGCAGCTCCGTCTCCTCGCGCGAGGTCTCCTGCTCTGGACGCCGGGCGCGTTCCACCGTCGCCTTAGGATCAGCATCCAAGCCATTCTGCTTAGCGACGCCCCTCAGCCGCACATCATTCGACCGCACGCCCTGCGCATACGAGGTGGCCAAGGTATCGATGATGCGCACGGGCGCGGGCATGTGGCCCACCTTTTGGCGGCGGCGCTTGCCTTTATTGCGACCGCGGTTGCGCGCGCGGTTTTGACGTGCGGCGGTCATCATGGCGCGGCGGGCCTCGGCGACGATAAAGCCCCAGGTATAGGGGATATCGTGAACGACGAGGGTGCGGCCATCGATAAGCTTATCCAGCGATTTGAGGACTCTGCTAAAGGCAGGGGCCTGCTCAATATCCGCGACGGTCAGCCCGTGGAGGTGGTGTGGGCCAGCATCGATATCCGGCTTGAGCACGGCGTGGAAGCGCTGGCCAATATCGCCGGCGTTATCAAAGGCCACCGCATCAATGGTGACGATGCGCCCGGTCGACGGGTGGATGCCCGTGGTCTGCAGCGTGAGGGCTACGTAGGGGTGCTTGGTGACGGTCTCGGCCTTGTCCGGCTGCTTTTGCGGTGCGCTGTCCGCGCTGGATGCGGACGGAGCAGCTGAAGCAGCGGGGTCGGCTGGGGTTTTCAGTGTCGCCGGCCCGCCGGAGGGGCGGACGGCGCGGCGCGGCCGAGGCCGGCGCGGGCCTGGTTTGGCCATACCTGTGCTGTTGGGGACGCTGGTGCTGGATTCGCTTTGGGAGTTGGGGCCCGGCTTGCGCTGCTGTGCCGCAGCCTTGGTCTCCGGTTGGGCGGCGGAGTTGGCTGCGGAGTGAGGGGACGCCTGGGCGTGGGTCCTAGCCGCATGCTGGGACGCCATAGTCGCCGGCGAGGGAGCCTGCGGCGACTGTGGGGAGGGGCCAGGTGTGTTATTCATCAGCCTTAGTCTAGTATCCCGGAATTCCTGTGGCGGGACAGGGCGCGCCGGACCTTTTCGTTGCCTAATCCGGTTTAGTGGACACTAAACCGCGACGATGAATACGGTCACCAGCGCCACGACGGCGACCACGGCAATGGCCGTGACCCACCACCCAGTGCGGCGCGTGGGCTCCGGGGTGGCGGTGACGGCGCGAAAGCTGCTGGTTTCGAAGGTCTCGGTCGCCGCCTGCGTGGTCGGGGTGGCAACGGCCACGGAGTCTTCGTTGGAAGCGGGCAGCGGATCGCCGGCGTAGATGCTCAGCACGCGATCGTTGCCGCGCGGGGCGTGGTAGGCGTGGGCGAGGATGGGGGCATCGGCAAGCGGGGGCAGCGAGGGACCCGGGGACAGGGTGGTGAGGAATTTAGGGCCGAAGAAGACATCGACGGCGTCGGTGGAAGGCACCAGGTTGACTAGCACGTGCATCCGGGCCTGGGCCGGGATATCGAGATCTGCGGGGAGATCGGTGATATCGATGGGCGGGGCATAGCCGAGCATCGTATAGGGCCCGCCGGGCGGATTATTCGCCGGCAGGCAGAGCCCGGGGCGGGGAAGCAGGAGGGCGACGTGGCCATCGGCATGCGGCTGGGCTGTGGCGGCTGGGGTGAGACCGGCGCGGAAAAGGAGGTCGATCTCGGGGTATTCCGTGCGGTCCGCGGCGCTGATGGTGCCGATCTGGCCCTGTGCTTCCACGCTTAAACCGCCCTCCTGGCTGGGAGCCAGGGTGACGGTAAAATCCTCCGTGCCCTTCACCGATGCGCCGTGAATGGGCAAGGCCTGCACCGCGCCGAGGCCGCGGTGGGGGATGAGGTAGGTAGAAGAAGGCATAGTCGATCTTCTACCATGTCGGCCCGCGCCCGCGTTATGCCAACGCGCGGTTTACTGCGGAGGTAATCGCGTTGATGGAGGCGCGGGTCGTGGAAGCGGCGATGCCTGCGCCCCAGACCTTGTTCTGGTTGACGTCGGCGGCAATGTAGCAGGCGGCCTCGGCATCATCGCCGGCCGAGCGCGATTGCTGGGAGTAGTCGATGACATCGAAATCGATGCCCAAGGACTCCAGCGCATTGGCGTAGGCGGCAATGGGGCCGTTGCCGGTGCCGGTGACCTCGGATTCCTTGCCGTTATAAGTCACGGTGGCGGTCACGGTGGCATCGGTATCATCGGCGGAAATATTGTCGATCTCAAACGATTCCAGGTGCAACGGGGTGGTGCGGTCCAAGAATTCGGTGGCGAAGATGTCCCACATATTCTTGGAGTTGACCTCGCCGCCTTCGGTATCGGTGATTTCCTGCACGACGGTGGAAAACTCCGCCTGCATGGCGCGCGGCATATTGATGCCGTGGTCGGTCTTCATGATGTAGGCGACGCCGCCCTTGCCGGACTGGGAGTTGACGCGGATAACGGCCTGGTAATCGCGGCCCACGTCCTTCGGGTCGATGGGCAGGTAGGGCACCTCCCAGATGGCATCGCGCAGCTCTTCCCAGCTGACGTCGGTGGAATTGGCCTCCGGACGCACCGTTGCGGCCAGCGCGTCCAAGCCCTTATTGATGGCATCCTGGTGCGAGCCGGAGAACGCGGTAAAGACCAGTTCACCGCCGTAGGGGTGGCGCTCCGGGACACGCAGCTGGTTACAGTACTCCACGGTTTCGCGGATCTTGGGCAGATCGGTGAAATCGATCTGGGGGTCAACGCCCTGAGTGAGCATGTTCAGGCCCAAGGTCACCAGGTCCACGTTGCCGGTGCGCTCGCCATTGCCAAACAGGCAGCCCTCAATGCGGTCGGCGCCGGCCATATAGCCCAGCTCGGCGGCGGCAACGCCCTCGCCGCGGTCATTGTGGGGGTGCAGCGAAATCAAGATGGAATCGCGCCGGGCCAGGTTGCGGTCCATCCACTCGATGGAATCGGCGTAGACATTCGGCGAAATCATCTCCACCGTGGACGGCAGGTTGATGATCATTGGGTTCTCGGGGCTGGGATCCATGATGGCGACCACGTCATCGCAGACCTCGCGGGCGAAATCCAGCTCGGTGCCGGTAAAGGACTCGGGGGAGTATTCCCAGCGCCAGTTGGTATCGGGGTAGTCGGCGGCGATGGATTTGATGAGCTCGGCGGCATCGGTAGCCAGCTTCTTGATTGCCGGCTTGTCCTTGCGGAAGACCACGCGGCGCTGCAGCTTCGAGGTGGAGTTATAAAAGTGCACGATGACGTTCTTGGCGCCGGCGCAGGCCTCGAAGGTGCGGCGGATCAGGTGTTCGCGGGCTTGGACGAGGACCTGGATGGTCACGTCCTCTGGAATCTTATCGCCCTCGATGATTTCGCGGACGAAGTTGAAGTCCGTCTGGGAGGCGGACGGGAAGCCGACCTCGATTTCCTTGTAGCCCATCTGCACCAGCAGGTCGAACATGCGGTGCTTGCGCTCGGGGCTCATGGGATCGATCAGTGCCTGGTTGCCGTCGCGCAGGTCCACGGCGCACCACTGCGGGGCGTGGGTGATCTTCTTTCCCGGCCAGGTGCGGTCCGGCAGGTCGATGTCCTCGACCTCTACGGCGAAGGGTTGGTAGCGCTCGAAGGGCATGGAGGAGCCGCGCTGCTTATTCCACGCAGGCTGTCCCTCGCGGGGAGGGCCTGCAGGGGTGGTGATTTCGCGGGGTGCGCTAATGAAGGAATCGTTGGGAGACATGGGGGTGCGGTGTCCTTAATGTGTTTGGTGTCGGGAAGTGCGACGGCCAGCTGGGCTAAGGATTGCCAGACTCCGCGACGGGGCGCTGGCCGTAGGTTTAGGCCGAAATCCCGCCGCGGCAGATAAGGAGTAGGTCGTTCCGCAATGTCATACCGGTCACACTACAGAGGATCTCACGGTGTGGCAACATATTTCATTCAGCGGGACGCGCGGGCCCGTGGCGTACCATACTGATGTGCCTACTGTTCCTACCACCCGCCGCCCCGCAGCCGCGCCCGCGCTGCGCTGCTGGTTTTATGCTGCACTAGTGGCGGTTGCGGGAACGGCGATTCGCCTCAGCGTGCTCGCGGCGCTGGCCGCGGCGCAGGGCGATTCCCTCTGGGGGCTGCTGAATAAATGGGACGCCAACTACTACGTGGATATCGCCCGCGCGGGCTATGCCCCGGCGGATGAAACGACCCTTGCGTTCTTTCCCGGCTTCCCGCTGGTGGTGCGGGCAGTTAGCAACCTGCTGGGCACGGACGTTGCAGGCACGGCGATGGTCCTCAACCTCTTTTTCACCATCGCCTTGGCAGCGGGCGTCATGGCGCTGGCTAGGCAGATGGGGCTGGGGGTGCGCGGCCAGGTGCTCGGCGCGACGGTGGTCACCAGCGCGCCCATGAGCATCGTTTTTGCCATGCCCTATACGGAGGCGCTCTTCGGCGCGCTCGCGATCTGGGCCGTGGTGATGTTGCATGATCAGCGCTGGATCGCGGCCGGGGTGCTGATCTTTCTTGCCTCTTTCGTCCGCCTCACCGTGGTAGATCTCATCGTGGTCTTCGCGCTCATGGTGCTCTGCAAGGCGCGGCGCACCTGGTGGGCTTGGCTGAGCGTGGCGGTATCGGCGCTGCCCTTAGCTGGCTATATCTGGTGGGCCAATCGCCATTTACCCGGCGCCGGCGGCTACTTTGGCCTGCAGGAAAAGCACTGGAATTCCGGTTTCGATGGTGGCCGGGCGACGGTGTCCTGGGTAGCAGAGACGCTGTCTAGCGCCACGAATGGTGGGTATTTGCTCAGCGCCGCAGTCATCATCGCCGCCCCCATCTGCCTGCTGCTGGCCTGGGGGCGCCTGCCGCTGCCAGCCTGGCTCTTTGCCGCGGTGCTGATGGCCAATGTGCTGCTTTCCGATGGCATCATGCACTCCCGCCCCCGCCTCTTACTGCCCGCAGCGGTGGTATTGGTGCCGTGGGTGGGCAAGAAGGGGGCATCGGCAAGCGTGGGTGCCTGGGTGCTCTTCGGAGCCTGGTTTTCGGCCTATATGCTGACCGTATTCGAGTGGGCGATCTAGCTGCGCTGGCTGACCGGGTTGCGGGACAAAATGATGGTCGCGGCAATCATGACGCCGAGCGCGGCCACCATGACGAGCCAGCCGGCGGTGGAATCAATGAGGAACTTTTCGCCCAAGACCATATAGCCCAGGCCGAAGGCGACGATGGGCTCGAAGATGGTCATGGCCGGCAGCGACTGCGCCAGCGGGCCGGCGTTAAAGGAGTATTGCTGCACTACGGTGCCGGTCAGGGCGAGGCCGATGAGGCCGTAGAACTGCCAGCTGCCCACCAGGACGCTCAAGCCTTCGTGGGTGAAGATATCGACCACGGCCTTGGAAAGCAGGGCGACGAAACCGTAGATGACGCCGCAGGCCGTGCCCAGGGCGAGCGGGCGCTGCTCGCGGAATTTATGGCCGGCCACGCCCAACGCGACCAGGGTGGCCAGGCCCAATAGCAGGGCGGGCCACCACTGGCTCCACTCCGGCCGGGGATTGCCGGCAACGGGGCGGCCGTAGACCACCATCACGCCGACCGCCACCGTGAGCGCAATGGACCAGAACGTCTCGTGCACGGGCATGGGGCGCTTGGCATACCAGGCCGAAAGCGGCAGGGTAAACATGAGCGAGAGGACCAAAATGGGCTGGACTACCAGCAAGGTACCAAAGCCCAGGGCGACGACCTGGAGGCCATAGGCGAGGATGGCTGCGCCAGTGCCGACCCACCACAGTGGGTTGGTCATAGCGGAGCGCATGACTGAATCGTCTGCTTCAAGGGCGATGCGGTGGCGAACGACCGTGCCCCAAGCAACCGTAAGCGCGGAGGCGAGCGCGAAGAATACGGCGAGGAGGTTGCTTAACACCCGCTCAACGCTAGTAAAAAAGTGACGGAGATGCATTTTGCTTATCGATGCCGCCCCCGGCCCGGCGCCTAGCGCGCGCACGGGGGTGTATGTGAATAAAATAAAAGTATTGTCTCGGAATTATGATGAGGTGTAGCGCCTTGCGGGGTAGCATAGGAATTTGACTAGTGTCCGACAGGTATTTCTGTGGCGCGTCTGCGCGCAGGGGTGCCTTTTAAAACGAAAGGTGGCAACCACACCGTGGCCCTGATCGTTCAAAAATACGGCGGCTCCTCCCTCGAATCCGCAGATCGCATCCGCGCGGTAGCGGAGCGGATTGTGGCCACTAAAAAGCAGGGCAATGATGTCGTCGTGGTGTGCTCCGCTATGGGGGATACCACCGATGAGCTTCTTGACCTTGCAGCGCAAGTCAATCCCGTTCCCCCGCAGCGCGAAATGGATATGCTCCTTACCGCCGGCGAGCGCATCTCCAATGCGCTAGTGGCCATGGCGGTGGAGTCCCTGGGCGCGAAGGCCCAGTCTTTTACCGGCTCCCAGGCGGGCGTGCTGACGACCGAGCGCCACGGCAATGCGCGCATCGTTGACGTCACCCCCGGCCGCCTGACCGAGGCCTTAGAGGATGGACAGATCTGCATCGTCGCCGGATTCCAGGGCGTGAATAAGGACTCGCGCGATGTGACCACGCTGGGCCGCGGCGGGTCCGATACCACCGCGGTCGCCCTGGCGGCGGCGCTCAAGGCGGATGTGTGCGAAATCTACTCCGATGTCGATGGCGTCTATACCGCCGATCCGCGCATCGTCCCGGATGCGCAAAAGCTAGAAAAGCTCTCTTTTGAAGAGATGCTGGAAATGGCCGCCGTAGGATCCAAGATTCTGGTCCTGCGCAGCGTGGAATACGCCCGCGCTTTCAATGTTCCGTTGCGAGTTCGCTCGTCTTATTCAAATGACCCCGGCACGTTGGTGACCGGCTCAATGGAGGATATCCCCGTGGAAGAAGCAGTACTTACTGGTGTAGCAACTGATAAATCCGAGGCGAAGGTAACCGTGCTGGGCATCCCAGATCGCCCGGGCGAGGCCGCGAAGCTTTTCCGCGTCATCGCCGATGCGGAGATCAATATCGATATGGTGCTGCAAAACGTCTCCTCCCTGGAGGATGGCACCACCGACATCACCTTCACCTGCCCGCGCGCCGATGGCCCCCGCGCGATGGAGCTATTGAGCAAGCTGCAGTCTGAGGGCGGCTGGTCCAATGTGCTTTACGATGACCAGGTGGGCAAGGTCTCCCTCGTCGGCGCCGGCATGAAGTCCCACCCCGGCGTGACGGCGGACTTTACCGAGGCCCTGCGCGATGTGGGAGTGAATATGGAGCTTATTTCCACCTCCGAAATCCGCATCTCCATGTTGACGCGCGAGGCAGACTTGGAAAAGGCGGCGCGCGCCCTGCACGATAAGTTCCAGCTCGGCGGCGAGGAAGAAGCCACCGTCTATGCTGGAACCGGACGATAAACCAGAGCACTACAGAGCAGTAAAAAGGAAGACAATGACTACCGTTGCAGTCGTCGGCGCCACCGGCCAGGTCGGCCGCGTGATGCGCTCCATTTTGGAAGAACGTAATTTCCCGGCGGATAAGGTGCGCTTTTTCGCCTCCGCCCGTTCCGCAGGCACCGAGCTGGAATTCCGCGGCGAGCAGATTGAAGTGGAGGACTTGGCCGAGGTCACCGAAGAATCCGTGGCCGATGTCGATATCGCGGTATTTTCCGCGGGCGGTTCCACCTCTGAGAAGTGGGCCCCGGTCTTTGCCGCCGCGGGCGCTACCGTGGTGGATAATTCTTCGGCCTACCGCAAGGACCCGGAGGTCCCGCTCGTGGTATCTGAGGTAAACCCTGAGGAGGCGAAGAACCCGCCGAAGGGCATTATCGCCAATCCGAACTGCACCACCATGGCCGCCATGCCGGTGCTGAAGGTTCTGCACGATGCCGCCGGCCTCAACAAGCTGCACGTATCGTCCTATCAGGCGGTATCCGGTTCCGGCCTGGCGGGCGTGCAGACGCTGGCCGCGCAGGTCTACAGCGTGGGCGATCACAACGTGAACCTAGTCCACGATGGTTCTGCCCTCGATGATGAGGACCTGGGACCTTTCGTCGCGCCCATTGCTTATAACGCGCTGCCCTTTGCCGGTAACCTCGTCGATGACGGCAGCAACGAGACCAACGAAGAACAGAAGCTGCGCAATGAATCCCGCAAGATTCTCGGCCTGCCGGACCTCAAGGTTGCCGGCACCTGCGTGCGCATTCCCGTCTTTACCGGTCACACCCTGACCATCCACGCGGAGTTCGACAAGCCCATCACCCCCGAGCAGGCCACCGAGCTTCTAAGCGATGCCCCAGGTGTGACGCTTGCCGATGTCCCCACCCCCCTCGCCGCCGCCGGCAAGGACGATTCCTTGGTCGGGCGCATCCGCCAGGATCAGACGGTAGATGACAATAAGGGCCTCGTCCTCGTCGTCTCTGGCGATAACCTCCGCAAGGGCGCTGCGCTCAATACCATTCAGATCGCAGAGCTGCTGGTATAGCCGCAAGGCACCACTGCGCCGGGCAGAGCTGCGAAGCCGTGCCCGGCGCATAAAAATTCGGCTCCTCCTTCCTGTAATGGGAAGCGAGGAGCCGAATTGCGTGTGGCTTCTAAAGCTTAAGCCTTAGTCTTCGTCTTTCTTGCCAAAGTCCAAGTCACTATCAACGGAAGGTACTTCCGGCTTCGTGTGCTGGACGTAGGTGACGGAAGGTGCGGGTGACTCGCGGTCATAGTCGATTTCATCGTCCTCTTCGAGCTCCTCGTGGATATCCTCGGCGAGGTGATCGATAAATTCCTGCGTCCCCATATTGGATGCTGCGGCTAGCATGCGCAGCTCGCGCTCATTCTTCTTGGTAAAGCGCTCGCGCGGGTCCAGCTTGCGGGCGACGAGATCGTGGGCGCGCATGCGGCGATCGGATTCATCGGCAAGCATGCCGCGGTTTTTAATGCGGTTATAAACCATCACGACAATCATCAGCAGGCCGAGGTAACCCAGGATGGGGTAGACGTTGCTGACCAAGGACTGGAAGCCGATGAAGGACAGGATGAAGCCGATGATGCAGGATGCGGCGTATACGGGGTAGAAGCGCTGTGGGTTATTGCGGGTCAGGCGCTTGCCCAGGGCGTAGAACATACCGATGGCAGTGTTAAAGACCATGCCGTAGATAACGAAGGTCATCAAGATGCCGAGAACCGGGTGGATGCCCGTAATCAGCTTCAGTACCGGCATGTCCTCGCCGTTGACGTCCTTAGCCTCGAAGAAGAGGGCGAAGACGAGCAGGGCCAGCAAGATGAGGTAAAGGAAACCACCGATGAGGCCGCCGATGCCCACGGCGCGGTTATCCAGGAAGTTGCCGCCGATGACGATGGACATGGATACGGCCGTCATGACGTTCAGGCCGGTGTAGTTCAGCGCAGAAAGCCACCAGTTAGGCAGCGAGGTATTGACGTTATCGATGGCCCAGGTATTCAGGGACGCGAAGTCCACATCGGCCGTAAGGATGGTGTAGCCGGTGGCCAGCACCACGAAGATGATGATGAACGGGGTGATGGTACCGATGACGCGGGTAACGCGGTCCACGTCCATAAGGCCCACCAGCAGCACGAGGATCAGCATGACGGTGCCGCCGACCCACACGGGGATGCTGGGGAATTGCTGGTTGATATTGGAGCCACCACCGGCGAACATGACGAAGCCGATGGAAAACAGCGTAATCAGCGTGGACCAGTCCAAGATCTTGGCGGTGACTGGTGAAGCGATCTTGTTGTAGACAGCGGTGTGCTCCACCGCCTGGAAATAGGAGCCCAGCTGCAGGATGGACACGCCGGTGACCATCATGAGGGCGGCGGCGAGGGCGATGCCCCACAGGCCCCATTCACCGAAAGCTACGAAGTACTGCATGGCTTCTTGGCCCGAGGCAAAGCCTGCGCCCACCACGACGCCAATAAACGCCATGGAGATTCCGATTGCGCGTTTAATCATGAGGGGAGAAACTCTCTTACTCACACTCGCCGGGCCCGGCTTTGGGAACGCGCGGGCCCGGATCGACGGTCGATTTATCACGTGTGTGTATCTAATAGAATCACATTTCACCCGTGACTTCACAGCTGAAATCGTGTCACTTTAGTATTTTTCTACCCCGCCCTAGGCCCGCAGGATCCCGCTGCACTGCCCTAAGTACCTGCACTTTGATAAGTATTGCGGCGAAAGTATGCGTCCAAGCGCTCGAACATTCGGGGGTATTAATTTGCGCCCTCGATGAGGTCCTTGCGGGCGCGCGCCACGCGGGAGCGGATGGTGCCAACGCGCACCCCGGCAATCTTGGCCGCTTCCTCATAGGTATAGCCCAGCACCTGGGTGAGGATGAGGGCTTCGCGGCGGTCGGCCGGCAGGGCATCGATAAGCGTACGGGCATCAATCCAATCGCTCCAGGAACCGGAGTTTTCCGCGGTGGAGCTCATGGCGTCCTCGTATTGCGTGGCGGACTTGCGGGGCCGGGCCATATCGTGGCGGATATTATCCACCCACACGCGCCGGGCCAGCGAGAGCAACCAGGTGCGCGCGGAAGAGCGGGCGGCAAAGCGCGGCAAGGCGCCAATGACGCGCAGGTAGGTCTCCTGGGTGAGGTCGTCGGCGATTTCGGGGCCGCCCAGGTGGGCGAGCAGGCGCCAGACATCATCCTGGGTGGCCTTGATGAACTCCGTAAGCGCTGCTCGGTCGCCGCGCCCAGCCCGGAGGGCGAGCTCGGTGACGCGGGCGTCGTCTGCTGCGGAGTGGTGTGTCACCTGAATGAATCTACCAGTAGCCCCTGGATTTCTTATCCAAGGTTGCGGTGGCTGGGGCAAAAGCAAGCGGCTTATGCGCGGGAAAAGTAGCGCAGCGCCGTTATACGTAGTAAGCTATGGGTTGTCCGTGATTGATAATTGACCCCAAATTATCGACTGATTGCCAGGAGGCAAAGACATACCATGACTGATTCCACCGCTGATGACATCTTGAACAAGGGACAGCGTCCCGCAGGCAAGGGCACCACGACCCGCCCTTCCGGCCAGCCCGTTCCTTCTGAGAACACGTCCGTGACCGCCGGACCCCAGGGTTCGGTCGCGCTTAACGATATTCACCTCATTGAAAAGCTCGCCCACTTCAACCGCGAGCGCGTGCCCGAGCGTACCCCGCACGCCAAGGGCCACGGCGCCTACGGTGAGCTGCACATCACCGAAGATGTGTCCGCCTACACCAAGGCTAAGGTCTTCCAGAAGGGCACCGTCACCCCGATGATGGGCCGTTTTTCCACCGTCGCTGGCGAGCAGGGCTCCCCGGATACCTGGCGCGACGTGCACGGCTTTGCCCTGCGCTTCTACACCGAAGACGGCAACTTCGACATCGTGGGCAATAACACCCCGGTATTCTTCCTGCGCGATGGCATGAAGTTCCCAGACTTCATCCACTCCCAAAAGCGCCTGGGTTCCAATGGCCTGCGCGATGCCGATATGCAGTGGGATTTCTGGACCCGCAACCCGGAATCCGCCCACCAGGTGACCTACCTGATGGGTGACCGCGGCACCCCGAAGACCACCCGCCACCAAAATGGCTACGGTTCCCACACCTTCCAGTGGGTCAACGAAGACGGCGAGGCATTCTGGGTGAAGTACCACTTCATCTCCCGCCAGGGTGTAGAGAACTTCACTGATGAAGAGGCCACCGTGGAAGCTGGCCAGAACCCGGATAGCCACCGCGCGGATCTCTACAACGCCATCGAAGAGGGCAACTACCCCATCTGGGATGTCAAGGTGCAGATCATGCCGCTTGCGGAGGCAGAGGACTACCGCTTCAATCCCTTCGATCTGACCAAGGTCTGGTCCAAGAAGGACTACCCGCTGCACGATGTGGGCTACTTTGAGCTCAACCGCAACCCGCGCAATTTCTTTGCCCAGATCGAGCAGGTTGCACTCGATCCCTCCAATATCGTGCCGGGTGTTGGCCTATCTCCGGATAAGATGCTTCAGGCCCGCGTCTTTGCCTATGCAGATCAGCAGCGCTATCGCATCGGGCCGAATTACAAGCACTTGCCGGTCAACCAGCCTCGTAATGCGGAGAAGGTCAATACCTACGAGCACGAGGGTCCAATGCAGTACTTCTACAATGCACCAGAGGATCCGGTGTACTCGCCCAACCGCCATGCGAAGGGTACGGGCGTGCTTGATGATGCCTCCGTCAACAACCGCGAGGACCTAGAGACCACCACTGCGGCGGACCTCTACGTGAACCCGGATCCCCACGGTCAGGACTTGGTCCGCGCGCCGTACGTACGCCATGCGGAAGACGATGACTTCGTCCAAGCGCGCGACCTGTACGAAAACGTCTACGACGACGGCGCCAAGGAGCGCTTGGTCACCAATATCACCAACGCGATGGCCGGCGTGTCCGAGGAAACCGAAGAGCGCGTGTACCAGTACTGGACCAACGTCCACCCGGATCTGGGCCAGCGCGTGCGCGAGGTCTTTGCCGAAAAGAAGTAGCCCGCCACTGCGGTTGTACTGCTTCTTAGAGGCATAAAATACAGGCCGCCTTCGACCAACCCCACGTCCTCAACCCACAGCGAGTTGCTGTGAGTTGGGTGCAGCGGAGACAGTTGGTCGAAGGCGGCCTGTACGTTAGGCGGTATTAATCGCAGCGGCGCATATTGTCTGAGACAAAGCTAGGAGCGCCCTGCTTGATCCATTTGTCCACGTCATAACACGGTTCGCTCATTCCAGAAGTAGCTACACCGATTGGCTCAATATTTGTCCACTCGCCTTCGCTAAATCGCGCCCATACGGTCCAATCTGTTTGGTCTTTGCCAAAGTGAGCCCAGGCACCGTCACAATCTATAACCACAATGTTGTCCATTTTGGGGACAATGGGAGCAAAGGACGCGGGGGAGCAATCGCCCTTGGCCTGCGTGGTGGTTGTGGTGACCGTGACTTCCTTTGGAGTGGGTTGTTGTGCCTGCGTCTTTTTGGGTGAGGTCGCAGGGGCATCGGTTGTAGTGGCTGCCGTGCCTTCCGCGGAGCTTGCAGATCCGGAACTGGATTGCGCCACGGCATCAGAAAACTGGGGCTCACTGGGGTGGGCGGAGGTATCGGCATCATCGGCGCAGGACACCAATGCCATGCACAGCGGAAACGCGGCCGCGCACGCTAGCGTGCGGGAGAACGGGGGTTTCAGGGGGATAGGCATGTCTTAATAGTAGATTCTCTTTGTTATGCGTGGGGATCGGCGCGCCTGCGGAAAGGGAATGACCTGCAGCGATAGGTTACTAGCATGACCAAACGCCTTGCCTCGACCGCGCCCACCGCGTCCGCGAGCTCTTCGCGGTGGCGCAATTTCTTCCTGCTCGTATTGCTCGCCGTACCGCTTATCGTTGGTACCGCAGTGGCGGCCTGGGCGCAGTGGGAACCGGCGCATGCGTGGTCGAGCGCCGCGCAGCCTTATGGCGCACCACAGGCGAATTCGGCATCGCCGGAGCTTAAGGAAGCCGCCGAGGCCGCCAGCCGCGCCCAAGCGCAGGCCAGCATCCTGAAATCCGGCGCGGATCGCTTGAACAAGGGTACTAGTGAGCTGGATAAGGGTGCTGGGGAATTAGGCGAGGGCGTCGAAAAGCTCGCCGGCGGCTCGCAAGAGCTGGTCTCGGGCCTTAACCAGCTGCAGTCCGGGACCAATACCCTCGGCGGAGGGGCGACGGAGCTGGCCAATACCGTCGGCGGGGCCGTCGACCAGGTCGTGGGCCTGGGGGCCGTCCAAGGCCAAATCTTGGAAGCCATCGATGGTACGGTGCGCGACCTGGAGGGAAATGATTCCAAGGAAGCGAAACAAGTCCGCTCCCAGCTGGGAGATCTGCGCAAGCAGGTGGAAAACTTCCGCCTCGATGAATCCCTGACCGGGGAGTTGAAAAAGCTGAAGGATGGCTCGCGCGATCTCTCCAATCAGCTGGCGGTAAGCGGCTATGCCTATCACGATGGCATCAACCAGGCTGTGGCAGGCGCGCAGCAGCTCAACCAGTCCATCGCGGAGCTCAATAGCCGCGTGGATGAGGCGCTCGATGGGGTGGGCCAGCTTGACGATGGCGCCGGCAAGCTCACCGGCATGGCCGAACAAAACCAATCGAACCTGGGGGAGGTGCAGCGCGCCCTGCCTCCCGCGCACGTGGCTGCAGAGGAAGATGCGCGCCAGCTGAGCCCGGTCATCGCCATGCTCATTTCCGCGCTCGTCCTCTTGGCTGGATCCGCGGCCGGGGTGGCGTGGAAATTGGGATTCCGCCCGTGGCTGATGGTTCTCGGCGGATCGCTGGCAGCGGTGGCTATCGGGGAGATCCTGCTCTTCGTCTTGTCCATCGGCCTTACCCCCATCGCCGCCGTGGCCGCCGGAGGAGCCCTGTTCTTGGGTGCCCTGTCCTCCGCGCTTATCGTGCGTGGCTTGCTCGAACTGTGTGGCATGACCGTGGGATCGATCCTCGCCGCGATCTTTGGCATTGGGCAGACCGCGTTGGTGGGGTGGCTGTGGAAATCCGCGGCCATCGCCGGGGTGGACAAGGTATGGCAGGTAGTAGCTAACCTTTTGCCGCTCAACTGGACAACGGCCGCCGTCACCGTGGCGGGCAACGATGGTGAGGCAGTGGTGCTGTGGACCGGCCTTGCCGTTTTGGGCGCTATCACTCTTGTAGGTCTGAGTGCAGTGAAATGGCTCGTGCCTGCCGGGGAGAACCCAAAAACAGCCGCTAAAGTCTGAAATTTAATACTTAAATGGCCAAAAGTTTGTATAAAGCTGGCAATGGTTTGCCAGCGCTATGGCTGGAATACGAGGAGTGTTATTCTTACTAGTGCTCACACCGCCTACTTAGGGGGTAGGCGAACGGCTTGCGCCGTTGTGAGTGATAGGGAATAGGGGCGACGCGGTGCTGTAGGGGCGCCGCGTCGTTTCCCGTTTTTACCCAAAGGTATATATTCACGGCGGGGTCCGGAAGGGGTGGCACCGTATCTGCACGTCATCGTGGGATTCTTTGGGGTTCCGCTAGATCTGTTGACCTCCACGGATGCGTATTACTTCTCGGTACTGCCCATCGTCCAGGGCACGGTGGAGTCCTTCGGCGTCAGCGGTATGGGCGCTGCGAGCGCTCTCATTATCGGCAACGTGGTGGGAACCTTCGTCTCCCCATTTTCGCCAGCACTGTGGCTGGCGCTGGGACTGGCGGACGGTCAGATGGGCAAGTACCTCAAGATAGCCTTCCCCATCGCATGGGTATTTTCCATCATCCTCGTCGCCATCGTCTTCTTTACCGGAATGCTGGCCTAAGCGGGCTCTGGAATCCAGGGCCTTGTAGGCATGGAAAAAGCCCGCAGTTTCCTGCGGGCTACTGTCGGGATAACAGGATTTGAACCTGCGACCTCTTCGTCCCGAACGAAGCGCGCTACCAACCTGCGCCATATCCCGGTCTACTGCTTAAAAGCAGTACTGAAATACTTTAACGCACGGTGAATGCGATCGGCAAAACGGCAGGTCTAGTCCACCTCAGTGATCCTCAGCAGGGTGGCCGAGGGGCGGCAGAATAAACGCACCGGGGCGAATTTGGACGTGCCCAAGCCATTGGAGACGTGCATCTTCATAGGGCCGAAATCATGCAGGCCCTGTGCGCGCGGGCGGTCGATGCCGCAATTGGTCACGATGGCGCGCGAACCGGGCAGGCACACCTGCCCACCGTGGGTATGGCCGGAAAGGGAGAGCTGGTAACCATCGGCGGCGAACTTTTCGAGCACGCGCGGCTCGGGGGCGTGGAGCAGGGCAAGCGATAGATCGGCATCCTCGTGGGGTGGGCCGGCGATTTCGGAATAATCGTCCAAGTCGTGGTGCGGATCGTCCACTCCGGCCACGGCAAGGCGAACATTGCCCACCTTGAACTCGTGACGTGCCTGGTTGCCGTCGTACCAACCGTGCTCCACGAAGGCCGCGCGCATGCCGCGCCAAGGAAGGTCAACGTAGGAGGGCTCGCGCTTTTTACCCAGTAGGTATTTGAAGGGGTTGACCGGGCGCGGCGCCCAATAATCATTGGTGCCAAACACGAAGACGCCGGGCCGGGCGAGCAGCGGGCCGAGCGCGCGCAGGGTATCGGGCACGGCCTGCTTATCGGAGAGGTTGTCGCCGGTATTGACCACGAGGTCTGGCTCCAGCGCATCGAGGGCGGAGACCCAATCGATCTTGGTCTGCTGTCCCGGGATCATGTGCAGGTCAGAAATGTGCAGCAGGCGGAACTCTTCTTCGCCGCGCAGGGTGCCCTTGGGAAGGAGTGGAAGGGTAAATTCCTTGAGCTCGAATTTCGTGAGCTCGCTAAAGCCCCAAGCAGCAACACCTAGGCCTGCGGCGACGCCGCCAAGAATCCGTTGAAGTTTCACAGCTTCTACACTACCTGCCTTAAATGGACGTATATTGAAAGGCATGAGCGAGCTAAAAGATACTATCCGAGCAGATCTGAAAACGTCGATGAAGGCCAAGGAAAAGCAGCGCACCAGCGCCATTCGCGCGCTGCTCGCGGCAATCCAGGCCGAAGAAACCACTGGCTCCCGCCACGAGCTGGAGGATGAAGATATCCTCAAGGTTATCGCGCGCGAGATTAAAAAGCGCCGCGAGTCCGCAGAGGTCTATGAAGAAAATGGCCGCCCGGAATTGGCAGAGGCTGAGCTTGTCGATGTCCCCTTCTTCGAGGCCTACCAGCCGCGCCAGCTCGATGATGCGGAGCTTAAGGCTTTGGTAGAAGAAGCAATTGCTGAGGTAGAAAAAGAAAACGGCGAAGCACCCACTATGAAGCAGATGGGTGCGGTCATGAAGGTTGCCAATGCAAAAGCCGCCGGCCAAGCCGACGGCAAGCGCCTTTCCGCAGAGGTAAAAGGCCAGCTTAACTAATCTTTAGCGGCCGAGGAGATTGCGGATATCGTTGCGGAAGTTATCGATATCTTCCTGGCGGATTCCAAAGTCCTCTGGGCTGAGGTTCAATCCGCCGCCGTTATTTCCTCCCCAGTTGCTCACGCCGGCAGTGTTCCCGCTGCCGGTGTTATTTTGTGCGCCGGTCGTATTCGCACTGCCTACGCCGCTGGAGGGGGATTGGGTGGCAGAGGTGCCATCGGAAAGCTGCAGGGTAATCTCGGCGCCGTCCTTCTTGCCATCCTTGCCGGTAATCGCGCGCACCACACGGCCGTAGGGAACATCCCCGCCGACAACGCGGGAGGTTTTTACCACGTACCCCTTGGCCTCAAGGGTGCTGCGGGCCTGTGACTCGTTTTTCCCGCGCAAGCTATCGAGCAACTTATCCCCGGTGGTGCCGTCATCGTATTTTTTGTTGTAGTTGGGCAGCCCGCCCTGGGTAGCCTGCGGCAGCTGCGATGCCATGGTGAAAAATGTCTGCGCGGGCTCTAAGCCACCAAAGAGGTTGCCGGAGCCGGTGCACTGGCGCACGGGTGAGGTACACAGCGGCTGGGTATCGGTGCCGTCGTTATAAATATAAGGAGCGGCGGCGAGTCCGTCGTTGAATCCCAAAAATGCCGAGGACTGGTTGGACTCGGTGGTACCGGTCTTGGCGGCGATGGGGGAGCTAAAGCCAGCAGCCTGGGCGGCATCCTTGGCGGTTCCCTGTGTGGCATCTTCAGACAGCGCATTGGCCAGGGCGTGGGCTACATCCTGGTCTACCGCCTGCTCGCACGGGGTCTCCTTGAGGTAGACCTCGTTGCCGTTCTTGTCCAGGACCTCGTCAATGGGATTGGGCTCGCACCACCGGCCATTGGAGGCAATCGTTGCGCCGACATTGGATAGTTCCAGCGGATTTACCGGGTTGGGGCCCAGGGTAAAGGAACCGGAATTGGCGTCCTTTGTGCGCTGCGCAATGGAAGTGTCCTTATCAAAGGTGCCCTTTTCGTCGTAGGAGCGCAGGCCGAGGCGCACCGCCATATCTACGATGGGTGCCACGCCAACCTGTTCGGTGAGCTTGATAAATGGCGTATTGGGCGAGTGGGCCAAGGCCTCTTGCAGCGTCATCGTGGCCTTATAGTTGCCCGCGTTTTCCACACAGTAGCGGTTGGCGGGGCAGTTATCGGCGCCGCCGTGGCCAAGGCCTTCGGCCTCATAGCGGGTGGGCACATCCACCGTATTCTTAATGCCGTAGCCAGCCTCGAGGGCGGCCGCGGCGGTAAAGGCCTTAAAAACCGAGCCGGCGCCATTGCCCACCAAGGAGTTGGTCTGCGGCAGCAGGGTTTCATTATTATCTTGGTCCAGCCCGTACGCACGGGAAGAGACCATGGCCAAGACCTTGCGGTCTGACGTGCCCGGTTCGATAACGTCCATCACCTCGGCGACGCCCTGAGCATTCGGGTTGGTGCGCGACTGCACCGCAGATAGCGCCGTATCCTGCACCTGCGGGTCCAACGTGGTCTTTACGGTATATCCACCGTTGGCAAGCTGAGCTTGGTCCATACCCTTTTCCTCAAGGTACTGCAGCACAAAATCGCAGAAAAAGCCGCGATCAGCTGCGCCGATGCAGCCATTGTCCAAGGTATTGGGCCGCTTGCCGACGCCCAATTCTTCCCCCTTATACTCATCCGCTTCCGCCTGCTCCAGATAGCCGTTATCCACCATGGACTGCAGCACGACGTTGCGGCGGTCAAGTACCTCTTCCTCATTGGTATAGGGGTTGAGGCGCTCTGAGGACTGCACCATGCCCGCCAGCATCGCCGCCTGCGGCACCGTGAGGTCCGCGGCGTGGCTATCAAAGTAGGTCCGCGCGGCGGCCTCCACGCCGTAGGCATGGTTACCAAAAGAGACCAAGTTGAGGTAATTGGTGAGGATTTCCTTCTTATCCAATTCCTCATTCATCTGCGTTGCCATGCGCATTTCACGCAACTTGCGGGTGACGGATTGCTCGGTCGCCGCGGCCCGTTCTTCATCGGTCTGCGCGGAGACGAGCAGGAGGTAGTTCTTGACGTATTGCTGGTCAATGGTGGACGCACCCTGGGATACCCCGCCGGAGGTGAGGTTGGTCCACAGGGCGCGGAAATTGCCTTGGAGATCAACGCCGCCGTGCTCGTAAAAACGCTCGTCTTCAATGGAAACGATGGCGTTTTTCATCGCGTCCGAAATCTCGTCAGCATCTACGGGGTGGCGGCGTTGGCTATAGACATAGGCCATATCTTTGCCTGAGGCATCCTGCACCGTGGTAACACCAGGGATATTGCCCGCTGTTAGGTCTTGCAGGTCCGATTGCATGGTCTGGTTGGTGCGGGCGATCGCTACGCCGGAAATGCCCGCGAAGGGGGCAAGCGCGAGCGCGATGAGCGCGGCTACCAAGACCGTGGACAGGGCTATCTTGGACAAAGATTTGAAGACAGTCACGCCCAATACCCTACGTGGTCTGCCTAGCAATGGGGAAGGTGACCTGCACCCCCTAAAGTGTGACCTCGTAGACAATCTCGCGTTCTAGTGAATAGACTCAGGCCTCGGTACATAGTATTCCGTCTGGGAAGGAGAACACTCACCCATGACCGTTCGAGTGAAGACTGCGGGGATGTCCAAAACAGCCCGAAATCCCGAGCGTGGTGAGTGGGTCACTCAAGCAAAGTGCCGCAATGAGGACCCAGACGCATTATTCGTGCGCGGCGCTGAACAGCGCAAAGCCGCCGTCATTTGCCGCCACTGCCCCGTATTAACGGAATGCCGTGCAGATGCCCTTGATAACCGCGTGGAATTTGGCGTGTGGGGCGGGTTGACCGAGCGTCAGCGCCGCGCGCTCCTGCGCAAGAACCCCCACATCACGGACTGGGCCAATTACCTGGCTAAGGGTGGCGAACTCGTCGGCATTTAAGGCGGTCAGGGGGTGTGACTGTCCTCGCAGCGGCGACAGCGCTGCGGAATAGGGGCGGCATAAGTCGTATTAAATCGCTAGAATAAACCCCATGACTAAATGGGAATACGCAACCGCACCAGTACTGACCCACGCCACCAAGCAGATCCTTGACTCTTGGGGCGAAGACGGATGGGAATTGGTCTCCATCACCCCTGGCCCCAACCCGGAGAACGTGGTGGCCTACTTCAAGCGCGAGGTGGCAGAGTAAATGAGCTTTTCCGCTCGCTTGAAAGAGCTAGGGGTGGAGCTGCCAGGCGTCGCTAAGCCTCTGGCTTCCTATGTGCCCGCACTGCGCGTGGGCAACCAGGTATGGACCTCTGGCCAGCTTCCCTTGGTGGATGGCTCCCTGCCGGTGACCGGCAAGGTCGGCGCTGAAGTCACCACGGAGCAGGCCCAAGAACAGGCCCGCACCGCCGTCCTCAACGCCCTGGCGGCCGTTGATGCAGAGATCGGGCTGGACAATATCTCCCGCGTGATCAAGATCGTTGGCTTCGTGGCCTCGGATCCCAGCTACGAAGAACAGCCCGCGGTGGTTAACGGGGCATCGGATTTCATCGGGGAAGTATTCGGCGAGGCTGGCACGCACGCGCGTTCTGCAGTCGGCGTTGCCGCCTTGCCCAAGAATGCCCCGGTGGAGATCGAATTGATCGTAGAGATCGCTGAGTGATCGGTTAGGCTGGTAGGCATGGAGCACCCCGCATACAGTCAATTGCGTCCCGTAAGCCAATCCGTCGGCGTAGTTCTTTGTGATAATCCCAGCTATACCGCCCTCGAGGGCACGAATACCTGGATTATCAGCGCCGCTGAAGACTCTCGGTCGATCGTCGTAGACCCGGGGCCGGAGGATGAAGGCCACCTCAACGTTGTGCATCGCCATGCCGGTGAGGTGGCTTTAATTCTGCTTACCCACCGCCACGATGACCACGCTTCGGGCGCGCAACGGCTCCGGCAGATGACCGGCGCACCTATCCGTGCCTTTGATCCTAGCTATTGCAATGGCGCGGAGGCGTTGCAGAAGGGCGAAATCCTGACTTTGGAGGGCATCACCCCGCAACTGGAGGTCCTGCATACACCGGGCCACACCGCGGACTCCACGTCCTTCTTTGTGTGGAGCGGGGAGGTGGAAAATTCCCGGCTAGAAGGCATCGTTACCGGCGATACCATTGCGGGGCGCCACACCGTTTTGCTTTCAGAAACGGACGGCGATTTGGCCGATTACCTGCATGCCCTGGATGTGCTGGAATCTCGCGGCAAGGATGTTCCGCTCTTCCCGGGCCACGGGCCGGATTTGGAGGATACCTCGCAGGTGGCGCGCAAGTACATTGACCGCCGCCATTACCGCTTGGATCAGATCCGGGAAATCCGCTCCCGGCTGGGCGATGACGTGGACCTGACCACCTTGGTCAATGAAATGTATGACGATGTGGATCCGGTGCTGCGCCATGCCGCCGAGCAATCTACGCGCACCGCGTTGAAGTACCTCGACGGTACCGACAGCTAACGCGCGGCGCGGCAGGAAGCCTGCTAAAACGCATATTCCCTCCACCCTTAGTGCTTATGCACGGGGGCGGAGGGGATTTTTGGTTTTATCGCGCGCGGCGGGCGAGGTGCTCGGTATCGACGATGAGCACGGACTTGCCCTCGAGGCGAATCCAGCCGCGGTGGGCGAATGTAGCCAGGGCCTTGTTGACGGTCTCGCGGGAAGCGCCGACCAACTGGGCAATCTCTTCCTGGGTGAGATCGTGGTTGACGCGCAGTGCGCTGCCTTCCTGGACGCCGAAGCGGTTAGCCAGTTGTAGCAGGGTCTTGGCAACGCGGCCGGGCACATCGGTGAAGATGAGGTCCGCCAGGTTGGCGTTGGTGCGGCGCAGGCGGCGGGCCAGCACGCGCAGCAGCTGCTGGGCGATGGCGGGGTGATCGCTAACCCACTTATCCAGCAGCTCGGAGTTCATGGTGGCGGCCTGGACCTCAGTCACGCAGACGGCGGACGAGGTACGTGGGCCTGGATCGAAGATGGAGAGCTCGCCGAACATATCGGACGGGCCCATCACGGTCAGGAGGTTTTCGCGGCCATCCGGGGCGTGACGGGCGAGCTTAATCTTGCCGGAGGTGATGATATACAAACGGTCACCGGGCTCACCTTCATCGAAGATGGTGGTACCGCGCGGGAAGCGCACTGTCTCCATCTGCTCGAGAAGATTCTGCACTGCTACGGGATCAACGCCTTGGAAGATTCCGGCGCGGGAGAGGGTGTCCTGTACGCCTTCCACGTTTTACTCCTTGGATGTCGACTGCGGTAAGTCACTAAAGTGCTTGGGCCACATCCTTTTGCGGGCTCCAGGGAGGCACGCTAATGCGGAACAAGCGGGGTCAATTTTTAGCGTACCCCATTTTACAGTGCAGTTCGTCACTTTTGGGTACTGCCCTAGTTTCGTTTACATAACAGAAATGGGATCACTTACGCCCCCAGCGTTACAGCCAGCGCGTTTTCTATTAATCTGCGAAGACAATCGCTTCCAATTTTTCCATGAGGAGCGCAAAAAGGGCGATGCCAAGCGGAACGAAAATAACAAGTGAAATCATGTATTCCTATCCTACTAAGCTTGGCGGCATGAGTTCATCACTGTCGGCCACCGCGGCCCCGAGCAAGAGAGCGCCCGTCATTAATGAGCGATTGGCACGCGAACACCCCGATGCGCAGTGCGAGCTCGATTTTGACTCTCCCCTCCAGCTCTTGGTGGCCACGGTGCTCTCCGCGCAGTGCACGGATGCGCGCGTGAACTCGGTGACTCCTGAGCTTTTCCGCACCTATCCCACGGCGGCCGATTATGCGGCGGCCAGGCGGGAGGACCTTGAGGCAATCCTGCGACCGCTGGGGTTTCAGCGGGCGAAGGCGGGGCATCTTATGGGCATCGGCGAGCGCCTCGTTTCTGAATTCGACGGCGAGGTGCCACAGACCGTAAAGGAACTGACCTCCCTGCCTGGGGTGGGCCGCAAGACGGCGCTGGTGGTGCTGGGCGATGCCTTCGGGGTGCCCGGCCTTACCGTGGATACGCACTTTAGCCGGCTGATGCAGCGCCTGGAGCTGACGGGAGAGAAGACGCCGGTGAAGATAGAAAGGGACATCGCCAAGCTCATTGCAGAGGAACAGTGGACGATGTTTTCCCATCGCGTCATTTTTCACGGCCGGCGGGTCTGCCACGCCCGGAACCCGGAGTGTGGGGATTGCGTGGTGCGGGATCTGTGCCCGGCTGCATTAAGCTAGCGGTATGAAAAAATACGTCTTCGGCACCGTCATTGCGGCCATTGTCATCGCTGTCCTCGTGGTAGTGGGGGTCATGCAGCTGCGTGGGGATGACACCGGCGCGGGTGAATCGGCGCAGGCCCCTGGCATGGAATCGGGCGCGGCGGGTGACCAGGACGTAGCCGAGCGCCCAGATTGCCCCGCGGGGCCCATCGCCGGGGTGGATCTGGAATGCCTGGGCGGCGATGACGCAGGCGAAGGAGACAAGGCGGATGAGGGCATTACCATCGCCAACGTGTGGGCGTGGTGGTGCGAGCCGTGCCGCGCGGAATTGCCCCACCTGGACGAGGTAGCAGAATCCCACCCTGACTGGAAGGTCATTGGGGTGCACGCGGATAAAAACGCCGCCAACGGGGCCGCGTTCCTCAATGACGTGGGGGTAGACCTGCCGAGCTTCCAGGATCCGGATAATAGCTTCGCGGGCACGCTGGGCCTGCCAGGCGTGGTTCCCGTGACCGTCATTCTCCGCGATGGCGAAGTGATCAAACAGGCGGCCCAGCCGTTTACCTCTGCGGACGAGATTGAAAAGACGGTCAAGGAGGCGCTTGCCGGATGAGTAAAGTGTGGCCCGAATACACGCCCGAGTGGATAAAACCCGCGCTGGGCGTCGATACGAGTCAGGTGCAAGAGCTCATTGGTAAGCGGCAGGCCTCGCAGCTCAATGGCTCGGAGGAAGAGGTGCCCACCAAGCGGGAAGCCGCGGTGCTGATGCTGCTGAGCGGGAACAGCGTGGAGGATGGCGAAATTCTGCTCACGCACCGCTCGCCGTCCATGCGCTCGCACTCCGGCCAGATTGCTTTCCCGGGCGGCCGGCGGGATCCGGGCGATACGTCGCTGGTTGATACCGCGCTGCGGGAGGCATGGGAGGAAACCGCCCTGCAGCGCCATACGGTCACGCCCTTAGAACAGTGGGAGCAGCTGCACATTCGCGCCACGGGAAATCCGGTAAGCCCGATTTTGGCCCACTGGAAGCAGCCGGGCGAGGTCTATCCCGCGAGCCCGGCGGAGACCGATGATGTGTTCTTCGTCCCGATTAGGGAGCTCATTGACCCCCGCAACCGCCTGCTGGTGGGCTTCAAGCAATGGCAAGGGCCGGCGTTTTATGCCAATGACTACGTGATTTGGGGGTTTACTGCCGGGGTGCTGGCAGCATTATTGGATCATTCTGGGTGGAGCGTACCGTGGGATAACAATTCGGTCATAGACCTGCGTGACACCCTCAAAAAGTCCCGCAATAATGAGAAGATGTCCTAATTGCCCGCGCGCTTAAGGCGCCGGGGGACGCACGAGATTTCGATAGAGAAAGAACCAAAGCCATGACTGCTGCGCTCATTGTTGACGGCCTGATTGTGCTTGCCGTGTTAGCAGCATTGCTCAGTGGTTGGCGCAATGGTGCGCTCGCCGCGGTGCTCTCCGCCATCGGCGTGGGCGCGGGCCTCGTGGTGGGCATCGCCGTAGCCCCCAGCGTATTGCGCACAGTGGACGAGCCTTCGCTGCGCCTGCTCCTGCTCGTGGGAATCCTAGTTTTGCTGGTGGGTATTGGGCAGATCATTGGTTCCTCCTTGGGCACCAGCGTGCGCGACCGCATGAAGGCGCGCACCACCCAGCGGATAGATTCGCTATTCGGCGCGGTCTTTCAGTCCTTCATCGCGCTCATCGTCATCTGGATGATTTCTATCCCCGTGGCCACCAATCTGGGCGGATCTGCGGGGCAGGGGCTGCGCGATTCCCGCATCCTGAGCAACCTCAACGCGGCCGCCCCGACGCGCCTGGCTTCCTTTCCCAATGGCGTGGCGGCGATGCTCAATGAATCGGGGCTTCCGCCCTTGGTCTCGCCGTGGGAAACCTCCATCAGCGGCAAGGACGTCGAGGACCCCGCCCCAGATGTGCAGGATCCGGAGCTGGTGCGCAGCATCCGACCGTCTATCATTCATGTGCTTGGCGATGCCGAAGAGTGCTCCCGCCGCCTCATGGGCTCCGGTTTTGTGGTGGACAATGACTATGTGGTCACCAATGCCCACGTGGTGGCCGGCACCCAAACAGTGAGGCTGGATACGAAGCTGGGGTTGAAAGACGCCACGGTGGTCTACTACAACCCAGAGGTCGATATCGCCGTCTTGCACGCGCCGGATTTGGGCATCCAGCCCTTGCCGTGGGCGCAGCAGCCGGCCCAGACCGGCGACGATGCCATGGTCATGGGTTTCCCACACTCCGGCCCCTTTAATGCGGAAATGGCCCGCGTGCGCGATCGCATCACCATCGCCGGGCCAGATATCTACTCCCAAGGCCGGGTAGAGCGCGATTCCTATACGGTGCGCGGCAATATCCAACAGGGCAACTCAGGCGGCCCCCTGGTCAATACCGCGGGCGAGGTCTTGGGCGTTATCTTCGGCGCCTCAGTGGATGATTCTGAGACCGGATACGCGCTGACCGCAGACGAGGTCATCGGCCACATTGGGGATGTCACCCAGTTGAAACGCCCGGTAGAAACGGGCGAGTGCGTGGCGCACTAGCCTTCGTATTAGATCCGCGTGGGGTATGTCTCCCCACGCGCCGTCCTACGCGCCCCACGCGCCCTATGCGTCGAGCCAGCGGAGCAGCTCGTCGACGAACTGCTCGGGGGCCTCGAGGAAGGGCAGGTTCTTGGCACCTGGAATCGAGGTGGCGCTAAATCCGGCGCGAGCGCGGAGGGAGGCTCGCTGGATGACGGGGTTCCACAAGCGCTGTTGGGCGTGGATGAAAAGGACGGGGCGCTTGACGCTTAATTCGGACCAGTTCAAGGGCACCACGGCGGTGCGCATCCGGTGATTCCACAGGATCCCGCGGCGCACTTTGCCAATCTGAGAGGCGCGCAGGCGCAGGGCAAGGATGGACTCTAGGGTGGCATCGGCAAGCGCGGGCCCCGTATCCAGGCTGAGCTCCTTGCGGTAGGCCCGGGGGCTGAGCAGCAGGGAATTCGCGCGGGTGACCTTTGGCAGATGGCAGAGGAGGGAACGCAGGATCATCCACCCAAAGTCCCAGGGGCGGGCGGCGATGGCGCGGCGGATATCCACGGGGTGCGCGGCCGAGACGGAGACCAAGCCACGGACGCGATTGGGGCGCTCGGCGGCTAGGCACCACGCCACCGCGCCACCGGTATCGGCGCCGACGATATAGGCATCATCGTGGCCCAATGCCTGGATGAGGCCATCCAGATCCCCGACCAAGGTGCGGATATCCTGGCCGGGATCGATGGGCGGCTTATCGGACATGCCAAAGCCGCGCATATCCACCGCGGCGACGTGGTACCCGCTCTGGGCGAGGGGCCCAATGACCTCCTGGAAATCGAACCAGCCGCCGAATGCGCCGTGAATAAAAACAACGAGGGGATCGGCGCTATCGCCCGCTATGGCCACGTGCAGGCGGATGCCCCGGGTGTGGACAAACTCGTGTGCAAAGGGTCCTTCCAGCTCAACCGTGGAGGGGGGAAGTGGTGCTAAGGCCATGGAGGACAAGGCGCCTTTCTATGTGTACAGAAAATCCGCCCCAGGAAAGGCTGAGGCGGATCTAATAGTGCGTGCGGTTTAGGTATACAGGCCGTGAGTATCCTTCCGGTCCAGCGACTTCTGCGCCTTGCCCGGAATCAGGTTCTTGAGTTCCTTGGTGGAATCTATGGTCTTCTGCGGCGCCTTGACCTTCTTGACGTTCTTGACGCCGAGCAGGGCGAGGACACCGGCAGCCACGATCATCACGAGGAAGACGATCAAGAAGGCAGCCCAGCGCTCCAGCCAGAGCGCGAGGAGCTCAGCGAGGAAGAAGAAAAAGAAGAACGAGCTGTACAGCGCGATGGTGCCGGCCGCACCGAAGAAGCCGGCACCGATGCCGCCCTTCTTTGCGGACTGCGCCAGCTCCGTCTTGGCCAGCTCTACCTCAGAGCGCACGAGCTGGGACATCTGCTCGGTGGCATTGGAGACCAACTTGCCGATGGAGGTTTCGGAGGACGATGCATCAACATCGCTCAAAGGAATCGAATTAACCTTTGGTGCGAATTGATCGGTGCCGTCAGTAAATAATCCATCGTTGCTCACGATTAATTCTCCTCGTTTTTCATCTAAACCTTGTAACGGCCCCAATGATAATAGATACAGCGCGGTTTTACGGTGCCACGCCAAAAGGTAGGGGCCTTCGGGGCTCGGGGCGTCTAGGGCTATCCTAATGTATATGCCAGAAAATGACCCGTTATCCCCGCTATTTCGCCTCCCGGGGGTGAAAGAAGGTGCGGAAAAGGCCGCGGCTGCCATCGCGCGCGCCCACCGCAGGCCCGCCGGGCTGCGCAGGTATGAGGTCATCTCCGCGGAGTCCTTGATGCGCGGGGCGCGCGCCAGCGTGGCCTTGGATGGGCACGCCATCCCCCCGCATCCTGGCCCAGGCGATGTGGAAAGCGGGCCGCTCGCCGGCGCGGTCAGCGCGTATTCCGTGGCAGCACCTGAGGTGGTAGATTCCACCGTCCGCTCCTTTGCCCGCGCGCCGCTGCAAGTGTTCGCGCGCATCGACGTCGCCGCCGGCGGAAACGGGATCCCCAGCGGCGATAGCGCGCGCTTGCAGGGCCTCGCGCGCCTGATTGCGCAGGGCAGCGGCCCTGCGTTCCGCGACCTTTTGCCGAGCGTCGTGCACGCCGAAATCGCGGCCGGTGAATTCTTTGGCCCGCGCAGCGGCGTGGTAGCGCGCGTTGCGGCCCGCCTTGCCGCCATACATACCGGCTTTGATCCTCGCGGGTTTGCCGTGCCAGAGGTGTATTTTCACCGCCATTCCAAGGCCTACCGCGAGTGCCGCGCGAACTACCGCGACAAGCCTGGTGAGGTGGTGCTTTTCCACCTCTCCGCCTGGGAGGTAGGTGGCAAAGAAGCCGATGCCATCGCCCGCGCGGCCTAACCGTACGCCCGTACCCGGTGGGTGGTGAACACTTATTCGGTGCAGGTCAGGGCCGTGCAGGTAGATTATTTTTCTTAGCTGTTGTGATCGGGTAATGAACGTGTCATAATAATCGGTGCAAGGCCCCGATATACTGTGCGGCCTGCCCCGGCTCGCCCCCCGAGGCCGGGTTACTGACGGCCCGCGCGCACCCCCGATGCGCGGGCCGTCACCTATATCTACGGTTATCCACAAGACTTTGTTGAAAATGCAACTAACCGAGCGCTAAGTGGTAACCTTCGCGCATTTATCCACAGGCGGGAAGTCACGCCTCTAGTGCAGGTGGCACAGGTGCTTCAGGCTAGGGGCATGAATACAGCACACTCTCGTTCCACCATCGTCGTTGCCATAGGCGAGGAAGCCTTGCGCGCTGAGGCGGTCCATGCCGCCGTCGCGACCAGCCACGAGGTCATTGCGGTGACCGATCCCCGCGATATTCCGCGTAGCCTTCCCGGGGCCTATACGGTTCTGGTCGATGCGCTCATGGCGCGCGTTATCGCCTCTGCCCAAGCCGCACAGGCAACGCCCGCCCCGGTGCTTTTCCTCGCCGCAGATCCGGGGCCCATTGATTACGAGGCGGCACTTGCCTGCCATGCGGACCGCGCCTTTATTATCCCCGCGGAGATTAAAGACCTGCTGGCGGCTATTGCACAGGCCGCGCACCCACCAGAAGATCGCCCCGGTAGCGCCACCATCGCGGTGGTGGGCGCCAGCGGTGGGGTAGGAGCCTCTACCTTTGCAGCGGCCCTGGCGCGTTCCCACTGCATGGCGGGTGAGCAGGCGCGGGCGCTGCTTATCGATGCCACCGCGCACTCCGGCGGCCTCGATCTCCTCCTCGGCGTGGAAACGGCGCCGGGTGCCCGCTGGCCGGAGCTCAATATTGGCGATGGCAGCATCGATGCCGCCGATCTCTACCGCGCCTTGCCCTCTACCTCCGATGGCATAGCGGTGCTATCCGCAGCGCGCAGTACGGTCAAAGATACCTTCACGCTAGATGCCACGCTCTTGGCGGCGGTGACGTCTGCGGCGCATGCGGGCGAGGGCCTATGCGTTGTGGATTGCACGGCGGAAAACATCCCGGCTGCCTGCACGCACGTGGTGCTGGTGGTGGCCGCGGAGGTGCGATCGGCAGCGGCGGCCGCACAACTTATCCTGCGACTGGATGAGGCGCGGCGCGACATCGTGGTGGTCCTGCGCCAACGG
The DNA here is from genome assembly GCF_030227355.1 of Corynebacterium sp. MSK310. Lineage (NCBI taxonomy): Bacteria > Bacillati > Actinomycetota > Actinomycetes > Mycobacteriales > Corynebacteriaceae > Corynebacterium > Corynebacterium sp. MSK310. The sequence goes on from NZ_JASPFZ010000012.1 coordinate 39,269, forward strand.
CAGTGGGCGGCTCTCAGCGCACCCGAGGTAGAAGACATTATCCACCACCGAGTCAGTGCCCAATTGCCCAGCGTGCGCGGGCTCACCCGCAGCATAGAGATCGGTGGACTCCCAGCCCGGCTTCCCGCGGCGCTCGCCAAAACCGTCCGTGCGGTGCGCGAGGAGGTAGGGGTATGAGCGCAGCGATGGATAGCTCGGCCGAGACCATGGAAAAGACCATGGAGAAGATGCAGCGGGTCATTGCCGCCGAGCCGGATCTGGTGCACGACGCCCCTAGCTTGGCCCGGCGGATCCGCGAGGAAGCAGGGGTTATCAGTGATGTCGCCGTGGTGGATCTGCTCCGGCGCTTGCGCCAAGATGCCACCGGCATGGGGCCACTGGATGCCTTATTGGCCCGGCAGGGCGTGACCGATGTCGTGGTCAACGGGCCTGAACACGTCTTTATGGACCGAGGAGAGGGGCTAGAGCGCAGCGATATCACCTTTCGCAACGATGGGGAGGTGCGCCAGCTTGCCTCTCGGTTGGCCGCGGCATCGGGCACGCGGCTTGATGATGCCCAGCCTTTTGCCGATGGCCGCGTCACGCGCCCCGATGGCGTCGTGCTCCGCGTGCATGCCCTTTTAAGCCCACCCGCAGTGGGCGGAACGTGCATTAGCCTGCGCGTATTGCGGCAGGCGCAGACCACCCTGCCGCAGTTGGTGGCCAATGGCACCGTGCCGGAGGACATCGGCCAGCTGCTTGCCGCGATGGTGGACAAGCGATTGTCCTTCCTCGTTATCGGAGGTACCGGTTCTGGCAAGACGACGCTGCTCTCGGCGCTATTGGGAACCGTATCCGAGCGCGAGCGCATCGTGGTCATCGAAGATACGGCGGAGCTATCACCCCACCACCCGCATTGCGTGAGCATCGTCTCGCGCCGGGCAAACGCTGAAGGCAGCGGGGAAATCACCATGGCGCAATTGCTGCGGCAAGCGCTGCGCATGCGCCCAGACCGCATCGTCGTCGGTGAGATTCGCGGCCCAGAGGTAGTCGATCTCCTCGCCGCGCTGAATACGGGCCACGATGGCGGTGCGGGTACCTTGCACGCCAATTCCCTCTTTGAGGTACCCGCCCGCATGGAGGCCCTCGGCGCACTCGGCGGCCTGGACCGCAGCGCCCTGCACTCGCAATTGGCGGCTGCCGTCAACGTGGTGCTCACCATGGAGCGCACGCCACATGGCCGGCGCCTGGCTCATATCGGCGTCTTAGAGGGCAATCCGGTCACCCCGCGCATTGTCTGGAGTGCAACCAAGGGGCCCGCGCCTGGCTTTGCGGGATTCTCGGCCGCGCTGTTGGAGGAACAGCGCGAAGAAGCAGGAGGTCAGGCGGATGCTTAGCTTCTTATTGCTCGCCGCAGCCCTCTTGCTGTCTGCGCCCTCGAGCGCATCCCGCATTGCTGGCAAGGACAGCCGGATAAAGGCCAGCTCCTTGGTCATTTTGGGTGCCGTATTCTGCGGCAGCTTGGTCTTCTTCTCGGTTGGGCGGATAAGCATTGCGGTCGCGGCGGCGATCATCGCCTGGTGCGTGTCGTGGTATATCAAGGACGTCATGGCCGCCCGCACGCGCCGGCGCGGCCGCGAGGCCCTAGTCGGATACTTCGGTGTCGTGACCGCTGACCTGCGCGCCGGGGCGACCCTCGCAAGCGCGCTATCGCGCGGGGCGGAGTCCCTTCCCTCGACGACGCCGCGGGATATGAGCGCGGCCTTAGAATCCACCGCTACCGCGGCGGCCCGCGGCGCGCCCCCACACGTGGCGCTCTCTGGCGCCCATGCGGATGCAGAACTTACCCGGTTAGGCCACCTGCTCGAATTATCTACTCAGCATGGCATCGGGGTAGCCAGCCTCTTTGAGCAGGCCCAAAGCCAGATGGATGCGCTGCGCCGCCACCACCAATCCACCGCAGCCGGGCTGCAGGGACCCCAAGCTACGGCGACGGTCTTGGCGTGTCTTCCCATTGCGGGCATCGCCATGGGCGGGGCGATGGGGGCCAATTCGCTGGGCTTTTTGCTCGGCGGGGGAGTGGGCGGAATCCTGCTGGTCATTGGGGTGGGGCTTGCCTGCAGCGGCTTTGCCTGGTCCCGCGTCATCATCAGGAAGGCGGCACCATGATGGCCTTTATCTGCCTGGCGCTGGCCGTGCTCGTTGGGCTGCCGGCCACCAAGGGGCGGCTGGGACCGGCTACGGCACAGAACACAGCACAGCACACGGCGAAGACCCCGCGCGCCGGCCCAAGAAAGCGCGATGGCGCAACAGTGCGCGGGGGATTGATGAGCAAACTCCAGCCCTCTACCACCGTGGATCCACTCCTCGTGGCCGGGGATATCGAACTTTTCGCAGCTTGCCTGAGTGCGGGCCTGACGGTGCACGCCGCTGCTACGGCGGTCGCGCGTACGGCAGAGGCCGATACCCAGCACCTGTGGGAGACGGTATCCGCGCTCCTGGGAGTTGGCGTGCCCACGGAATCTGCATGGGACCACATGAAGGGCCATGCGGGACTAGAGGACGTGGCGGGGCTTGTCATCTTATCGGGCCAATCCGGCGCCACCATAGCCGCCGGATGCACGCGAATCTGTACTTCTTTGCGCGCCGAAGCATCTGCTCACGCTACGGCTAAAGCAGAGCGCGCAGGAGTATTCATTGCCCTCCCGCTGGCGGTGTGCTTCCTGCCAGCATTCATCGTTCTAGGCCTCGCGCCCGTAGTGATCAGCTTGGGCGCGCAGCTTTTCTAGATGCACCATTTTTCACTTCTACTCAACCACCACACCTTATAAGAAAGGACTTCCCATTATGTCTGCACTATTTATTAAGTACTCCCAGCTCACCCGCGCCCTCGTCCGCAACGATGAGGGGATGAGCACCATTGAATACGCCATGGGATCGCTTGCGGCTGCGGCACTTGCCGGCGTGCTGTACATGGTCATCAACGGCGGCGGCGTGGTCGATGCCATCGAGGGAATCATCACCGATGCGCTGTCGAATACCCCGAGCTAACCGGGCGCACTAGAACACAAGAAAGGAGGAATCATGCGCACGGTAGTCGATGACGATGGTTCCGTGACCATCGAAGCCGCCCTGGCATTAAGCTCCCTCGTCCTCGTGGCGGCGGGCATTATCGGTGCGATCGCGACGATGGCGTCCTATATCGCGGCGGTGGACATGGCGGGCGCGGCGGCGAGGTCGCACGCCATCGGCGTCGAGTACCAACCAGCGCGAGAGGATGCCCGGGTAAGCGTGCAGGAAAGCGCGGGGCTTATCAGGGCATCGGTAAGCGTCGATGCTCCCATCGGCACCATGAGCGCGGAAGCGGTCTTTCCCGCGGAGGTGGCCGGCAATGACTAGCAAACTCCGCGGTGAGGACGGGTACGCCACCATCGCCGCCACCGGAATCATCGTCGCCATCATCAGCTTATTGCTGGTCATCGCGGCGGTAGGATCACGCGTGACCGCGCGCTACGAAGCGCAGGTAGCCGCGGACCTTGCCGCCGTGGCCGGCGCGTGGGCCTTGGCCACCGGCAAGGATGCGTGTGCGGCCGCAGAAAGCACCGCGCGGGATAACGGCGCGAGCCTCGAGGAATGCACCGACAATGCGCCCGATATCATCGCCGTTGCCGCGGTGCGCGGCCAGAGCGCCACGGCCAAGGCGGGCCCTGTTTAAACCGCGGACTCCTGCGTCATGGTGACGAGCTCGCCGAGCAGCTTGATGGCACCGTCCTTGCTTAGTGGGTTATTGCCGTTGCCGCACTTGGGCGATTGCACGCACGATGGGCACCCGGCCTCGCAGGGGCAGGAGCGCACCGCCTCAAAGGTGGCCGCGATCCACTCGGGGAAGCGGCGAAAGCCTTCTTCGGCAAACCCGGCGCCGCCGGGGTGGCCGTCGTAGACAAAGACGGTGGGAAGCTGCGTATCCGCGTGCAATGCGGTGGATACGCCGCCGATATCCCAGCGGTCGCAGGTAGCGATAAGCGGCAACAGCCCAATGGCGGCGTGTTCGGCCGCATGGAGGGTGCCGGGGATATCGGCGGCGGTAATGCCCATCGCAGAAAGCGCCAGCGGGTCGATGGTATAAGCCACGGCGCGGGTGGTCAGCCGCTGTTCGGGGAGATCGAGGGGGATATCGTCGCCGATGGTGCCATTGGCAAGCCGCACCTGGTACCCGGTGACGCGGTCGGTGACCTCGACCTCCACGTCCGCCACCCACAGGCCCGGGGAATAATTGACCAGGTTATCGGCCTCGCGCACGATGCGAATATCCGTAGTAGAGCGCGGGGTGGTCGAATACTCGGGGGTCTCCGGGCGGGCGAGTGCCACATAATCGGATAGGAGGAGCTCCTCGATGACAAAACTTTCGCCCTGGTGCAGGTAGACCGCGCCGGGGTGGACCTGGCTGGTCGCGCGCGCTGCATCGATGGTGCCCAGTAGCCGCCCATCGGAGGCATCCACGATCATGACCTCCTCGCCCGCCCCGCCGCGCAGCGATACCGCCGAGTGGGCGGTCTCCGGGGAGAGCTCTTCCGCGCTGGAGGCGGGAATGGGTACGGCAAACCACCCGCGCTCGCGGCGGCGCACGAGGCCCTGCTCCGCAAGCTGGTGGATGACCTCGCTGGCACCCCACTCAGCAATGGTGGTATCATCCAGCGGTTTTTCCACCGCCGCGCAGTAGAGGTGACCGAAGAGAATATAGGGGTTCGTGGGGTTAAAGACGCTTGCTTCCACCGGTTTTCCCAGTAGCGCATCGGGGTGGTGCACCAGGTAGGTGTCCATGGGTTCATCGCGGGCGACGAGCACTACGAGCGAGCCTTGCCCGCGCCGGCCTGCGCGCCCGGCCTGCTGCCAAAAACTGGCTACGGTGCCCGGAAACCCTGCGGTGACCACGGCATCGAGCCCGCCGACGTCGATGCCCAGCTCGAGGGCGGAGGTGGTGGCAACGCCTAATAAGGAGGCATCGTCAAGCGCCTGCTCCAACCTGCGGCGGTCCTCGGCCAGATAGCCGGCGCGGTAGGCGGCGATGCGCTGCGCGAAATCAGGCCGGCCCAAGCTGCCGGAGAGGGTCTCGGCGGCTACCATCGCCACGACCTCGGCGGAGCGGCGGGAGCGCACGAAAGTCATGGTCCGGGCGCCTTCCGCTATGAAGGTCGCCATCATCTCGGCGGACTCGGTGGTGGCCGCGCGCCGCACGGGGGCGCCGTGCTCGCCCTCCGCGCCCTCCAGGAACCCAGGCTCCCAGAGCGCGACCGTGCGCGCGCCGGTGGGGGCGGAATCTTCAGTAATGGCGTGCGCCGGGCGGCCGGTGAGGCGCTCGGCATGCCGCGCCGGATCATTCATGGTCGCGGAGGCATAAATGATGGTGGGACGCGATCCATAATGCCGGCACAGGCGGAGCAAGCGGCGCAGAACCAGGGCCACATTGGCGCCGAATACGCCCCGGTAGGAGTGGCATTCATCGATGACGATGAACTCCAGGTGGCGCAGCACCCGCGCCCACCGCGCGTGCGCGGCCAGCATGGACATGTGCACCATATCGGGATTGGAAAACACCAGGCGCGAATGATCGCGCACGCCCGTCCGCGACTCCTGGGGCGTATCGCCGTCATAGGGCGCGGGCACCACGTTCTTGAGCTCCGGAATCCCTCGGCACAGCTCGATTGCGGATTGCAGCTGGTCCGATCCCAGGGCCTTGGTGGGGGTGAGGTAGAGCGCGCACGCGGTCTGATCCTCTGCCAGCCGGGTGAGGATGGGCAGCTGGTAGCCCAAGGATTTGCCGGACGAGGTGCCGGTAGAAATCACGGCGTCGCGGCCCTGCCACGCGCATTCGGCGAGCTCGGCTTGGTGCGCATAGAGCTTGCCGATGCCCCCATCCATCACCTCCTCCTTCAACCCCGGCAGCACCCACTCCGGCCAATCGGCGTAGCGCGCCCGCTTTGCCGGGAGCGTGGTGTGAAACGTCAGGGTGGACTCAGAAAGGCGCCGCTGGATGAGTTCTAGGAGCTCTTCACCAATGGGGTTATCGCCAGCCGGGTGAGACAATTTTTACCCCCTTGTGAGTTAAATCTATCGCTTTGGCGTGGAACGTGTCACACTGTTGACAGGCCAATGTTGTCTTGGTGCGGTTTTATACTTCACGGTACTGCTCGAGGACCCATTTACCGAATAACTACCGGCGCGGCAATCCGCGCTACCTCTTTAAGAAAAGGAACTCAGTTCACCATGACACAAGGAACCGTTAAGTGGTTTAACTCCGAAAAGGGATACGGCTTCATCGAGCGCGAGGACGGCGGCGGAGACATCTTCGTGCATTACTCCGAAATTCAGGGCAGCGGTTTCCGCACCTTGGAAGAAAACCAGAAGGTCAGCTTCGAGGTTGGATCCGGCCCGAAGGGCGACCAGGCGCAGGCCGTTTCCATTCTCTAAAATTCTCTAGGGTTTTTAAGCGCCGTAGGGCGTTTCGGCGTAGCCGCGGCGGGTATCCCACCACTCCATGATGCTGTTTTGGGCCTTTTGCAGTCCCAAGCCGATGAAGATGGCGGCGATAATGCTGATGACCATCGCAAATAGTGGGGTATCGGAAAACGCCATGCCGCCGACATAACCAATGGCCAGGGCCTGGAATACCCAGAGCATCACGCCAATGGTGTCGAAGAAGAGGAAGACCGGCCAGGGAAAGCGCATTGACCCTAGCAAAATGGTCATAAAGAGCCTGGCCGAGGGGATAAAGCGGGCAATGATAATGGCCGCTCCACCGCCGCGGCGCACATTGCGTTTTACCCAGGAGAGGGCCTCGTAGGCCTTTGTTCCTTTTTGAATGCGGTTAAGCAGCGGCATGAACCGCGTGCCCAGCAAAAAGCACAGGTTATCGCCCAACATGGCTGCTACGAGCGCCACAAAGAACATGGTGGGCAGGTGCGGAAATCCCTGCGAACCGGACCAAGCGCCGACCATATTCAGCGGGATTTCAGAGGGGAGCACTGGAAAGAAACAGTCCCCGAAAATGAGCAGGCCCACGATGGGATAAACCCACTCCGTGCCCATGATGGCTTCAATCCACATGGTTACTGTGTCAACCATCTAATCCTCCACGGGGTGTGTTGTGGGTGTGCTATCGTCCCCAACAATGCTTTCACAGCTGCTGGACTTTCTAAAAAGGTCAGTATAGACCGGTTCGGTGGGGGTGCGAAGCGCCCCCTACACAGCCTTTTGGTCTTACCGAGTATATGGTGCGAAGAACGGTATAAACCACCTGTGTACGCTAGGGGCGATTGCTGAAAGCGCACAAATTTTAATGTTCGCATCATCGAAAGGGATGAAGTCGAAGTGGCAGAAGCGGCCGAGCCGGGCAAAACTTTAGTGATTGTGGAGTCGGCAACTAAGGCGAAAAAGATCCAGCCGTACCTGGGAGATAACTACATCGTGGAGGCCTCCGTGGGGCATATCCGCGATCTCCCGCGGGGAGCTGCCGACGTGCCGGCGAAGTTCAAGAAAGAATCTTGGGCCCGCTTGGGTGTTAACCCGGAAGATGACTTCGCCCCGCTCTACGTCGTTAGCCCGGATAAGAAGAAAAAGGTCGCCGACCTCAAATCCAAGCTGAAGCAGTGCGATAACCTCTTGCTGGCAACAGACCCGGACCGCGAGGGCGAGGCCATTGCTTGGCACCTGTTGGAGGTCTTAAAGCCGAAGGTGCCGGTGCGCCGCATGGTCTTTAATGAGATCACCAAGTCCGCCATCTTGGAGGCGGCGGAAAACACCCGCGACTTGGACTATGACCTTATTGATGCCCAAGAAACCCGCCGCATCCTCGACCGCCTCTACGGCTACGAAGTCTCGCCCGTGCTGTGGAAGAAGGTCATGCCGCGGCTTTCGGCCGGGCGCGTGCAGTCGGTGGCCACGCGGGTCATCGTCGAGCGTGAGCGCGAGCGCATGGCATTTATCTCCGCCGATTACTGGGATTTGCTCGCCACCTTGGACGCGGGCGCTGGCAGCGGCGAGGGCCCGTCGGCCTTTGACGCGCGCCTGACCGCCGTCAATGGCAAGCGCGTGGCTTTGGGCCGCGATTTCGACGATCGCGGAAACGTGAAGACCAAGGACGTCATCGTCATCACCCAGCCGCAGGCAGAAGCCTTGGAAAAGGCCCTGCAGGGCGCGGGCATGACAGTGGCCGGGGTAGAGCACAAGCCTTATACCCGCAAGCCTTATGCACCGTTTATGACCTCGACGCTGCAGCAGGAGGCGGGCCGGCGCCTGCACTTTACCTCTGAGCGCACGATGCGCATTGCGCAGCGCCTCTACGAAAACGGCCACATTACGTATATGCGTACGGACTCCTCTTCGCTGTCTCAGCAGGGCTTGAACGCCGCGCGTAGCTCCGCGACCAGCATTTATGGCGAAGAATACGTCTCGGATTCGCCGCGCGTCTATGACCGCCGCGTGAAGAACTCGCAGGAGGCGCACGAGGCTATCCGCCCGGCCGGTGAGTCCTTTGCCACCCCGGGCCAGCTGTCTAGCCAGCTGGATGCGGAGGAATTTAAGCTCTATGACCTGATTTGGAAGCGCACCGTGGCCTCGCAGATGGCCGATGCTAAGGGCACCTCCATGAAGGTGGCCGTGGCTGGCACCGCGACCACGGATAACGGCACCTATGACGTCGAGTTCTCCGCAACCGGCCGCACCATTACCTTCCCGGGTTTCTTGAAGGCTTACGGCGCCGACGAGGATACGAGCAAGAAGAGCGAGAACCGCCTGCCGCACCTGGAGGAGGGCCGCGATCTGAAGGCCGAAGAGGTATCGGCAGAAGGCCACTCCACCAACCCGCCGGCGCGCTATACAGAAGCGAGCCTGGTGAAAAAGATGGAAGACTTGGGCATCGGGCGCCCGTCGACGTATGCCTCCATCATCAAGACCATCCAAGACCGCGGTTACGTGGTCTCGCGCGGCAACGCCCTAGTGCCTTCGTGGGTAGCCTTCGCCGTCGTGGGCCTCTTGGAAGAAAACTTCACCGAGCTGGTGGATTATGACTTCACCTCGTCCATGGAAGATGAGCTGGACTCGATTGCCACCGGAACGGAGGATGGCACGGACTGGCTGAACGGCTTTTACTTTGGCAACGCTGAGGCCAACGAGCACAAGGCGGCCTCCATCGCGCGGCATGGCGGGCTGAAATCGCTTATCGATGTCAACCTCGAGGCCATCGATGCCCGCAAGGTCAACTCGCTGAAGCTCTATACCGATTCGGAGGGCCGCGAGGTCTTCGTGCGCGTCGGCCGCTACGGGCCCTATATCGAGCGCGCGATCGGCACCAACGAGGACGGCAGCGTGGAATATCAGCGCGCCAACCTCTCTGAAACCGTGACCCCGGACGGGCTGAATGAACAGCTGGCGGAAAAGCTCTTCGCCACCTCGCAGGGCGGGCGCCAGCTGGGCGAGAATCCCGAAAACGGCCGCATGGTGGTGGCGAAGGAAGGCCGCTTTGGCCCCTATGTCACCGAGGTCGTCCGCGATGATGAGCGGGAAAAGGCCGAGGCGGAGGCCTTGGAGATCGTCGCGAAGGAGCGCGCAGAAGAGGATAAGCAGCGCGCCGAGGAAGGCAAGCGCGCCAAGAATTGGGAGACCAAGACGGCCGCGAAGCAAAAGGAAAAGCGCATCAATGACTACATTGATGAGAAGCTGAAGCCGGGCACGGCCTCGCTCTTTAGCTCGATGGAGCCGCTGACCGTCACGCTGGAACAGGCCCTTGAGCTGCTGTCCCTGCCGCGCGAGGTGGGCGTGGACGACGGGGAGATGATCACTGCCCAAAACGGCCGCTACGGCCCCTACCTGAAGAAGGGATCGGATTCGCGCTCGCTGGCTAAGGAAGAGCAGATCTTTAGCATCACCTTGGATGAGGCCCGCCGCATTTATGCGGAGCCGAAGCGCCGTGGCCGCGCGGCCGCACAGCCGCCGCTCAAGCAACTCGGCGATAATGACGTCTCGGGCAAGCCTATGACCGTTAAGGATGGCCGCTTCGGCCCGTACGTTACGGACGGCACCACCAATGCGTCCCTGCGCCGCGGCGACGATCCGGAGCAGCTTACCGATGCCCGCGCCAACGAGCTCCTTTCCGAGCGCCGCGCCAAAGAGGCCTCTGGGGAGACGAAGAAGAAGTCTTCTAAGAAGAGCACAAAGAAGTCGACCAAGAAATCGACGAAGAAGGCGACCAAGAAGTCCAGCAAGAAGGCCACTAAGAAGGGCGCGAAGAAGGCGGCTAAGAAATCCAGCTCGAAGCCTTCGCCCGGCACGAAGAACGTGGTGAAGGCCGGCTCGCGGAAGAAATAAGCGAAGAAATTAGTAAGGTGGCGGGCATGAATGATTTTCTTGCCCGCACCGAGGAAGGCGCCGCGGCCTTGACCCGCGCGGTGTCCGAAACCTTTGCCGATGTCACCGACCCAGCCCGGCGCACGCCGCGGGGCTGGCGGCGTTTCGCGTACCTGGCGCTTGGTGAATCCACGGTATGGGCCCGCCTCTTTGGCTGGAAGAAGGCCCACACCATCACAAGCGCGCCGCTTTTGCCCCTTTTGGCGGCGGAGGCGCAAAACCCCACCCTGAGCCCCGCACTGCTGGCCGGCGCGGTGGGCCAGGTGGAAAAGTCGCGCCGCTTGCACCGCCCCTCCCTCCTTGGGGTGGCAGGCGTTACCGCTAGCCACGCGGCGTATTCGTGGGTGCTTTATCGGCGCGGCGCGCGCAACGATGCCCGCGGTTGGGGCCTGCGCGCCATGGCGTGGGCGGCGGCGCTCGTCGCCACGCGCAAGCAGCCCACTCGGACCGCGGTAGCGGTGGGCGGCGCGGCGGTGCTGACCACCTCGGCGCTGGCGGGCGATCCGCGCCTGCGCACCGATGCGACGAAGGGCTTGAGCCACGGCGCCAATCTCTTGGTCGCGGCGGAAGGCCTGACTGCGCTGCGAGCGCGAATAGCAGCAGCCGGGTCTCAGAAGGACAAGAAACATGCCAAGCCCTCGAAGGCGGCCAGAGCAGTGGGCGCGGCGGAGGCTGGTGCCTTGGCCCTCGGGCACTTCCTGCTAGTCGATGCCCTGTCTAGGTAAGGCCCTGCCTAGGCAAGCTCCGCTCCGGCTGCATGCTCGGGCCATAAGACAGCCGGCGGTGCACCACCTCGAAGGGCCCGCGCAGGCCCAGCGCTTCGAGCACGCACGCGCCAATCACGGTGACCAGCCACACGCCGCAGGCGAGCCCGGCTTGGCCGAAGGCTCCTAAGTCGTGGCCGTAGTCCAGCGTGAAGGGGTGCACGATAAGGAAAAACAGCATCGACTGGCCCACATAACCACTCATGGATCGTTTCCCCAGCGCGACGAAGGGCCACAAGAGCGCGGGCACGGAGGCACCGGTTGCTAGGCGCTCTTGCACGGGCTGCAAGATAAGGGCGAGCCCGGCGAGGATTCCCGGCCCGGTTAGCACGCCGAGGGTGGAATTGGCGCTACTGGCGGCGTTCGCCCAACGCTCATCAATGACCCCGAGGGTGCCCAAAGACCACAGCGTGCCAATGACCAGCGTTACGGCGGCGGCGATGGCCACCCAGCGCAGGAGTTGGGGGCGGTGAGAGGGGACATCGGCAAGCACGCCCTCGCGCGCCTACACAAAGCCCACCAGCATGACCGGCAGGTACATCAGCACGATGAGTGGGGCGGAGATGATCTGCGCGCCCAGGGTGAGAAGCTGGCTGAGCAGCAGGTCACCGTAGGAATTCACCGTGCCAATGGCATCGACGGGGATATCGAGCCCGCCGTCCACCGCGGAGAAAATAAACGCGGCGATGCCGAGCATCGTCAGCACCCCGAGCGCGATATAAGAAATCTTGCGCAGCGTAGAATTATGCAGCGTGAGCAGCAGGGCAATGACTATGCCCGCAATGCCGTAGACAAACATGATATCGCCCCAAAACAGCAGCACCATGTGCACCGCGCCCAACAGCGCGAGGAAGCCATAGCGCTTGGCGATGACCCTCCTTGCCTCCCCCAGCGGAAATCCCCGCCGCCACAGGCTCATCGCAATAAGCCCCACGCCGAAGCCCAGCAGGGTCGAAAACATGGGTAGGCCGCGGTTGTGCACGAAGAAAGCGCCGAAGACGACGGCGATTTTATCGAGCACGCTGTCATTGAGGATGCCGCCGAAATACGCGCCCGGGCGGTCCTCGGTGATGATCCACGCGGTGGTCATATTCGCTATCGCGATGCCTAAAAGCGCCATTCCGCGCGCAGCATCGGGCACGATGAGGCGGGTGCTGGCCATTAGATTTCGCACCTTTCTGCCAGGCTGGCGCGGATGGGGCGCGCCAGCTGGGTCATGCGGCGGCGCCCGCGCAGCTCGATGGATTTCATGACGGTCCAGCGGGCCTGCTCGGCCTCGTTGGCGGTCTTTAAGGTAGCAGCGTTGGTCAGGACCTGGCCGGGGGTGTCCTTGGCCATTTCGGTCAGGCGGGCGGCCTCGTTAACGGCATCGCCGATGACGGTGTACTCGAAGCGATCCGCGCCGCCGATGTGGCCTGCCACCACGTGGCCGGAGGCGACGCCGATGCCGGCCTGCAGCTCGAGCCCGCGCAATTCCCCGCGCAGCTCGCGGGCGGCCTGCAGCGCCATCGAAGTCGAGTCGTACACGTTGAGCGGCGCGCCAAAGACGGCGAGGGCGGCATCGCCCTGGAACTTGTTAATGATGCCCTTATTGCGGTGCACCACCGTCACGACGTGCTCGAAGAATTTATTGAGCTCCGTGACCACTTCTTCGGGGGAGTGGTTGACCGCGAAGGTGGTGGAACCGATGACATCGATAAACAGCACCGCGACTTTGCGGTCCTCGCCGCCCAATTCGGGGCGCTCTTCAAGGGCGCGCTGGGCCACCTCGGTGCCCACGTAGCGGCCGAAGATATCGCGGACGCGCTGGCGCTCGCGCAGCCCGCGCATCATCTCATTGAAACCAGCCTGGAGGACGCCGAGCTCGGAACCATCGTAGATATCGACCTCGGCATCGGCCTCGCCGCGGCGCACGCGGTTAATCGCATCCTGCAATTCCACGATGGGATCGACCACGCTCATGATGGCGAAGCTGGTGCCGATAAACCCGGTGGCCAGGGCGGTAAGCGCGAGCGCCACGATGGCCGGGATGATCTCGCTGGCATCGCCAGAAAAGAGCCCAGTGTGCTGCCCCAATAGCACCAGCACGATGCCGAGTAGCGGCACCCCGGAGGTCATCAGCCAGGTGGAAAAGAGGCGATACTTGATGGGCGGTTCGACGGTGGAATCTTCAAAGCGGCGGGCGACGGCCTGCGCGGCGACGGGCCGCACGAGGCGCTCTGCCTGCAGGTAGGTCAAGATGATGACCACCAGGCCCGCCAGGGTGGTGGAGATGCCCACGACGAGCCCGAGCCGCCCGGATTGCCCGCTGGAGATAGCCACCGTCAAGATGATGCCGATGAGCCAGACCGCGGCCGCGACTAGGGATTGGTACACGGGGATGCGCAGTACGAGGGTGCGCACCATATTTGGATCGTGCGCATCGGGATTGCGCTGCCAGTCCAGCACGGGGCGGAAGAGCAGCAGGGTAGCGGCGATGCCGATGATGACGGCAAAGATGAGGTAGACCGCCGCCACTCCCTTCAGGTTGGGCAGCTCGGCGGCAAAGTCGTCAATTTCCGGCATGGGCAGGAAATAGAGGATGAAGGTCATGATCGCGATGGCGCCGATGATATTGGCGCCCAAGACCAAGGCAGCGTATACCGGCCATTGGGTTCCCATAAGCCAACGAGCGCCACGCAATAGTCTGTTCATAACTACTTACTGTAGTAAGACCAGTAGGCTAGAGCGAGTGAATACGGGAAGCGTTGCGCAACGATTGGCAGATACCCCAGGTGTGGCCCGCACTATCTTGGGTGCCGCGCGGGCGGCGCGGGGGATGCCGGGGGCAGATCCGCGGGCGATGAGCCATTCCTGGCTCTTTACCGGCCCGCCCGGTTCGGGGCGTTCCTTGGCCGCAATCGATTTCGCGGCCGCGCTCATGTGCACGGATCCGGAGGAACCGGGCTGCGGAAAATGCGAGGCCTGCCGCGCCGTGCTAGGCACCAAGCAGCACACGGACCTGGTCTTGGTGGACCCGCAGGAGGTCATCATCTCGGTGGATACGGTGCGCGAGGTCATCGGGCGTGCCGCGAGCCTGCCCACGGTCGCCCCGTGGCGCGTGGTGATCTTCAATAACGCGGATCGCCTCAACAATAATGGTGCCAACGCGCTGCTCAAGACGGTGGAGGAGCCGCCGGAGCGCACCGTGATTATCATGTGCGCGCCTTCCGATGCCCCCGAGGATTTCTCCCAGACCCTGCGCTCGCGCTGCCGGCACCTGTACATCCCCTCGCCGTCGGTGGACAATATCGTTGCCCAGCTGGTGAGCGAAGGTGCCTCGGATCACGATGCCCGCCTCGCCGCCGTCACTTCCCTGCGCCACGTGGGCAGGGCGCGCCACTTGGTGGCAGAGCCGACGGTGCAAAAACGCCGCGCTGTGGCCATCAACCTGGCCGAGGACATCTTCCACGAATCCCAGGGCTTTCAGGCGGTGACCTCGCTTCTCAAGCTGGTGGATGCGGACGCGAAGGAATCGCACAAGGAGGAAGAAGAAGCGGAGCTGGCCAAGCTGGAAAATACCTTTGGCGTGGGCGCGAAGGGCAAGGGCGCGGCGAAGGCGCAGCGTGATGCCCGCTCCGCCATCAAGGACCTACAAGAACAGCACAAGAAGCGGGCGAAGCGACGGGTCATCGATAACCTCGACCTAGTGCTCGTCGATCTCTCCGGAATTTACCGCGACGCGCTGATGACAAAGGTGGGCGCGCAGGTGGAGATGACCCACCCGGATTTCGCGGGGCTATCTGGCGAGCTGGCGCAGCGGGTGAACGAGGAGGGCCTCTTGGAATGCCAGTCCGCCATTTCTTATTGCCGCGAGCAGCTGACCCAGAACGTAGGTACGCAGATTGCCTTCGACGGCTTGGTGGGCAGGCTGCGGCGGGCCTGCCTTTAGCGCTGGGGGCTGTCTAGTACCGGGACCGTCGCTAGTATCGGGCCGGAGTTTAACACCGGCCCGCCAAAAACCAGGCCTAGGCACCGATTTCTTTTCCGCGCCACCCCTGCGATAGAATCGCCAGTGCTGCTTAAGTAGCGCGCCGCCTTAGCTCAGTCGGTAGAGCATTTCACTCGTAATGAAAAGGTCGCGAGTTCGATTCTCGCAGGCGGCTCCATTTTTATCTGTGCGGGTTTCTTCCTTAATGTAAACTCTCTTTCAATTGAAGCAGGCCATATGGCCTTGATGAGGGAGCAGACGATACATTGCTTATTGCTACCGTCGCAGCAGAAATTCTCTTTTGGGCGTGCCTCATTCTGGGTGGTGTTCTCCGCTACATCGTTAAGGCCCCAAGAATTGGACTGGCATTTTTTATCGCTACGCCAATTATTGACATAGTCCTGTTAATTTTCTCATTTTTCACCATGCATAATGATGGCGAAGCGGGATTCATGCACGGTTTCGCAGCTTTTTATATCGCATTTTCGCTGGTCTTTGGCGGCGATATCATACGCGCAGTTGATCGGAAACTCAGCGGGAAGTCGAAAACCGAGTCTGGGAATCAGTCCGATAATAATTTAAGAAAATCCGTATATGCCAGTGCGGTGACGGCTGCGATCCTTATAGTTAGCATCGCGGTGGTAGGGCTAGACGGCAGCTTCTGGTTGATTTATTGGCTTGTTGCCGTGCTCTTTACCCCACCGATGTGGTGGGGCATTGAAAAATTTAGTCGCCGTGCTTAAGCAGGCGC
Source organism: Corynebacterium sp. MSK310 (assembly GCF_030227355.1). NCBI lineage: Bacteria > Bacillati > Actinomycetota > Actinomycetes > Mycobacteriales > Corynebacteriaceae > Corynebacterium > Corynebacterium sp. MSK310. Next base: position 55,134 of record NZ_JASPFZ010000012.1, read on the forward strand.
GGAACCACCTTGCCGGTGGCATTGCGCGGCAGCTTGGATAGGAAATGCACGTCGCGGGGCACGGAGTGCTCGGCGAGCTTATCGTGCACCCAGGCGCGGATGGCATCGGCAGTCAGATCGCGGCCGGCGGCATCGGCAGTAGGCACCGCCCAGACGGCGATGCGGCTGAAGGTCTCGCTATCCTCCACGCCACACGCATGCACCTCATCGATGCCGGGCATGGCTTCGAGCACCTCGGTCACGGACTGGGGGTGGACATTCTCGCCGCCCACGATGATCATGTCATCGGCCCGGCCCACGACGTGGAGGAAGCCCTGCTTGTCGATGTACCCCAGATCGCCGATCGACAGCAACCCATCGACCCGATTGAGCTTGAGCTTGGGGTTGGTATAGCCGGTCATGGCGGTGGAATTGGTGAGGTAGATTTCGCCCACCTCGCCGCGGGGAACGGGGTGGCCCTCCTTATCGAGGATGCGCAGCTTGGTGCCATTGGCCACCTTGCCCACCACATCGGGGTTTTCTGCGACCTGTTCCATCGTGGCCGTTGAGGCAAGCGCCAGCTCCGTGGAACCATAAACATTGCAGAGGATGGGGCCGAAGCGCGCATTGGTGTCCTTGACCACCTGCGGGGTAAGGGCATTGCCGGCAGAGGCTATGAAGTTCAGGCTCGAGGTATCGAAAGCGCCCTCGGGATCGTGATCCACCAAGCGCTTGAAAAAGATGGGGGAGGAGAGCATGCCGTCGAGGCGGTAGCGTTGGACATCATCAAGCACCTGCTCCGGTTCAAAAACGCGGCGGGTGACGATGGTATTGCGCAGCCCCAAGGCGATATTGATGCAGGCCCAGCCCCAGGTGTGGAAGATGGAGGCCGTCATCTGCACGCGCTGATCGGCGCGCCACGGGATATTGCCCACGATGGAGGCGAGTACGACCGGCAAGGTCGGCTCGGGGCGCACGATGCCCTTGGGGATGCCGGTCGTGCCGGAGGACATCAGCACGATGGGGCCGTGCTTGGGAAAGGCGGGCAGCACGATATCCATGGGATTCTTCACGATCTTATCGAGCGTGGGTAGATCGCTCGCCCCCGTATCGTGGGCGATAATGACCGGAATATCGAGGTTGGGATCGACGCGATCGATGAATTCATCATCGATGACGAGGACGTTAATGCCATTTTCTTCGATGCAGCCGGCGAGCTGCTCTGGGGAAGAACCGACATTGAGTAGGTAGATCCCGGCACCGGCGTAGCCCTTGGCGCCCAAAGGAATGATGATGCCGCGGCCGTTGCGGGCCATGACGCCGAGCCGGATTTCCGGCAGCTCCAAGGACTCTAGGTAGCGGGCGAAATTCTGCGCGTGGGATCGCAGCTGGTGGTAGGTGAGGGTGCCATCGTCATCGATAAGCGCGAGGCGATCGGGGCAGGTTAAATAGGCCTGCTCGATTTCGCGCGCCGTGGTGAAGCGGTAACGCGCGAGGTTGGGCAGGAGCTTGAGCTGCCCGCCAAGCCCGCCTTGCCGGGTGATAAGCCCTGACTTGAAGAGGGCAGGAAAGAACTGGCTGAGCGCGGAGGCGTGGAAGGGAACATCAGACAATTTCATGGAAGAGAAAGCTCCGAAAAGAGAAGATAACGAAAATATAACTACGAACGATATCGTCAGAAGAAAAGATAGTGTTGCTTTTAACTCGAAAAATGTTACCAGAGTGACTAATATACACTTAAGTTACAAGGTGTGAAGAAAAGGTCTCTCAATGAAATCTATAAAACTCAAGGCATTTTCGGTCGTCGCTTCCGCGATTGCGGTGGTGGGCGTGGCGGTAGCGGCGCCGCAGGCTAGCGCGGCAGAGCGCAATCTCGTTTCCTTCGGTGACTCGGTCATGGCGGATCCGAACGGCGGGGAATACTTGAAGGACCGCTTCAATCCAACGCGGGTAATCGGGGAAAACTGCCCCACCTCCTTCAACTATGCGAAGCGGGCCGGCGCCAAGATGGGGCTGCCGGTGCGCGATTTCTCCTGCTCCGGTGCGGTGTCGATGTCCAATGGCCCGCAGATCTGGCAGCAGGTGGATGCCGCCATCGGATCGGGCGCGCTGACCCCAGATACCGCGCGCGTACTGATTACCACCGGCTTCAACGACACCTATAACCACCGCGAACTGAACATGGATCAGATTCGCCGGGAATTTACGGACCGCACCGCCCCGCAGATTGAACGGATTAAGCACGCCGCACCGAATGCCCGCATCCAGATCGTGGGCTACCCCACCATCGGTTCGGGGCCGCACTACTGCCTTGTTCACGTTGGCCCGACGCCGCTGGATTCGACCTTCCTGCCCATGGTTCAGGACTACGAAAACAAGGCGCAGTGGATGCAGGTTGATCTGGCGGCCCGCACGGGCGTGCAATTCCTGGACATGAAGCCATCGACCCGCAATAACGGCATGTGCGCCAATGCGAATGACCGCATGTGGGCAGGTCTCGTGGACTTTACGGCGGGCGCGGGCAACTTGCCCATCCACATGAACCAGCGCGGCCACGAGCACGCGGCCAACGTGATTGCGGCTTCCTGGCAACCATTTTCATTACCGCGGCCATATTGAAAATGTAGGTATGGTTGTGGACATGACTGTAAAAGCTGTTATTGCCCGCTCTAAAGGCGCGGAAGTTGAGACCGTAAATATCGTCGTTCCCGAGCCCGGCCCCAATGACGTCATCGTGCGGGTGCAGGCCTGCGGTGTATGCCACACAGACTTGGCCTACCGCGATGGTGACATCGAGGACGCTTTCCCCTTCCTGCTGGGCCACGAGGCGGCAGGCGTGGTGGAGACCGTAGGTTCTGCGGTCACCCACGTGGAGGAGGGCGATTTCGTCGTCCTGAACTGGCGCGCAGTATGCGGCGAGTGTCGCGCTTGCAAGAAGGGCGAGCCCAAGTACTGCTTCAATACCCACAACGCTTCCAAGGCCATGACCTTGGAGGACGGCACCGAGCTCACCCCTGCGCTGGGCATCGGTTCTTTCGCGGAGAAGACCTTGGTCCACGAGGGCCAGTGCACCAAGGTTGATGAGATGGATCCTGCCGCTGCTGGCCTGTTGGGCTGCGGCATCATGGCTGGCCTGGGCGCTTCCGTCAACACCGGCGATATCCAGCTGGGCGAGTCCGTAGCCATCTTCGGCTGCGGCGGTGTCGGTGTGGCAGCGATTGCTGGTGCGAAGCTGGCGGGCGCGGCGAAGATCATCGCCGTAGACATTGATGAGTCCAAGCTGGAGACGGCGCGCGAGTTCGGTGCCACCGACACCATTTGCTCGAAGGGCATGTCGGAGCAGGAGGTTATCGATGCGGTGCGCGATCTCACGGGCGGCTTCGGCACGGATGTTTCCATCGACGCGGTGGGCATCCAGCCGACGTGGCGCCAGGCCTTCTACTCCCGCGATCACGCCGGCCGCATGGTGATGGTGGGCGTGCCTAACCTGACCGACCACGTGGACATCCCGGCCATCGACCTTTACGGCCGCGGCGGTTCCATCAAGCCGGCTTGGTACGGCGACTGCTTGCCGGAGCGTGACTTCCCCGCATACGTTGCCCTGCACAAGGCCGGCAACTTCCCGCTGGATAAGTTTGTTTCTGAGCGCATCGCGCTTGACGATGTCGAGTCTGCCTTCCAAACTATGAAGGACGGCAAGGTACTACGTTCGGTGGTGGAATTTTAATGCAGATTGAAAGCACGGTAACTTCCGGAAAGTTCCGTTTGGACGGCGGCGAATGGGACGTGGACAATAACGTCTACGTGCTTGGCGATGCCTCCAGTGTCTACATCGTCGACCCTTCCCACGACCTCGATGCCGTGGCAGAGTTGGTGGGCGATCGCAAGGTTGAGGGCATCATCTTGACCCACGGCCACAACGATCACTGCGAGCTCGCGCCGGAAGCAGCAAAGCGCTTTGATGCGGATGTCTACATGCACCCGGACGATGACATGCTGTGGCAAGAGGCCAATGGCGATGCCCACTACATCGACCTAGCCGATAACGGCCAGTTCGACATCAACGGTGAGAAGATCACTGTCTACCACACCCCGGGCCACTCGCCGGGCTGTGTTGTCCTCTACGTCGATGGCACGCTTTTGTCTGGCGATACCCTGTTTAACGGCGGCCCTGGCGCAACGGGGCGCAAGTACTCGGACTTCGATGTGATCATCGAATCCCTGCGCAACGTCGTATTCAATTTGCCGGATGATACGAAGGTCTTGCCGGGCCACGGCGATGCCACGACGGTGGGCGCGGAAGCGGCGCGCATCGACGAGTACATCGAGCGTGGCTACTAAAAATCGCGCAAGTACTCTCCGTAGCCGGATTTGAGGAGGGGCTGGGCTAGCGCTTCCAGCTCCGCCTGGGAAATGAATCCGGCTTCGTAGGCCGCTACCTCGGGGGAACCGATGATGATGCCCGTTCTTTTCTGCATCACCTCTACGTAGGCGGCGGCCTCGCTCATGGAATCGACGGTGCCGGTATCCAGCCAAACACTACCGCGGTGGAGGCGCTGCACACTTAGCGCGCCGCGGCGCAGGTAGGCCTCGTTGATGGAGGTAATCTCGAGCTCCCCGCGATCGCTTGGCGTGATGGACTTAGCGATATCGATGACAGAATTATCGTAGAAATACAGCCCGACGACGGCATGATTAGATCGCGGCTCGGCCGGCTTTTCTTCAATGCTGAGCGCTTGGCCCGCCTGGTCGAATTCGACGACGCCGTAGCGCTGCGGATCCGAGACTTCATAGGCAAAGATGATGCCGCCCTCTGGATTGCGGCACTGGCTTAGTTCCCCGCCGAAGCCGTGGAAGATATTATCGCCGAGGACCAGCGCAACGCTGTCATCACCAATGAAATCCTCCCCAATCAAAAAAGCCTGCGCCAACCCTTCGGGCCGGTGCTGCACGGCGTAATCGATCATCAGCCCGAGCTGGGATCCATCCCCGAAGAGCCTTTGAAACGCCCCAGCGTCCTCTGGGGTGGTGATGATGAGGATCTCCCGAATGCCCGCTTGGATGAGCGTGGTTAACGGGTAGTAGATCATCGGCTTGTCATAGATGGGCAAGAGCTGCTTAGAGATGCCCTTAGTGATGGGATAAAGCCGCGTTCCGGATCCGCCGGCAAGGATAATGCCTTTCATCGTTACTCCTCGCTGGCCTTGCTGGGTTCGCTGGGGTACAGTGCGAGATACAAGGCCAGGGCGGCCCGCCAATTTTGCGGCGAAAATCCCGTGGCCTCGATTTTATCTAGGGCAAGCGTTGATTCTTTGGGCCGTGGTGCCTCGGGGCCGGCGATTTCCCGATACTGTTCGGTGCTTACCGGCGTGACCTCTGATGGGTCATGGCCCAAGCCGATGAATACGGACATCGCCATTTCATCGCGCCCGACGGTATCGCCGGAATTGGAGATATTATAAATCCCGTACTCGGGCCGGGTGCGCAAGAGATGCGCTATGCCCTTGGCCAAATCCTCAGCGAAGGTGGGGCGCCCGCGCTGGTCATGAATGACCTTCGGCTCCTTATCCGCTTCGGCGAAGCGGCGCATGGTGGCGATGAAATTCGGGCCATCGCCAAACACCCACGAGGTGCGCACAACATAATGCTGCGGTGCAGTCTGAGCGGCGGTTTCACCAGCAGCCTTCGACGCCCCGTAGGCGGATAGGGGCGAGGGGATCTCGTCTTCAGTGTGCAGCTCATTGGATCCATCGAAGATGTAGTCGCTGGATACGTGTACGAAGGTCAGCTGGTTTTCGGCAGCGATGCGGGCGAGTTTGGCTGGCGCCTCGGCGTTTACGGCCCAGGCGGCGGCGCGATCGTCCTCGGCGCCATTGACGTCGTTGTAGGCGGCGCAGTTGATGATGGCTTCGTATTGTTTCCACTGGCGCTGCGGGGGATTGGTGATGTCGAACTCCGTGCGGGTACAGAACTCGGCATTCTTGAGGACCCGTTTCAGCGCCCGGCCAAGCTGACCATTCGCACCGGTCACGAGGATTTTGCGGGGTGGCATGGGCTCTACATCTGCAAGCGCTGGCAGTTGCTTGTCTTTTTCTGAAACCTCGCGTGGTTCGAGGGGCCACTCCACAGCGTCGAGGTTGGTTCCGGTATAGCGTGCCTCGGGGGACCAATGCTCGTTAACCAGGTAGGAGTAGGAAGTTTCCTCGAGGGCTTGAAAACCATTGGCAACCCCGCGGGGCACAAATACGGCGGTCTCTGGCCCCACTTCATGGGTGACAATTTCGCCGAAGGTTGCGGAACCTTCCCGTAGATCGCACCAGGCACCAAAGATCTTGCCGTGCGCGACGGAGATGAGCTTGTCCCAAGGCTCAGCGTGCAGCCCGCGCGTGGCACCGGTGCGGTTATAAGAAATATTATTTTGCACCGGCTGGAACGAAGCCAGATCTGGTGCGGCCTTAGCAAGCTTTTCGCGCTGCCAGTTCTCCTTGAACCAGCCACGGTTATCTCCGTGTACGTCCAATTCAATGATGCTTAGGCCTTCAATGGCGGTGTTGTGTACCTGCATAATTACTGTCCTTGCTCTTTATAGCGGGCTTCTACAGAATCCTTTTGTGAGCGCCACCAAGTTTCGTTATCGCGATACCAGGCGATGGCATCTTCTAGTCCCGCCCGGATATCGGTATAACGGGGCTGCCAATCCAATTCGCGGCGCAGCTTGGAAGCATCCATGGCATAGCGCTGGTCGTGGCCGGGGCGGTCAGCTACGTGCTCGTACAGAGCCCGACCTCCTTGGGTATGTCCCATGATTTCGCAGATCATCTCGATGATGCGCTTATTATCGATGTCCGGCTGGTCAGCGCCGATATTATACGTCTCACCAATTCGCCCTTCCTCGATGATTTTTAGCACTGCCGCGTTGTGATCGTCGACGTGGATCCAGTCGCGCACCTGCTCACCCGTGCCATAGAGCTTAGGCGTATGCCCGGAAAGGATATTGGTGATTTGGCGCGGAATGAACTTTTCGATGTGTTGGTAAGGCCCATAATTATTCGAGCAATTAGAAATGGTGGCGCGCAGGCCAAAGGATCGGACCCATGCCCGCACGAGGTGATCGGAGCTCGCCTTGGTGGCCGAATAAGGGCTGGAGGGCGCATAGGCGGTTTCCTCAGTGAACTTGGTATGCGCCCCAATTTCTAAGTCCCCGAAGACCTCATCGGTAGAAACGTGGTGAAAGTGAACATCGCATGCCCGGCACGCCTCCAGAAGGGTATAGGTACCCACCACATTGGTCTGGATAAACGGGGAGGGATCCCGCAGGGAATTATCATTATGGGACTCGGCGGCGAAGTGCACGACGATATCCGCCTTGGCGACGAGCGGATTCACCACCGTAGCATCCGCGATATCGCCCTCCACTAATTCCACATCGATCCCCGCAAGATTATCCCGGTTGCCGGCATAGGTCAGCTTATCCAGAACAGTGATGCGGGTATCTGGGCGCACCTTGGCCATGAGGCGCACGAAATTGGCGCCGATGAAGCCGGCGCCGCCAGTAACGAGCATGGTGTGCATGAGTCTCCAGTGTAGGGCAGTCCGTAAAAGCTCTGCGCGTGGACAGTCCCAAAATGCTTGTACACGCACTTCTAGGCCGCACGACATGATCGTACGGCCCGAAAGCACGGTAGAGGGTGGGTAGTAGGGCATGGTCACGCTGCGCCGGGAGGTGGCGGACTAGGTGGTGAGTTCGTCCCGGAAGTGGATGGCGAATCGGCCGGGAAACTGGGTGGTGAATCCACCGGTTCATGAGGCTGAGCAGGCGGGTCGGTGAGCTTGCGCGCCGGGGCTTGCTCCGCAGCGGGGGAGTCATTGAGCTCTACCGAGGGGGAAAGACCTCCGGTATGCGCCGAGCGATAACCCACCCGGCCCGTTTCCGGGTCTCTTTCCGCATGCCCCATGCCATTACGGCCATCGCGGTTATCGTTATTGTCCACGTGATGTCGGCGGCATAACAGGGTCAGGTTCCGGAGGTCTGTAGCTCCCCCGTGGGACCACGCCTGCAGGTGGTGAACATCGCAGTCTTGCCACGGCCGGTTGCAGTCTGGGTGGGTGCATACGATTTCACTGGCGGCGAGCGCCAGCTTTTGCCACAGCGAAGCGGTGCGCTTGGTGCGCCCGAGCTCGAGCGGGAAGCCCTTGTCATCAACGGCGCAGAAAAAGTCGTGCTGCGCGGCGCCCAAGCGGAGAAGATCGAGCGGGGATAGGTCGATTCCCACGCTCGTGGTAAAGCGGGTGTCACTGCTCATCGCTTGTAGCTCTTCAAGAGTGGTGGCGACGAAGAAGGAACCGAGACCGTCCGATTTCTTTTGGCCTGCGGACAAGTAGCTCCCCAGTGCCGCAGTCAACTGATCTGCCATGCGCTGGGCATAGGTGCGCGTATCGTCTTCGGGACTCAGGCTTTCGCTGCCCTTATTCTTGGCAGGGGCGAAAGCGCTGGCCAAGACAGCGGCGGCGGAGGCATCGAGGTAACCGGAGATGTGCACGCCACCGTCTGCATCTTGGTTAGAAATGCTGAACCGGCGCTTGCGGGTAGCCGCGTGTGGGTCGCGCTTCCCAGAGGGATCGACGGCATGCTTATTCGCCTTGCGGATAGCCTGCCGCAGCCAATCGCGCAGGGACTCATAGGAGCGGCGTTTAGCCTCCTCTAGAGCCTTATTGCGCAGCTCCCGCGGCCCAGGAACCGCGAACTTATTGAGGTTACGCAGCTCCCGTTCGATGAGGTTGAGGATGCGCTCTGGGATAGGGTCTTCCTCGAAGAGCTTCTTGCGGCGCTGTTCTTCCGCGCGGCGCTCACGTTCGGCGCGGCGGCGCGCTTCCTCCTCGGCTTTCTTTTGCGCGGCCGCGTCTGCCTCGTCGTCTGCTGGCGGGGGAGTAGGTTCAGGATCCTCGATGGGTGCAAAGAGGTTCTTGCCGTTGCGCAGGCGTGCGGCGGCTTCGGACTCCGTGAGGCCAAGGCGGGCGACTAAATAGTCCTTAGCCTTAGAGGAGCCGACCCGCCTGCCGGCATCATCGCGCTCTGCAATAAAGGCAAAGGCGGCATCGATAGTGGATTTATTGCCCAGCGCCCGTTCTAAATGCTCGAAGTTAGGGTGGAGCAATTCGAAGGAGAGATCGTCCGGATTCTGCATAAGGTTGCGCAGGCGCGTAAGCCCCGCAGCCACATCAGAAATCGCTGAATTGATTTCTGTATGCTTAGCAGTTTCCATGGTTCCCTCCTTCCTGTTTCGCTTCCATGTTCTATTCTAGGTCAATAAAACACCAGCGCAACCGCAAGAAAGGAATTGGTCAATAGACTGTACATTCCCCACTAGAATGGGCTCAGCCGCAACCAAACACGCCCAAAACGCACCTAAAACGCAACCAAAACCACTAGTCCGGAAACTTGGGCAACGCGGTTTCATCGAGCCATGCGGCAACGGTGGCATCGAAAAGAGCGGCGTCCGGCGCAGCCCCCCGGAAGGACGAGAGGAGATCGGAGGGCTGAACCACGGAGTGTTGATGCTGGGTGAGGTAGGAGGTGAGGGTGGGGAAGAAGGCATCGCCAAGCAGCCGGTGAATGGCGTGCACCGCGAGGGCCCCGCGCTTGTACACGCGGTCATCGAACATATCGCGCGCACCGGGATCAGAAACCTTGATGTCTTGGCGCTTGCGCATCAGAACTTGGTAATGCGAGCGCGCCGCCTCGCGCGCGGAGGAGGCACCCTTGTGCTCACCCCACAACCACTCGCTGTAGCAGGCAAAACCCTCATTGAGCCAAATATCCTTCCATGCAGAAAGGCCAACGGAATTGCCAAACCATTGGTGGGAAAGCTCGTGTGCGATGAGTCGCTCGAAGGCGTGATCGCCTTTCACATGGTTGGAACCAAAAATGGACAGGCCCTGGGCCTCGAGGGGGATTTCCAGCTCATCCTCGGCAATGACGACCTGATAGGCGGGGAAAGGATAAGGCCCGTAGATAGAGGAGAAGAAATCCACCATCTCTTGCTGCCGGGAGAATTCTTCGCGCACGCGCTCGCGCAAGAACGCCGGCGCCCACGCCTGGGTATCAGCCCCCAGCGAATAAGAAGAAAACTCGCCTACCTGCACCGTTGCCAGGTACGTGGCCATGGGGTGGCGTGTGCGGTAGTGCCACCGAGTGGTGGAACCGCCGGCCTTGCGGGAGACCAATTCGCCATTGGAAATGACGGTAAAGGGGCTATCGGCGGTGATGATGATGTCATACGTCGCCTTTTCTGAAGGCGTGTCATCGCACGGGAACCAGCTGGGCGCGCCATTAGGCTGGCTGGCCACCAACGAGCCGGATTCGGTTTCCTCCCAGCCAATTTCGCCCCACGTGGTGCGGATGGGGCGCGGGCTGCCGCCATAGCGAATGTGCAGCTCAAACTCAGTTCCGCCAGGAATCTCGTCTGCAAAACGCAGACGCAGCTTCCCCGAAGATTGGCGGAATTTAGCCACCCGCGGCGCGTGCTTGGCGGTCACTCGCCGGGCCACCATCGCCCCGCCGAGGTCCAAAGTTAAGGAGGTCAGCTCTTCCACCGCGCGCACGCTTAAAATGGCCTCACCTTGCAACAGGTTTGGCTCCACGCGGTAGTTCAAGTCCAGCGTGTAGTGGGTGACTTCAAAACCGAGGTTGAAGTCCACGCCGGTATAAGGATCAGTATGCGCACGCGAAAAGGCGGTAGGAAGCAATGTCATAATATTGCGATCCTACCGCCCGTCAGGCACAGCCAAAATTTAGCTATTGAATGCCTTCTCGAATACTTGCCAAGAATCCTTCAGATCCTGGTTCCAGTGCGGCCACGAGTGGGTTCCGGTATTGCGGAAGTTAAAGGTGGCTGGCACGCCGGCCTGGTCAAGCTTGGCCTTGAAATTGTGGGTACAGTAATTTACCCCGGCCTCGATGGCGCCGCCTTCAATCTGCAGGGTGGCGGATCCCTGCGCTGCCTGTAGCGGATTGTAGCCCTTGGATTGGATATAGGAGAACGTATCTTCCTCGCCGGCCAAGCCAGAACCGGAAGAAATGTATAGCTCGGTACCGCGTAGCTTCTCAGCGTTCATCATGGCGTCGTTGTAACGGTTGGTCTCGGAGCCGTACGGACCCCACATTTGATCCACGCTGCCGCCGCCGCGGTTGACCGTCAACTCTACGCCCTTGCGTTCCAGTGGGTAAGCGGTAGCGGCACAACCGGCGTATGAGCCCACTGCATCGTAAAAGCCTGGGTTGTGCTGGGCTAGCAGCAGGGAAGAGGTAGCGGACATGGACATGCCGGCAATGGCGCGGTGGTTATCCGCGTTGATGTGCTTTTCAATGGCGCCCGGCAGTTCCTTAGTTAGGAAGGTTTCCCACTTTTGCGGTCCCTGCAGGAATTTTGAACTCGGCTCAGAGATCCAGTCGGTGTAGTAGGAGAACGCACCGGCCTGCGGGACTACAACGTTGACGTCCTTTTCGTGGTAGAAATCAACGGCATCAGAAAGCTTTAGCCAGTCCATGTCTTGCTCTGCTCCGCCTGCGCCATTGAGCAGGTAAATGGTTGGGCGGTTTTCGCTCTTGGCGCGGATGACGGCTAGCGGAATCTTCCGGTCATTCATTGCCGGCGAGGTTGCCTCGAGCATTTCAACGCGCGCGTCGTCCTTGTACTTCTTGTACCAGGACTTACCCTCGATCTCCGGGGTAGGTTCCAGCGGGGAAATCGTGGACTGTGCGGCATCGCCCGCCACCTGCTGCGGGGTGAGCTCGGCTGCGCCCGCCACGGGGGCATAAGCTAAGCCCGTGCAAACCGCAGCTGCCGCGAGGATAGAATTAAGACGCTTCATGGTGCTTCTTTCCAGTGGGGAGTGGACTCGATAACTATACTTCGGCCGCGAAAAATCGGCATGTTGAGGGAAGTATATTCAGTATTCCTACATGTAGACCTAACCATTAATACTGCCCAATAAATGCTTGCCGGTAAAGACTTTCACTGATGTGGGGGAGTAGCGGGGGTAGGCATACCTTCATTGCCTTTTCCGCTATCAATGATAAGTAACGCTATGACAACTGAGGTTTCTATGTCATAATTTCCCAATGAAGCACAGCGTGACGTGGTTGGCGCCTGTAATAACATCAGTAGCGGCTGCGTTAGTGCTTTTAGTGTGAAAAGCTAAGCAGCGAGATTGTGTACTCGCGCCCCATCAAGAGAAAGAACAGCAATGAACCTTTTTGATTCCGCCCTCGTGTCCTTCAATGAATTCATTGGGCCATTCATCCACTCTGCAATGGATGCATATTCCACGCTGCTAGCATCCTTGGGCGTGATTTAAGTCCACGAATGCTTAAGGGCCCTGCGGAGGTGCATCTGCTGCTTGCCGATGCCCCCTTTGCAGGGCCCTTTCCTTCTCCTCACCGCCGCATGGGGTGGGGTGCCCCCAAGTGTGACCAATTACGCGACATTGAGGACAAAGTTACGTATCCTGTAGGGCGTGACTAACGAACATTATGACGTAGTAGTACTCGGTGCGGGCCCTGGCGGCTACGTTGCCGCCATCCGCGCAGCTCAGCTTGGAAAGAAAGTCGCTGTTATTGAAAAGCAGTACTGGGGCGGAGTCTGCCTCAACGTAGGCTGTATTCCCTCCAAGTCGCTGCTGAAGAATGCAGAAGTCGCCCACACCTTCAACCACGAGGCGAAGGCTTTTGGCATCTCCGGCGATGTTTCCTTTGATTTCGGTGTAGCCCACAAGCGTTCCCGCAAGGTTTCTTCGGGCATCGTCAAGGGCGTTCACTACCTGATGAAGAAGAACAAGATCACCGAGATCAACGGTCTGGGTTCCTTCAAGGACGATAAGACCATTGAGATTACTGAGGGCGATGATGAGGGTAAGACCGTTACCTTTGATGACTGCATCATCGCTACCGGTTCCGTGGTCAAGTCCCTGCCTGGAGTTGAGCTCGGCGGCAATATCGTCTCCTATGAAGAGCAGATCCTGAACGAGGAAGCACCGAAGTCCATGGTCATCGTGGGCGCCGGCGCCATCGGCATGGAGTTTGCTTACGTGCTGGCCAATTACGGTGTGGACGTTACCATCGTGGAGTTTATGGACCGCGTCCTGCCGAACGAGGACAAGGACGTATCCAAGGAGATTGCCAAGCAGTATAAGAAGCTCGGCGTTAAACTCCTGACCGGTTACAAGACCACCTCTGTGAAGGACAACGGCGACGATGTCACCGTTGAGGTGGAATCCAAGGACGGTTCCAAGCAGGACACCCTGACCGTGGATCGCGCCATGATCTCCATCGGCTTCGCCCCACGCGTTGAGGGCTTTGGCCTTGAGAACACTGGCGTTGAGCTGACTGAGCGCGGTGCCATCGACATCGATGACCGTATGCGTACCAACGTTGACCACATTTACGCCATCGGTGACGTCACCGCGAAGCTGCAGCTGGCACACGTGGCAGAGGCACAGGGCGTCGTGGCGGCAGAAACCATTGCTGATGCAGAAACCCAGCTCTTGGGTGACTACAACAACATGCCGCGCGCTACCTTCTGTAACCCGCAGGTCGCATCCTTTGGCTACACCGAAGAGGCAGCCAAGGAGAAGTTCCCGGATAAGGACATCAAGGTTGCTACCTTCCCGTTCTCCGCAAACGGTAAGGCAGCCGGCCTGAATGAGACCGCTGGCTTTGTCAAGCTTATTGCTGACGGCGAGTTCGGCGAGCTCATCGGTGGACACATGGTGGGCTCTAACGTTTCGGAGCTCTTGCCTGAGCTGACCTTGGCGCAGCGTTTCGACCTGACCACTGAGGAAATCGGCCGCAACGTACACACCCACCCGACCTTGTCTGAGGCCATGAAGGAAGCCGCCGAGGGCATCAGCGGCCACATGATCAACCTCTAAACAAGCGCCCCTATACCGCATAACGGCACCGCAGCGTTCTCCAGAAAGGAGGACCGCGGTGCCGTTTCGCTGTGTGCGGCTAAAAGCCCAGCTAGTAAGGCGCGACCGCCGAGCGGTGGATATCGATATCGATCGCCTCGTTGATGGGCGGGAAAGCGCGCTGCGAGCAGTTTTCCCGGGCGCAGGTCCGACACCCTGGACCGATGGGGGTGGCTGCGTGGAGATTGGTGAGGTCAAGGCCCTCCGCATAGACCGTGCGGTCGGCATGGCGGGCCTCGCAGCCTAAGCCAATGGCGAAGAGCTTATTAGTATCGCCATAGCGTCCTTGGTGGTGCTGCACGGCGCGGGAAATCCACAGGTAGTTGCGGCCATCGGGCATCTGCGCGAGCTGGCGCGAAATGACCCCCGGGCGGGTGAAGGTCTCGTAGATATTCCACAGTGGGCAGGTGCCGCCGTTATTGGAAAAGTGCACGCCGGTGGCGGATTGCCGCTTGGACATATTGCCTGCACGATCCACGCGCACGAAGGTAAAGGGAATGCCGCGCAGGTTATCGCGCTGTAGGGTGGAGAGCCGGGATGCGACTGTCTCATATCCCACGCCGAAGACCTGGCACAGATACTCCACGTCGTAGCCGGCGCGCTCGGCTTCGCTGTGCATCATGGCATAGGGCATGAGCGTGGCGGCGGCGAAGTAGCTGGCCAGGCCGCGTTGCGCCAGGCTGCGGGAGGCATCAGAGGTAAAGGGCTCATCGGCCACCAGCGCGGAGATCTGGTCTTGGGCCTCGAGCAGGCCGAGCTCGGCGGCCATGCGGAAGGCGCGTTGGCCCTCGCTCAGGCGCGAGGCGAGCGTGAACTGCCCGCTCTCGCGGTCAAAGCGGTGCAGCGTGCCATCCATCTGCGCCGTCAGCTCGATTTCTACGCCGTGTTCCTCGCGCAGCCGGTTTGCCAGCGCCTGCTCGGTATCGCGAATGCCGAACCCAGAAACGGCGAGTTCACCGGCAAGTTCCTCCGCGCGGTGATCCAGCCCGTCCAGGTAATTCTGACGGGCGTAGAAGAAGTCGCGCACCTCATCGTGTGGCATGGATAAGGCAGCTGCGCTTTCCGATGTCCTCCTCGTATCCGTAGCCAGCGACAGCTTATCGCGCACATTGCGATAGCGACGGTGTACATCGACAAGCGTGCGGGCAACGGTGGGGTGGTTATACACCAGCTCCGAAAGCTCCTGCAGTTCCACTGGGGAAGGGCACAGTTCCTTGTCTTGGATGACGTCCTGGATCTCTGCGAGGAGGCGGGAATCATCATCGCGGGAGAAAAACGTGGCATCGACGCCAAAGACCTCGGTAATGCGCAGGAGAACCGGCACGGTCAGCGGGCGGACGTCGTGTTCAATCTGGTTGACGTAACTGGCGGAAAGGCCGAGGGTGCCAGCTAGGGAGGCTTGGCTGAGATCGCGTTCACGGCGAAGCTGGCGAAGGCGAGAGCCCACATACGTCTTACTCATGCGCCAAAGATTACTAGTAGAAAGCGCGCGTGTGCATCTTTATGGCGAAAATTTTGTGAAGACTCTTCGCTACCTGGACACCGGGTTTGTGGGGTTTCATGCGAAAGTTTGACACATAAAGGGGTGGGTTAATCACTCGCGTAACACGGAGTGGTGAAGCTCACAGTTTGGTTCATAAATATGAAACATCTGTATTGCGTAAATGAAGGTGGCCAAGGTGACAGCGTTTTCGCATTCTTGTTCTCAGGATACCCTTACCTAAAAGATCTCACCGCCTGATCGTGCCTGCGAACCAGGAGCGAATGGCTGCTCGAAAATAACTAGTAACCAGCGGTTAAGCCCGGTTAAGGTAAGTACGACTATGGAGGTGTCATGACTTTAAGAAATCCGGACCGTGAGGCAATTGCTCACGGCCACATCACTAATGAACCAATTCGTCAGAATTCCGGAACGCCATCGTGGGTACTGAAGCTCATCATGGCCGTCACCGGTTTGCTCTTTGCGCTTTTCGTGGTCGGCCACATGGCCGGCAACCTGAAGCTGTACATGCCGGCACACAACGGTGAGCCCGCACTGGATGAGTACGGCGAGTTCCTGCGCTCGATGGGTGAACCGCTGCTGCCGCACGGCTCTGCCCTGTGGATCATCCGCATCGTGCTGATCGTGGCAATCCTTGCCCACATCTACGGTGCCTTTACCTTGGCTTCCCGCTCCAAGGCATCCCGCGGCAAGTTCAAGCGCACCAACCTGATGGGTGGCCTGGATTCCTTCGCCACCAAGTCCATGCTGGTGACCGGTGTAGTGCTGCTGCTCTTCATCATCTTCCACCTGCTGGACCTCACCTTGGGCGTACAGCCGATGGCCCCAGAGGGCTTCGTTGAAGGCTCTGTCAAGGCCAATATGATCGAAACCTTTAGCCGTTGGCCGGTCACAATCTTCTACGTGCTGGCAATGTGCTGCCTCTTCCTGCACCTGACCCACGGCATCCGCCTCGCCGCATCTGACCTGGGTATCACCGGTGCAAAATGGCGTCAGACCTTCTTGGTCTTGGCGTACATCATCCCGGCCGTTGTATGCATCGGCAACATCGTTATGCCTTTGTCCGTTGCCCTGGGCTTGGTCAGCTAAAGGAGATAGGAACCCATGACTACTACTGAACTCAAGCGTGAACACCCCAACTTCTCGCACCCAAAGTCCAGCGTTGAGGGCGTCTCCGCTGGTAATATCCTGGAATCCCAGGAACCGCACGGCGTGCCGATGAAGGATATGTGGGCTCACCACGTTGACCACATGAACCTGGTCTCCCCACTGAACCGCCGCAAGTTCGAGGTCCTCGTTGTAGGTACCGGCTTGTCCGCGGGTGCTGCTGCGGCAGCCCTTGGTGAATTGGGCTACGGCGTCAAGGTCTTTACCTACCACGACTCCCCGCGCCGCGCGCACTCCATTGCTGCGCAGGGTGGTGTCAACGCCTCCCGCGCCAAGAAGGTGGATAACGACTCCGCTTACCGCCACACCAAGGACACCGTGAAGGGCGGCGACTACCGTTGCCGCGAGTCCGACTGCTGGCGCCTGGCTAACGAGTCCGTTCGCGTTATTGACCACATGAACGCCATCGGCGCCCCGTTCGCCCGTGAGTACGGCGGCACCCTGGCCACCCGTTCCTTCGGTGGTGTGCAGGTCTCCCGTACCTACTACACCCGTGGCCAAACAGGTCAGCAGCTGCAGTTGTCCACGACCTCTGCACTGTACCGTCAGATCGGCCTGGGCAATGTGGAGCTTTTTGCCCACAACGATATGCAGGACATCATCACCTACGAGGAAAACGGCAAGAAGCGCGCGGGCGGCATCGTTACCCGCAACCTGATTACCGGTGAGCTCAAGGCCTTCACGGGCCACGCCGTCATCCTGGGTACCGGTGGTTACGGCAACGTTTACCACATGTCCACCCTGGCAAAGAACTCCAACGCCAGCGCCATGATGCGTGCTTATGACAAGGGCGCTTACCTGGCTTCCCCGGCGTTCGTGCAGTTCCACCCGACGGGCCTGCCGGTCAACTCCGATTGGCAGTCCAAGACCATTTTGATGTCGGAGTCCCTGCGTAACGATGGCCGCATCTGGTCGCCCAAGGAAGAGGGCGATGACCGCGACCCCAACACCATTCCGGATGAAGAGCGCGACTACTTCTTGGAGCGCCGCTACCCGGCCTTCGGTAACTTGGTCCCCCGCGACGTTGCCTCCCGTGCAATCTCGCAGCAGATTAACAAGGGCCTGGGCGTTGGACCGCTGAAGAACTCGGTCTACCTTGACTTCCGTGACGCAATCGAGCGTCTGGGTAAGGATAAGATCCGCGAGCGTTACTCCAACCTCATTCAGATGTATGAAGAGGCCATTGGTGAGTCCGCGTACGAGACCCCAATGCGCATCGCTCCTACCTGCCACTTCACCATGGGCGGCCTGTGGACCGACTTCAACGAGATGACCTCTATTGACGGCCTCTTCGCCGCCGGTGAGTGCTCCTGGACCTACCACGGCGCTAACCGCCTGGGCGCTAACTCCCTGCTTTCGGCTTCCGTTGACGGCTGGTTCACCTTGCCGTTTACCATCCCGAACTACTTGGCTGACCACCTCAACGAGGACAAGCTGGCCGAGGATTCCGCTGAGGCACAGGAAGCCGTGCAGAAGTCCCAGGAGCGCATCGATAAGCTGATGCAGGTCCACGGCGATGACCCGCACGGTCCGTCCCACTACCACCGCCAGCTGGGTGATCTGCTGTACTTCGGCTGCGGTGTGTCCCGTAACGTCGAGGACCTGAAGGACACCATCGAGAAGATCCGCGCCCTGCGCGATGACTTCTGGAAGAACGTCCGCATCCCTGGTGAGGCGAATGACATGAACCAAGTCCTGGAATACGGCCTGCGCGTTGCCGATTACCTGGACCTGGGTGAGCTCATGTGCATCGACGCCCTTGACCGCGATGAGTCTTGCGGCGCTCACTTCCGCGAAGATCACCTTTCTGAAGAAGGCGAAGCCGAGCGTGACGATGAGAACTGGTGCTTCGTTTCCGCCTGGGAGCCGGGCGAGAACAAGAACGAGTTCATCCGCCACGCAGAACCCCTGTACTTTGACTCGATCCCGCTGATGACAAGGAACTACAAGTAATGAAATTGACACTTGAGATCTGGCGTCAAGCCGGACCCACCCAGGAAGGTAAATTCGAAACCGTCCGGGTGGATGATGCCTCCGAGCAGATGTCCATTCTGGAGCTATTGGACCACGTCAACGAAGGCTACATTGAGCGCGGCGAAGAGCCCTTCGCTTTCGCCTCTGACTGCCGCGAGGGCATCTGCGGTACCTGTGGTTTGACCGTCAACGGTCGCCCACACGGCCCTGGTCAGAACACCCCTGCCTGCCAGCAGCGCCTGTTCAACTTCAACGATGGCGACACCATCCAGCTGGAGCCCTTCCGCTCCGCTGCGTACCCCGTCATCAAGGACATGGTGGTTGACCGCTCCGCACTGGACCACGTGATGGAGCAGGGCGGTTACGTATCCATGGATGCCGGCACCGCACCGGATGCCGATACCATGCACATCAACCACGAGACCGCCGAGTACTCGCTGGACCACGCCGCCTGCATTGGTTGCGGTGCCTGCGTTGCTGCCTGCCCGAACGGTGCGGCACACCTGTTCACCGGTGCCAAGCTGGTTCACCTGTCCATGATGCCGCTGGGCAAAGAAGAGCGCGGCAGCCGTGCTCGCAACATGGTTGCTGATTTGGAATCCAACTTCGGCCACTGCTCCCTCTACGGTGAGTGCGCCGATGTCTGCCCGGCTGGCGTCCCACTGACTGCAGTATCTGCCGTTACCCGCGAACGTGCACGTGCTGCTTTCCGTGGCAAGGACGACTAAGCTAGAGTTATTCCGTAGGAATACTAGGAACGAGAGAAAGACAGAAAGACTCCGCCATGAGCGATAACACCCACGTAGTTGCTGACTACCAGAGCGAAACGTATCCGGAGTTCTCCGGCAAGATTCAGGACAACTACATCGAAGGCTACGACCCAGTATCCTTCGCAGCTCCTCACTCTTCCCTTCTCCGCACCTCCACGTGGGTCGGCATGGGCTTGATCCTGTCTTGCCTGCCAGCAGCCGGCATCCTCATCTGGGGCCTCGGCGTGTGGGACACCCCGCTGGGCACCGCAGGTGAAGGCAACTACGGCCTGACCATCGCCATCGGCGTCATTTCCCTGGTTGTGGTGGCCATCGCCGCCGCCGGCACCATTCACTATGGGCGCCGCTACTACCGCCAGTACCGCAAGGAAACCGGCCGAGTTAACTAGTATTCGCTCTTAAAGCACCTCCAGCCCCGCCTCCAACAGCATTGAGAACATGCCAGGAGGCGGGGCTGTTCCTGTTTTGACGGGGAGCATGCGCTTTCCGATGCCCCTAGCTTCCCCACACCCCGGATCCGCTCGAGCTTGAACCGGGCCCCTGTTTGGTGGACACCTGATATCTAGCCCAGTCGCGCTGGAAAGAAAGGTAATCTACTATCATGTCCAGGTACTCCGAACAGTTCAAACGCGATGCCGTGGCCCTCTATGAGAACAATGAGGACCTCTCGCTGAACAAAGCATCAGCAGAGCTCGGTATCAACCGTGCCTCGCTGCATTCATGGGTCAAGAAGCATGGCACCGGCAAACGCGCCCGCACTAAAGCCCTGCAGGATAAAGCCCAGCCGGTAGATGATTCCGAGCGGATCCGCCAGTTAGAAAAAGAACAAGCACAACTGCGCGAAGAATGTGACATCCTGCGCAAGGCCGCCACACATTTTGACTACTAAAGTAGGCCCACTGGCAAGCAGCCTTATTCCCCGACGTGTCCACTTTCCAGCGTCAAGTCCCGTTCTATTGTCGATCTTGGATTATTCATTATGGAAACGCTAGGCTTTATTGTGAAAGCCTCGGAACGATCCCTGCACTACGAAAGTAGGAGTAAATCGCCGAGGTTATTGATTTTTCCGGGCAACTATTTCCTTCCGCAACGGCACGAGGCTTACCACGGGTTACAGATACACCACACTAGTGGACGCAACCGCTGGCCCCTGACACCATCACACTGCATGCTCTATCGAAAGGTAGAAACACCACTCAAACGGACTTGACCCTGCAGAGTTCGCTGTTTCGGTTCGAACCGTTCAACGAGCGTTATCGAGGACTGGAATCGTTTTACCCACAGGGCGTAAAAAGGGTGACAGACCGTAAGCAATATACGGTTCCCCTGCCGTTAGGCAGTTAAGTAAAACCTTCCTTAACAAGATTGGGTTGGATGGACTATGTCCCGGTGCCACTAAGAGTGCCAATAGTGTGAACGTTTTGAGCGCGCTCTGTTGCTCATATTGATACCCGAATGCTCCGGTGCATTGCCTGACATAAGCGCTCTGCTATCTGGTCACCAGTGTTCATTCCCCTGACCACGATCTATGGTGCGCTGGCACCCCATTACGTTGTTATCAGTTCCGCTTGAGGTCACCCAGGATTCGTAACTCTGCCCCCATGCCGGGGCAGGTTATGTTTGTCTGCGTTCCTTTTGCTTTTCTTTTTCAGGA
>NZ_JASPFZ010000013.1:0-60708 GCF_030227355.1 Corynebacterium sp. MSK310
AAGCGCTATAATACCTATCATCCTCATTCGAGCCTAGGGTTTATCCCGCCGACTGAGTACGCCAACCAATGGCACCAAACCCAGGAAGGCACTCAAACCGCCCGGTCTTAAAAACCAGCCCGGCCCACATCGACATGTTTTCCGCCAAGATGCGGTCTTCCACGAGACGGACCACACGATCCTTGGCATCCTGGTCAAATTTTCTCGGCACGTTCCAGATTTTCCCATCTACTCAAACGGAACAAAACCTGGGACACTTCACACAAGCATTTAGAAACTACTGCTCATCGTTAGGTGTACGCCAGTCCATGGGCGCGGTTGGAACGAGTGCCGATAATGCCCTGGCAGAATCATTTAACGCCACCTTAAAGCGGGAAGTACTGCGTGATAGGAAACTCTTTGAAAGTCCAATCAGCTGCCGCCAGGAAATCTTCCGGTGGTGCATGGACTACAACACCCGAAGGCGCCACTCCTGGTGCAATCTTGTAGCTCCTGATGTCTTTGAAGCCGAGACTTCAGCTACACTAACTAAAGCAGCACAGCTACCCCCGACGTGTCCACATTTCGGGGGTCAGGCCCTTATGTCGAATTCGCCCAATCGGGCTGGCAACAAAAAATTAAAGAACGCCCTATGGCAATCGTCTTTTGCATCGATCAGATTCCACGAGCGTTCCCGGCAATTCTATGAACGAAAACGCAAAGAAGGCAAAAGACTCAACGCCGCAGCAACCTAAAGTCAACACACGCCCAACAAGCCCACCCACGAAGTTGACAACCTATATAGGAACATCCTCTCGCTCTAGCCGTTTTCTAGCAGCCCCAGCAGCCGCTCGCGCAGCTCATTTTTCCGCTCCACCACCGCGGAGTCTTCGCTGCCGCTGCGCGGGCGGGGCAAGCCCACTTCGATGTCCTCGATGATGGTGGCCTCTGGCCCCGGCGACATCACCAAGATGCGGTCCGAGAGCAAAACCGCCTCATCCACGTCGTGGGTGACCATGACCACCGTACGGCGGTTTTCTTCCCACACGTTAAGCAACAGCGACTGCAGCTGGCGGCGGGTAAGCGCATCCAATGCGCCGAAGGGCTCATCGAGCAATAAGATATCCGAGCCGATGGCAAAGGCGCGCGCCAAACCGACGCGCTGTTGCATGCCACCGGATAACCGCGATGGGCGCCTATCTGCCGCATGGCCCAGGCTGACCTCATCGAGGAACTCCTGTGCAATCTGGGTGCGCTCCGCCTTTGATAGTTCCGGGCGAGCCGAACGCAGCCCGAATTCGATATTCCCACGCGCCGTCATCCACGGCAGCAGCGCGTGGTTTTGAAATACCACACCGCGGTCTGGGCCTGGGCCGGTCACGGCCTCGCCTCGCGCGCGCACCTCGCCGGTAGAGGGAAATGCCAGGCCCGCGATCATATTCAGCATGGTGGACTTGCCGGAGCCCGATGGCCCCAGCAGGGATACGAATTCGCCCTCCCCAATGGATACTGAGGTATCCCCAATGATCTTGGTTGGGCCGTAGCTTTTGGTAATACCAGCAAATTCGATATGGGCATTAGTCATAGCGCACCACTTTCTGCAGGGAAGCAACGAGGTAATCCAGAGCTAATCCGATGACACCGATCAGCACGATGACCACGACGATGGCGTCAATATCGAGGCGGTTCCACATATTCCAGACAAAGAAACCGACGCCTTGGCCGCCGACGAGCATTTCCGCGGCCACGATGACTAACCAGGCGGTCGATAGCGATTGCCGCATGCCGGTGATAATCCCTGGCAGCGCAGCCGGCCCGACGATGTAGAGGAGCTGTTGCATCCGGTTCGTGCCGAGCGTGGCCGCTAGGTTCTTATACGTGGGGTGAATCCCACGGACCGCCTCGATGGTATTGAGCAGCGTCGGCCACAAGGCAGAGAGGATGATGACGAAGACGGCGGTATTTTCGGCATCGCGAAGCAGCGCCAGGCCTAGTGGCAGCCACGCCAGCGGGGACACGGGGCGCAGGATCTGGACAAAGGGATCCGTCGCGCGGCGGAAGGTAGCCGAGGACCCCAGCCAAAAGCCCAGCGGAATAGCGATCACCATGGCGATGGCAAAGCCGATGAGCACGCGGCGCAGAGAGGCCACCATGTGCCAAAAGATGCCCACCGAGGCCGACCCATCCCGGTAGAAGGGATCAGAAAGGATCTCTACGGCCCTATCCCAGGTGCGCGCAGGAGTGGGGGCGATATCGGAAAGCCAGCCCGCGGCCGCGACCGCCTGCCAGATGGCGATGAAGGCAATGAAAAGCGCAACACCCAGGCCCATTGCCTTCCACGGGCTCTCCCGCCGCTTCTTCCGGCTGGCGGTGCGGCCCGAATGGGGCGCTGCTGAGTGGGTGTCAGTGGAGTGCGCTGTGCTGGTGCGAGCGCTCTGATTTTTCAGTGTCGTCATAAGCGTGGGAGTCCTTAACGCTGGTATCCGGCAGTGGGGTGCAGGGGATCGAAGGTATGGCCGTTGATCTCCACTGGGTCCGTAGTGAGATCGGCCTCGCGCGGCAAAACGGATTTCGTGACATCTAGCAGCGCTTGGTCATCCAGCGGCATTGCCTTTCCGCCCAGGTCCCAGCGGGCCATTTGGGCGGCCATCCACGTAATTGCGGTGGCAGAGGTGCTGCCGCCGAACTTAATCATCTGTGGATCCACCAGGTCCTTGCCGTCCCAGGTGGTGTAATTTCCGGCCAGCGCCCGCGAGATTAGCTCTTCTTTCTGGTTCAGGTACTTCTCCTTGGCCAGCATGGAGGCCGATTCATGGACGTGGTGCGGGCTATCGACGTACTGCGCACCTTCGTGCAGCGCCGCGACCACGCGGTCGCGCACGTCTCGGTCCACTTCCTTGGCCACGGCAACCGAGCAGCACGGGTGGTTTTCCCACATCTGGCGGGTGGGAACAAAGGCGCGGCCCGAGCCGGTAGTCAGGGCGCGCTGGTTGAAGGGCTCTGGGCCAATAAACCCGTCGATGGTGCCTACCGAAAGTTGTGCCACCATATCGGCCGGGCGCAAGAGGCGCAGTTCCACATCAGAGACCGGATCCACCCCGCCGGCCACGAGGTAATCGCGCAGCAAGAGCGCATGCACCGAATACTCAAAGGGGATGCCTAGCACCATGCCCTTTAGATCCTCAGGCCGCGACACGGTATCCAGGTGGGAGGTGGACAAGGTCAGTGCCTGCCCGTTGGTGTTTTGCGTAAAGGCCAATTCGGTGGGCCGGGAGGCATTGGTAGCCCCGGCATCGATGGCCAGCGGCATGGGCGAGAGCATGTGCGCCACGTCTAAGGCGCCGGTGGCATAGGCGGTCCAGAGATCCGCCCACCCCGCGAATTTGCGCAGCTCAACGTTGAGCCCCTGCTTTGCGAAGGCACCCAAGCCATCGGCTGCAACCAACGGTGACGCGCACGCGATGGGCACGAATCCGATGGTGAGGGTTTCCCCGCCCTGCCCAGATTTTCCGGACTGGGCGTTGCTTTCCTGCCGCGGCGAGGAGCATGCAGATAGCATCTGCGAGCCTACTGCTACCCCACCCATTGCCACTGCACTGCGCAGTATCTGCCGTCGCGACAGGTTTCGGTTGTGCACCATATGTTCTTTCTCAACTAGACCAAGTGGTTTGTTCAGAATGAACCTAGGCTAGGTACACTATGGTGTCAATTTCTAAATTCACAAGCCAGGAAATGCGGTGTCCTTATTTTTATTCATCACAGACCTGCCTTTCTCTACAAAATAGACCTCTCGTTCTAGATTTATATTTACCTTCGAGCTACCATGGCGCCATCAGTAAATAATCGTCTGATACAAGGAGCAATTTAATGTCTGATCTCACCCCGAACCACAAAGAAGGCGACGCTCTCGAGCCCATTGACGGCGAGAAGCTCAACGACCTAGCGCAGAAGAACATCGACAACCCTGAGGGCGCTAAGAAGCACGTCCGCTCCCACACTGAGGCAGACGGTCTCTTCCGCAATAACACCACCGTGCGCGGCCACACCATTAAGGTGGGCGAGCCTTTGCCGCTGCTTGGCGATGACTCCGCACCCAACCCCACCGAGGTCGCTCAGGCTGGTCTTGGTGCCTGCATCAACGTTGGCATCCAGGCCATCGCCCAGCACCGTGGCGTTACCCTGACCAAGCTGGAGCTCGACATCGTCGGCGACATCGACCTCTCCCCAACCTGGGGCGTTGGTGACTTGGGCGAGGACAAGCGCCCAGGAGTTTCCGACGTCAACGTTAAGGTCGACATCGACGGCGACGCCGACAAGGAAACCCTGCAGAAGATCGTGGACGACGCCATCAAGTGGTCCCCGGTTGTTAATACCTACACCCGCCCAGCCAACCTCACTCACGAGTTGGTCTAAGGTTTAGATAGATAAAAGCGCCTGGCAATTGCCAGGCGCTTTTATGCTTTAGGAGCAACTACAGGAATTGCCACGATTCCCGCAGGCGCTCGAACCACCAGTCGCGGCGGTTGGCCGACGCGGCTAGGTCGGACAGGCGGTCCGGTTCTGGGGCGAGGATTTCGGCGCGCAGGTGGCCGTCGTGTAGCTGGCGGGGCGCGGTGACGTCTTCTTCGAAGAGGCTTCCCGTGGCCAGGCCCGCTGCGGCCGGGGTGACGTCGATGTCCTCGTCGTCATAGATTTGTGGCAACGCCGCCACCGCCGCTAGGCCCATATTGATGCCGATGGAGGTATCCAGCGCCGAGGCCACCGTAATATCCATATGCCGTTCGCGCAGGTGCTGTGCCACGTCGAGGACGCGGCGCACCCCGCCCAGCGGCGCGGGTTTCACCACCGCTACATCTGCCGCCTGCAGATCCGCCACGCGGTACGGATCCTCAACCTTGCGAATGGATTCATCCGCGGCCACGCGCACAAAAAGCCCATTGCGCATGAGCTGCCTGCGCACCTCCACCAATTCTTCCGCGCTCGCGCAGGGTTGTTCCATATAGTCCAGCGGCATGAGCGCTTGGGCGGCTTCTACTGCCTCGGCCACGCTCCAGCCGCCATTGGCGTCCACGCGCAGCACAGGAATAACGCCGCGGGCGCTGACGTGATCGCGGACGGCGTGGACGCGCGCGATGTCATCGGCAAGCGTCTGGCCTTTCTCCGCCACCTTGATCTTGAACGTCCGGCAGCCGGGATAGCGATCCACAATCGCCGGAACCTCGCTAGCGGGAACGGCGGGAATGGTGGCGTTGACCTCTACCCACTCTCGGACAGGCTCCGGAAAGCCCTCGTAGGCCGCCTCCAACCCGGCGCGCAGCCACGCGGCCGACTCCGCAGGCCCGTATTCCAGGAACGGCGCAAATTCACCCCAACCGGCAGGCCCTTCAATCAGCAACGCCTCCCGCGTGGTGATGCCGCGAAACTTCACGGCCAGCGGGAGGGAGACTACGTGGGCGCGGTCGAGCACGTCATCGATGTTCATAGGTTCATACTATCAGCCGTACTTATCAATACCTAAGTAAGAACACTCCAGCACACACCGTCCATTGTATTCAATTTATACTAACCCCAAAAGAGGGAAATTTTTCATCGCATCAACAAGTCCAATAAATAATCGGATAGAATGTACCTCGAGAATTGAACCTCAGTAAGCGTCGGCCCGTTTCCGGCGTTGAAGAATGCTCCAGCCGAACCTTCGGGTTCGGCTTTTCTTGTATCTGAAAGGCTTATCCTTATGTCTCTCCTATACCGCGTCGGTATCGATGTCGGCACCTACTCATTGGGGTGCACTGCCATCGAAGTCGATGACAATGACCAGCCGGTTAGCATCCTGAGCTCCGTTTCGCTCATTCACGACTCTGGGCTAGATCCAGATCAACAGAAAAGGGCAGTAACTCGACTCGCTTCTTCTGGTGTAGCTCGTCGAACGCGCCGCCTTTATCGCCGTCGACGGCGCCGCATGGTAAAGCTAGAAAATTTTCTCACTGCACAAGGGTGGGAGACACTCCCCTTCGAGCGCTATTCCGATCCTTATCTTCCTTGGCATGCACGCGTAGCCCTTGTCAATGGTTATATCTCTGACGATACTCAGCGAGGACAATACCTTTCTATCGCTTTTCGTCACATTGCCAATCACCGTGGCTGGCGCAATCCATATTGGAAGGTGTCGAGCCTTTACTCGCCCGACAAGCCAAGCGATGCATTTGAACAAATACGCAAAGAACTGGAAGCTTCCACTGGGCGTCAGATTCCTGAGACCGCTACCGTCGGTCAGCTAATTTCTTTTGCTCAATTTGGCAAAGATAGATTGCGCGGTGGTGGTAAGCAAAAAGATAAGAAGAAACCACAAGAACAGGTTAACCAAGCAGTAATTTCTGCCAGGCTGCACCAAATCGACCACGCCCGTGAAATCAATGAGATCTGTCGCGTCCAAAAGATTGATGACACGCTACGAAAGCAGATTTTGGATCTTGTTTTCGCTGCGGAATCTCCCAAAGGCGCACAGAAAGGACGCGTAGGCAAAGATCCACTGCAACCAAAGCTATTCCGCGCCCTCAAAGCTTCAGATGCTTTTCAGCAATACCGAATTGCGGCTCTGACTGGAAATCTCCGAATTTACCGTAACGGCGTCACAGTTCCTCTCGACCGGGACGAAAAGCTCATCGTCTTTAATTACCTAGTCAACCTCCCAAAGAAAGAGGAGCCGTCCTGGCTAAAGATCGCCGAGATCTTAAATATTGAGCGAGGCCAACTACGCGGCACCGCCACAATGACGGATGATGGCGAACGCGCCGGCGCTACGCCTCCAGTACATGACACCAATAGAACTATCCTGGATTCCAAGGTTAAATCCCTTGCCCACTGGTGGGAAAACGCCTCAGATGACGAACGCGCGGCTATGCTTAAATCGCTGTCAAACTCAGAGGTGGAGGACTTCGACTCCCCTGCAGGAGCACAGGTACAAGCCTTCTTTACAAATTTGGATGAGACCGAACAAGAAAAACTAGATTCTCTTCACCTTCCCATGGGACGGGCCGCATACAGCGAAGACACATTAATGCGCCTGACCAACCGTATGCTCGACGAAAACCTAGACCTTTATGAAGCACGTCTGGCTGAATTTGGTATCCCCAAGGATTGGACTCCTCCTGCTCCTCGGATTGGCGAACCCGTTGGCAACCCTGCCGTAGATCGTGTCCTCAAGGGGGTAGCACGATGGTTAGAAGCTGCCGCAGACGAATGAGGAGCTCCCAAATCAGTAGTAATTGAACACGTTCGCGATGGGTTCGTCAGCAAATCCAAAGCAATCGAAATTGACCGCGCAAATAACAATCGTCATAAACGAAGCCGAGAGCTCTTTCAGAAAATGCAAGAAAACCTCGGTATCGAAGGAAAGGTACGCTCTTCTGATTTGTGGCGTTACCAGTCCGTACAAAGGCAAAATTGTCAATGCGCTTATTGCGGTTCTCCCATTACCTATACGACCTGCGAGATGGACCATATCGTCCCACGCGCAGGCGAGGGTTCCACCAATACGAGAGATAACTTGGTTGCAACTTGCCACCGCTGCAACCTTGCGAAGAAGAACATCCCCTTTGCGGTGTGGGCCGAAAAGTCGACTATCCCAGGCGTAAGTGTCAAAGAAGCGTTAGATAGAACACGGCACTGGTCAGAGGACTCCGGAATGTCCAAAAAGGACTTCCAGAAGTTTCGCAAAAGCGTATGCGAAAGACTCAATCGCACGGTTGTCGATGAGCCCTTAGATGCCCGTTCCATGGAATCAGTAGCGTGGATGGCAAATGAACTACGCGGCCGAGTGGCGCAACGCTTCCAAGAGGAAAATGCGACGGTCAATGTCTATCGCGGCGCTCTTACTGCTGAAGCTCGCAGAGCCGCCGGTATCACGGACAAGCTGCGGTTTATTGATGGAACCGGAAAATCCCGTCTTGACCGCCGCCACCACGCAGTTGATGCGGCAGTTGTCGCATTCATTCACAACTATGTAGCAGAGACACTGGCGATTCGCTCCAATAAAAAGCGTGAAGCTCAGCTGCTACAAGGCACTTCGCAATGGAAAGAGTTCACTGGCTCCGATGATAAGCACCGTGCGGTGTGGAATGCTTGGATTCCCAAAATGCAGAAGCTGGCTGTTCTATTGCAGATTGCTCTGGATGAAGACCGTATCGTCGTTACCTCTAATTTGCGCTTGCGCCTAGGAAACGGCCGCGCGCACGAAGACACCATTAGCGAGTTAAAGACCATTCGGGTTGGTGACGCCATATCCGTTACTGATATCGACCGAGCTTCTAGCGAAGCCCTATGGTGCGCCCTTACCCGCGAACCGGACTTCGATGAAAAGGACGGACTACCTGAGAATCCCAACCGCCGGATTCGCGTCCATGGGACATGGTACGACGCAGAAGATGAAATCGAAGTATTCCCAGTAGGTGCGGGAGCTATCAAAGTACGAGGCGGGTACGCCAAACTCAGCCGGTTCCACCATGCGCGCGTTTATAAAATCCCCGGGAAAAAGGCACCTATCTACTGCATGCTTCGTGTCTACAACACCGATCTCGTGCAGCACCGCCACGAAGATCTATTTTCTGTGGAGCTCAAACCACAAACCATGTCTGTCCGCCAAGCAGAACCAAAGCTGCGAAAGGCACTAGCAGAAAACACAGCGGAGTATCTTGGTTGGTTGGTCACTGATGACGAGCTAATAATTGATACATCCACCTTCCGCACTGGCCTTATCGAGGAAATGCAAAGCGAATTCAGCCTAGTCCGTCGTTGGAGATTGGACGGGTTTGATTCACCTTCATTGCTAACTCTTCGTCCACTGCATATGAGCGCCGAAGGATTGCCCGACGATTGTGCACTAGGATCTAGGAAAATTATTGATACCAAGGGATGGCGTGTATCTATCAACAAAGTCTTTAATGCGGGCAATACGACAGTTGTCAGGCGTGATGCGTTGGGTAGAGCCAGACTGACTAGCAATGCACACTTGCCAATTTCTTGGAAGGAAGAGTAAGAAAATGAATGCTGGATGGCGGGTAATAGACTGTCTGAGTCTCCACGGTTCACTTCGCTATTCTCGAGGTCAACTCGTCATCGGCAAAGACGATTCCGCCGAGGTCGCAATACCACTATCCCAAATTGCAGTGGTTCTGGTTGGCACCAAGAGTTCAATTAGCGGAGCTGTACTTCAAAAGTTCGGAGACTATGACATTGCATTGATCGTCTGCGATTGGCGAGGCGTTCCAGTCTCCGGTGCCTATCCATGGAATCCGCACTCAAGGTTGGGAGCACGACAACAAGCTCAGGCTCAACTTTCTTTACCTAAGAAAAAGCAAGCCTGGACACGAATAGTCGCCGCCAAAATCCACGGTCAGGCATCTGTGTTGGAGGCTTTAGGCAAAACGGGAGCAAACGACTTAGTCAAGCTTTCGCGAACAGTAAAGTCCGGGGATCCCGAGAACCGGGAGGCCCAAGCTGCACGAAAGTATTGGTCTTATCTTTCTCATGACCAAGCATTTTCCCGTTTACCTGGTGCTGGCGATCCTGGATGGAATTCCGCGCTAGATTATGGCTACACGCTCTTGCGTGGATACGGAATTCGTGCCATCGTCGGCGCCGGGTTGTCTGGAACGCTCGGAGTATTTCACCACGGTCGCGGAAATAACTGGGCACTCGTCGACGATCTCATGGAGCCATTCAGGCCCATGGTGGATCAGATCGTATTCACGAAAATTAATTATGGCGAGGAATTAGAGTCTACCCAAAAGACAACTATTTCCAACGCCCTTACTTGTGTGTTTGAAGCTGGTGGCAAATCCCTCAGCACGGTTTTTAATGAATTTGGCCAACACTACGGTCTCTACGTCGAGGGAGCCGTTCGCGATTTAAGTGTGCCCCGATGGGAAGGGGTCCTCGATGCCAGCGAAGGATAGCGAACCAATGTGGTGTGTGGTGATGTTCGATCTACCTGTTAAAACTAAGAAGCAGACTAGTGAGGCGAACAAATTCCGAAATCAACTCTTGGATCTCGGTTTTTGCAGATCTCAATTGAGCGTTTACGTCCAATACTTCCCTTTATCTTCTCGAATCGCTTCTACCGTTAAACAGATCAAAGCCCATCTTCCGGAAGGTGGTGACATCAGGATCATTTCAATCACTGATAACCAGTGGGCAAAAGCCATCAGGTTTTCTAAGGCGGAGACCGCTGAAGTGGAAGATAAACCATCTCAGCTGGTAATTTTTTAAGACAGGATCACCAATAAACCCCAGTTAAACGGCCCATTTTGGGCCGCACTGAAGTCTATCAGGGGTAATGAGAACTGAACCCCAGCCTCACCGGCAATGGGTCGTGGTGGTACGGAAGTCTATCAGGGGTAATGAGAACTGAACCCCAGCCTGCCGCCCAATGGGGCGACAAGGTCTTGAAGTCTATCAGGGGTAATGAGAACTGAACCCCAGCAAAGCAGGCGCATGGTGCGGCAAACACCTGAAGTCTATCAGGGGTA
Source organism: Corynebacterium sp. MSK310 (assembly GCF_030227355.1). NCBI lineage: Bacteria > Bacillati > Actinomycetota > Actinomycetes > Mycobacteriales > Corynebacteriaceae > Corynebacterium > Corynebacterium sp. MSK310. Next base: position 10,506 of record NZ_JASPFZ010000013.1, read on the forward strand.
ATGAGAACTGAACCCCAGCGTGGTGGGTTGCGGTTGGTGCGCGTGATGAAGTCTATCAGGGGTAATGAGAACTGAACCCCAGCCAAAGAAATCTATTAAGCAGTGGATAAAAACATCTTTCATCCTTAGAAACCATTGACCCCAGTTCCCTGCCTCGGCTACGTTGGTTCCTACCTACTCTGAAGGAGGAACCATGTTACTGGCAGAGGCATTAGCAGAGCGCGCGCAGGCGCAGGAACGGCTCAATGAGCTGCGCGAGCGCCTGCTCTCCGTCGTGCGCGTGCAGGAGGGCGATACCCCGGACGAGGATCCGGCCGAGCTTTTGCGCGAGTTGGAGGGCATTACTGGGCGCATCGATAAGCTCGTGCAGGCCATCAATGCCACGAACGTGGCCACCGATTTTGATGGCGAGAAGAACTTGATGCAGGCGCTGGCGCTTCGCGATGGCCTCGTGCGCACCCGCCGCATCTACCACGACCTCGCCCAGGCCGCGGGCGCGCGCCAGGACCGCTACTCCCGCGCGGAGATTAAGTTCGTGGCCACGCTTCCGGTAGCAGAGCTGCGCAAGCGGGTCGATGACCTCTCCAAGCAGTACCGGGAGCTTGATACCCGCATCCAGCAGTTGAACTGGAATACGGAACTGATAACTCCATAGCGAAGCTTTAGTCATGCCACGCCGCGCGCGTGGCGGTAGCCTTTACGCACTTGCAGCGAGTATGCCCCCGCCTTCGAGGGGAAATTCGAGGACATCTAGGCACCCTTTGGCGTTAAAGGGTTGAGGAAGTTCGAGTCTTCCCACCGTATTGATGACCGCGCCAGCACAGGGTACACGGGTACATTGCGGGGTAACCCCTCGCAGTTATTGAGTATCGATTATTACCAGCATGCTGGGCAGTGCGTAGAGGTGAGGGTTGGGAATGGGGACTAAACTTTTTCGCGCCCACTATGCTGGGCGCTATGAGCGAGCAAAAGAAATACAGCACCGAAAATCCATTCCGTGAGGAATTGTGGCGCCCGGTTGAGGGCTTTGGGGATCTCACAGACGTCACCTACCACCGTCTGGCGGCAGACGGTCGGAAGAATGGCATCGTGCGCATCGCCATCGACAGGCCGGAGGTGCGCAATGCCTTCCGGCCGCACACCGTGGATGAGCTGTATCGCACTTTGGATCACGCCCGCCGCACCCCGGATGTGGGCACGATCTTGCTTACCGGCAATGGGCCCTCGCAAAAAGATGGTGGCTGGGCTTTTTGTTCCGGCGGCGACCAGCGCATTCGCGGCCGCTCGGGGTATCGCTACGCCACTGAGCACGCCCACGATGATGCCACGGCGGATGAATCCAGCGTCGATGAGGCCCGCGCCAAGGTTGAAGGCGGCCGCCTGCACATCCTGGAGGTCCAGCGCCTCATCCGCACCATGCCCAAGGTGGTTATCGCCGTGGTCAATGGGTGGGCCGCCGGCGGTGGGCACTCGCTGCACGTGGTCTGCGATATGACCGTGGCCTCCCGCCAGGAGGCGCGCTTTAAGCAGACGGACGCGGACGTTGGATCCTTCGATGCGGGCTATGGCTCGGCCTACCTAGCCAAGATGGTGGGCCAGAAATTCGCCCGCGAGATCTTCTTTTTGGGCCGCACTTACGATGCCCAGCGCATGTATGAGATGGGCGCGGTCAATGAGGTGGCAGACCACGGCGAGCTCGAGGATGCCGCCATCCGCATGGGCCAGGAAATCAATATGAAGTCCCCCACCGCCCAGCGCATGCTGAAATTCGCGTTCAACCTCACCGATGATGGCCTGATGGGCCAGCAGGTCTTCGCCGGCGAGGCCACCCGCCTGGCCTATATGACCGATGAGGCCGTCGAGGGCAAGCAGTCCTTCCTGGACAAGCGCGAGCCCAACTGGGACGAGTTCCCCTATTACTACTAAGGAGTGCCCCGCACCGTGCTCATCGCATTTTGTATCCTGCTCGCGGTCCTCGCCGTCGCGGGCGTGCTCGGCTCGCGCGTGTGGATGCTGCGCCGCATTAAGGAGGCCGAGGCCAATAACGAACGTCCCTTTGATCAGGAGGACACCTACCGCTGATCCCTGTATCGACTCACCCCGGCCGCAACCGGGGTTTGTCCCGCCGTGGCCTTAAGATCTAGTGCCGTGACTATCCTCGCCCCCTTGCCCGTCGATCCGCATGACCCCGCGGCCATCCTGCCGGACCTCGAATCCGCCATTGTCGGCAGGTCCTGCTTTTTGCCGCTGCCGCTTGCCGATGCCACCCGCGCCACCCTCCTGCGCAATTCCCAGCGCGCCGGCGAGCCCATCGCAGAGGACATCGCGCTCGTGGTCTCCACTTCAGGGTCCACCGGCACCCCAAAGGGCGCGCAATTAACGCCAGCCAACCTGGTGGCCAGCGCCGATACCACCCACCAGGTCCTCGGTGGCCCTGGGCAATGGCTCTTGGCGATGCCCGCCCACCACATCGCCGGCATCCAGGTCCTCGTCCGTTCCCTGGTGGCCGGGGTGGATCCGCTCTGCCTCGATCTCAGCGAAGGCTTTGATATCTCAGCCTTCGCCCGCGCCGCCGCGGAGCTCTCCCGCACCGGCGACCGCACCTACACCGCGCTCACCCCGCTGCAGCTGGCCAAAGCCATGGATGTGCCGGAGGGCATCGATGCGCTCCAGAGTTTCGATGCCATCTTGGTGGGCGGTGCCGCCATCCACCCGCGCCTGCACGCCGCGGCCGCGGATCAGGGCATCACTATCACCACCACCTACGGTTCCTCCGAGACCGCCGGCGGCTGCGTCTACGATGGCCGCCCACTGCCCGGTACGACGGCCCGCGTCCAGGACGGCCGCATCTTACTCGGCGGGCCCACCATCGCGCAGGGCTACCGCAATGCCCCAAGCCACGAGGCGTTTCCCGGAAACGGGTGGTTCGCCACTTCCGATGCCGGCGTCATCGAAGATGGCATCCTCACCGTCACCGGGCGCCTCGATAATGTCATCGACTCCGGCGGGTTGAAGCTGCACCCAGAGGTCTTGGAACGCGAAATCCTCCGGGTGCCCGGTGTTGCCGAGGCGTGCGTCGTCGGTATCCCGCACCCGCGGCTGGGCCAAGCCATCGTGGCCGCCTATACCGGTAATGCCGAGCTTGGCGATATCTTCGAGGCCCTCGAAGACGCCGAACTTCCCCGTTGGCAGCTGCCTAAAGATTTAAAGCACCTTGCGGAATTTCCCACCACCGGCCCCGGCAAGGTAGACCGCCAGGCCGTCGCCGCAGTCTTTAACGCCTAGCCCCCACCGCAGGCCCCAGCTTCCTGATTGCTTTACGCCCACTACGCAGTGGCACAATGGTGGCTATGACTTCATCAGCCGGTAATTATTCCGCGACCGCCAAGGATTGGATCAATGGTGCTCGCCCACATACGTGGGCCAACGCCTTCGCACCCGTTATCGCAGGTACGGGCGCGGCCTTCGGTATTAGCGGCGGGCATATCGGCCGCGCGGTGTTCGCGTTCATCGTGGCGTGGGCGCTTATTATCGGCGTGAACTATGCCAACGACTATTCCGATGGCATCCGCGGTACCGATGATGACCGCACCGGCCCGCAGCGGCTGACCGGCAGCGGGCTTGCGCAGCCGCGCCACGTGAAATACGCCGCCTTTGGCTGCTTCGCCGTCGCCGGCCTGGCCGGAATCATCCTATCCCTGGCCGCTGGTGCCTGGTGGCTCATCCTCATCGGCGCGCTGTGCATCGCCGGTGCGTGGTTTTATACCGGCGGTAAGAACCCCTACGGCTACCGCGGTTTGGGCGAGGTCGCCGTCTTTGTCTTCTTCGGACTCGTCGCCGTGCTCGGCACCGAATTTACCCAAGCCGGCCGCATTTCCTGGACGGGCCTAGCCCTGGCCATCGGCATCGGCGCCATGAGCTCCGGGGTGAACCTGGTCAATAATATCCGCGATATTCCCTCCGATGCCGAGGCCGGCAAGATCACCCTCGCGGTACGGCTGGGCAATAAGAACGCCCGCCTGCTTTTTACGGGCCTACTGCTCTTGCCCTTCGTACTTACCATCGCGGTTGCCTTCGGCAGCTGGCTCGCGCTGGCTGGCCTGGTCTACTTCCCGTTTGCACTCCGCGCGGTGCGCACGGTCAATCGCGGCGCCACCGGACATCAGCTCATCCCCGTGCTGGGGCTGACCGGGCGCGCCATGCTCATCTGGGCAGTGATCGAGGCCATCGCCGTCGCCCTCATCTAGTCCAGGGCTAGGCTTTGCGCGCCTAGGCCTCCGCGCGGCCTTCCAATTCGGCCTGTACCCAGCGCTTGTGCGCCTTGCGTTGCGCGGAGTACTCCGCCAGCGTCTGCGTGGCCTCGATGCGCCAGTTTTTAAATATCAGCATCGATAGCGGCAGGGCCACAAAGAGCGCTAGGAGCGCTGCCACGAGTACGGGAATGGGGAAACCAATCCCTACCGCCAGCAGCTCGATGACCGCGGTGAGCGCGAGAAAAAGCACCACGCGCGCGAGCCCGTATTTCCATAGCGCCTTGCGCGAACGACGGCGCAGTTCGGGGTCTGGTTTCGGTGGCTCAGGGTTGTGCGTCATGGGGGTCGATTGTACGCCGTACAGGTAGAATAATCCGCATGGGTCGACTAATCCTCCTACTGCTTTTTGTCCTCGCCGCTTACCTGGTGTGGAAGGCCTTTGGGCCATCGTCCTGGAAGTCCCGCCAGGTTGAAGAACAACCGCGTTCCATCAAGGGCCCCGATGATGACGAGGAATTCCTGTGGAACCTGGAAAAGGAGCGCTTCAAGCAGCGCCGCAAGCAGGAGGCCGAGGAAGAAAAACGCCGCCAGCGCCGCACTCGCGACGCCGACGGCAACAATGGTTCAAAGGGCCCGAACGACAACCAGGATTAATCCTTTGGCACGAACCGCATCTCAAGTCCCAGCGCTTCTGCCACGGCGGTAACCTTCTCCCACCGCACGCCTGCCCCACCGTGCTCGATGGTGTGGAGGGTGGAGCGGGAGACCTGGGCGGCATCGGCAAGCTGCTGCTGGACGATGCCCAACTCACGCCTCCGCTGCGCAATCTGCGCGCCCAAGCCCAAGATGAGCTCGTTATCGCCGGCCGGCTTTCCCTGTTTATTGCGCGGGCTATGGTTGGTGGCCATTTAGTTCAGCCCCGCATAGGAGTGCAGGCCGGAGACCACCATATTGATGAAGAAGAGGTTGAATACCATCGCCGCCATGGCCAAAACGTTGATCCACGGCGCCGCCTTGCGGAAGGCCGGGGTCGCGCGCGCGTGCAGGTAGGCCGCATAGAGAATCCAGGTGGCAAAGGACATGGTTTCCTTCGGGTCCCAGCCCCAGAAGCGACCCCACGCGGATTCGGCCCAGATGGCGCCCAAGATGATGCCGAGGCCCAAGGTGGGCAGGGTGATAACGGCCAAGCGGTACGCCAAACGGTCAATCTTGGCCGCAGATGGCAGCGGATAAGCCAGAGCACCAAAGATGCCGCGCTCCGCGTTCTTTGGCTGCCACTGGCGCAACAGGGTCAATAGCGAGATGATGCCGGAAATGATGCCGATGGACGCGCCCAAGGACACCACCGTGACGTGGATGGGCAGCCAGTGCGATTGCAGGGCCGGCACCACCGGTGCAGACTCCGCATAGAGCTTGGTGGAGCCGTAAAACATCAGCGCCAGTACCGGGGTAAGGATCCACGGCCAGACCGTGCGCCATTCCTTGCGCTGCATGGCGATATTGCCCACCAGCAGCACGCCAAAGCTCACCATCAACACGTACTCGTAGAGGTTGCCAAATGGGAAACGGCCCGTCGCCAGACCGCGTAGCACGATGGCAGCGGCATGCAGGGCAATGCCAACCCACATCAGCGAGCTGGTCATGCCGCCGAGCTTATCCAGCTTGCGTTCCTTTTCCGCGACTTTTTCCTCGCTCATAGTTGCTGCCGCGGAGGCTGCCTCAGCTTCGTAATCGGTGCTGGCATCCGTTGCGCCCGTGCCGGTTGCAGCGTCAGAGCCGGTAGCGGTGCCAGCCTCGGCCCCTGCGCCGACCAATACCTTGGACGCCTCCGAGCGGCCCACGCGGCGCGCCTCGATGAGGCTGCGTATGCGGCCGTAGTACAACAGCGACATCAATAGCGCGACGCAGTACACCACGAATGCGGTCTGCACCGCGAGATCCGAGAAGTTCGACAGATTCTGATCAATCTGCAAGGGAGTCCACCTAGCCTTCACACGTGCGGGATAATGCTGATTACCTTACTCATGCACACAGCGGGATCCAACTATAGTTGGATCAATCATCAGTATAGAGTTTGTCTTCTTCCACCTCATCTGGATCCGGAAGCTCCAAGAGCGCGCGGTGCAGCTCGTGGAATTCCTCAGACCAGCCGGCGCGGTCGGTGCGGGCGAGACCACCCATCTCGAGGGTGGTGCCGCCGGCAGACTCCGGCTGCAGGCGAATATAGACGCGGCGGCGCTTAATCATCAGCGAGGCCACGAGGGATACCAACATGACCAGCGCGGATGCCAGCACCCAATTCTGGAATGGGTCATAGGAGACCTGGTAATTGGCAAATTCATTGGCACCGTCAAAGGTGATCTTGGTGCCATCATCAAGCGTGACGTCATCGCCTTGGCTCAGGTTCACGCGGTCGATCTTCTGCAGCTGCCCCGAGTGCACGAGGTTTGAATCCAGCGAGAAGAGCGACTGCGGCGTACCGGTATCGAGGCCGGCATCACCGCGGTAGATATCGACCGCCAACGCCGGATCATTCAGGCCCGGGTGGGAGGACTGCAAAAGCTTGCCGTTCTCACCGCTCCACTCGGCCGTCGGGGCGAAAAGCCCCTGGATGGCCAGCTGGTTTTGGCGGCGCTCGAAAAGGTCCGGGTACATGCCTGCCGGCGGGTCAAAGCGCAGCACGCCCGAAGATAGGAAGAAGGTCGTGTCAGTGGGCTGGAATTGGATGGTCTGCGTGCGCTTTTCACCATCCGGCCACTCCACCGTCACCGTCGGTGCATAGCCGTGGCCCTGCAGGTAGACGCGGTTTTGCGCCAAGCGCAGCGGGTGGTTGACCTTGAGCTCATAGTCCTTCCATTCGGAAGAGTCCTTATAAATATCGTCACCCTCCGCGTAGGAGACGTTGGAGGTAAACATCTCCGCCTGGCCATTGGGCAGGTACTTCGCGGTGAAGTCGTGCGCGGTCATGCAGAAGGGGTGGAGCCCAGTGCCATCGAAAAGCGGCCCTGCCCGGAAGGAGTCAAAGTTCGAGGTGGAGGTATTACAAAACTCCGTGGACTGCTCCAGCGAGGTATTGCCGCCCTGCGAGCCGGACTCCGTCACCACGATGACCTGGCCCTCGTAGTTGACCAGGCGGCCGGCGGCCACGGTGACCAGGATCGCTACCAGCGCGACGTGGAAAATGAGGTTGGCCAGCTCGCGGCCGTAGCCGCGCTCGGCGGAAAAGGCGTGCACCCCGGCGCGATCCTTATCCGGGCTGTATTCGGCCACGCGCCATTTTTTCAGGCGCTTGTGGATCTCCGCGCTGAGTTCTTCCTCGCTCTTTTCCGAATGCCCCTCGGCGCTCAGCGGCAGGCGGTGCAGGTACTTCGGCGCGCGCGTGGGCTGCGTGCGCCACGCCTTGTAGTGATCGATGGAGCGCGGAATGATGCAGCCAATGAGCGAGACCGCCAAAAGCAGGAAGATGGCTTGGAACCAGATGGAGGAAAAGACATCAAAAAGCTGCAGCTTATCGTAGATTTCCGCTACGGTGCCATTGGATTCGATGAACTCCTGCACGTTCTGCTCGTTCAGGTCGCGCTGCGGCAAGAGGGAGCCGGGGATGGCGGCGAGCGCCAGCAGGAAAAGCAGGGCCAGCGCGGTGCGCATGCTGGTAAGCCAGCGCCAGGCTTTGCGGATATATTTCACGTTTCTCCTAAATGAGGGTTGCGCCGTAGTCCACGGTCCATTTCTGGATATAGGAAATAAACTCGCCCCACAGGCCGGTAACCAGAGCAAGGCCCACGAGGATCATCGCCACGCCGCCAATGATCTGAATGGTGCGCGAATGCTTGCGGGCCCACGAAATGGTGCGCATCGCCCGCGCGGACCCCAGCGCCACCAGCAGGAACGGCAGTCCAAGGCCCAGGCAATACCCCACGATGAGCAGGGCGCCGCGGGCGGCGGTCATGCCTTCGGTGCCGGCGGAAATGGACACAATCGCTGCCAGCGTGGGGCCCAGGCACGGCGTCCACCCCAGCGCGAAAACACCGCCCAAAAGCGGCGCGCCCAGCCACGTAGTCCAGCGCTTTGGCGCCAGGCGGGTGTCTTTCTGCAGCGCTGGAATAGCCCCCAGGAAGACCACGCCCATCAAGATGGTGACGCCACCGCCCACGCGCATCAGCGTATCGGCGTTGAGCGTGAGCGCGGAAATCGCGCCAAAGACCGAGACCGTCGCCAGTACAAAGACCACGGTAAAGCCCAAGATGAACAGCGCTGCCGCCAGCACGACGGCCCATTGCCTGCGCTTGCCGACGCCCACCCCCAGCTTCTCGTCATAGCTCACCTCACCGCCAACCACGCTAGCGAGGTAAGAGATATAGCCGGGCACCAGCGGGATGACGCAAGGGCTGGCAAAGCTGACGAGACCCGCCAGAGCCGCGGCGAGGATGCCGAGGATCAACGGGCCGGAGGTGGCAGCTTCGGCAAACTGGCCGCCGATATTTGCTGCGTATTCCATTTATTCCTTTTCTAATTCATCCACAACATCCATCACGTCATCGGTGGTGATGGACCGCAAGAAAACGGTAGCCGGGCGGTGTTGTTTATCCAAGACGATCGTGGTCGGCACCACGGACGTAGGTACGCCGCCGAGCGCGGCGGCCGTCTTAAACGGCGGGTCATAGATGGAGGGGTAGTCCAGGCCGTTATCGTCCAAGAAGTCATTGGATACCTGCGGGTTATAGTCGCGCACGTTGATGCCTAAGACCGTGCCCAAGTCGCGTTTTTGCAGCTCGGCGTGCACCGCCTGCAGATCATCGGCCTCAGCGCGGCACGGCGCGCACCACTGACCCCAGGAATTCAAGACCACGACTTCGCCCTCGTAGTCATCCAAGGAAATGGTCTTATCCGTATCGCGGACATCGGCGCCGCTGAAGCTGCGCAGCGGTTTCCTATCGGCTTCCTCGTAGTGGATTTCCCGCTCCCCGCCCGGGGAGATGAACTCGAACTCGCCGCCGGTGGCCACCGCGTTTTGGGCGTTTTCGGCGTCCTGTGTGCAGGCAGAAAGGGTCAAGGCGGTTGCAGAAAGCGCGGCTGCCACAACGCGCGTTGCCGCACGGGTGCGTGTGCGTGCCATTAAATCTCCTGCGCCGGCGCGGAGTAGAAGATATCGGTGACCTGGTTATCCTCAAAGAGCAGCGAGGTTACCGAGGCCAGCGCGCACTCGCGATTCCACGGCGCATGCGGCAGGCGCTGGCCCAGCACCGTGCGCTGCACCATCACGATGGGCAGCTGGTGGCTCACCAGCACGGCCTCGTGGCCTTCTGCCGCGGTATGCGCGCGGTCGACCGCACCGAGCATGCGCTCGGCGATGCCCTCATACGCCTCACCCCACGACGGCTCCAGCGGGTTAGTCAGCTTGGGCCAGTGCCGCGGGTTCCACAGCGCCGATCGCAGGCCCTTGGTGCGCAAGCCCTCGAATTGGTTGCCGGACTCAATGAGCGTCTTATCGACGTCCACATTTAACCCCGTCACCTGCGCAATCGGCCGCGCCGTTTCCTGCGCGCGCTGCAGCGGCGAGGCCGCCAAATAGGTCACATCATGATCGCGGAAGCTTTCCGCCGTCCGCGCGGCCATGGAATGCCCGCGCGAGGATAGGTGATAGCCCGGAATGCGCCCGTACAGGATCTTTCCTGGGTTGTGTACCTCGCCATGGCGCACGAGGTGAACGATGGTGCGTGTCATGTCTCTCCTTGTTGAGCAGGCCTAATTGTGCAGGCCTAGTTGCGCAGGCCTTATTGTGCGGGACGCGCTGCGGCCGCGGCCTTCGCGGCGGGCTTGAGGGCGGCATCGATGCGCTCAAAGTCGGCATCGCCAAGAGCATCAGAGACGAACCAAGTCTCGAACGCGCTCGGTGCCACGTAGATGCCGTTTTCAAGCAGCGCGTGGAAGAACGGGGCAAAGCGGAAGTTCTCCGCGGACTGCATATCCGCGAAGTTGCGGCCTTCGCCCTCTGCGAAGCGAATGGAGAACATGGATGCCGCGCGCTGAATGTGGTGCGCCACGCCCTCAGCCTCCAGCGCGGAAGAAATCATCGCGCCGAGCTGGTCGGCCTTTTCTTGCAGGCGGGGGTAAAGGGATTCATCGGCAAGCTGCAGCGACTTCAATCCCGAAGCCATCGCCACCGGGTTACCGGACAAGGTGCCCGCCTGGTAAACCGGACCATCCGGTGCCAGGTAGTCCATGACCTCGGCGCGACCACCAAAGGCCGCAGCCGGCAAGCCACCAGAGACCACCTTGCCAAAGGTCACTAAGTCCGCCGCCACGCCATCGACGCCGTACCAACCCTTATACGAAGTGCGGAAGCCGGTCATGACCTCGTCGAGGATGAGCAGGGCGCCATCGGCATGCGCGATCTCCTTCAGCGCCGCGTTGAAGCCCTCATTCGGGGCCACGGTGCCCATATTGCCGGCAGAGGCCTCCGCAATGATGCAGGCAATCTGGCCCTCGTTCTCCGCAAAAGCCTCGCGCACCGCATCCAGATCGTTATAAGGAACGACGATGGTATCCTTCGCCGTCGCCCCCGTAACACCCGGCGAATCCGGCAGGCCGAACGTCGCCACGCCCGAGCCCGCCGATGCCAACAGCGCATCCACGTGCCCGTGGTAGCACCCCTCAAACTTCAGCACCTTCGCGCGGCCCGTATAGCCGCGGGCCAAACGCACCGCCGACATGGTCGCCTCCGTGCCGGAGTTAACCATGCGCACCTTATCGGCCGCAGTGCGCTTGACGATTTCCTCCGCCAGCAGCGCCTCCCCCTCCGTCGGCGTGCCAAAGCTCAGCCCGCCGGTGGCAGCCCGCTGCACGACCTCCACGATTTCCGGGTGCGCATTGCCGTGGATCATCGGGCCATACGAGCTCACGAGGTCGACGTACTCATTGCCATCGACATCCCACAGGCGTGATCCCTCGCCCCGCTCAATCACGCGGGCCTGGCCGCCCACGGAGCCGAAAGCGCGCACCGGCGAGTTCACCCCGCCCGGGATCACTTTGGAGGAACGCTCGAACCACTGTTGCGACTGGGAAGTATTAGGCATGTCTGTCATTCTAGCGACTCGCGCGACATACAAAAGTTTGACTGTGCATGTCGGCGTAATTCACAGCAACCCACTAAGCTTCCCCGCGGTTCCGTGACACGTCATAGAAACAGCATTCCCACCGAGATGGCACACTGGGGAGGTATGAAGATTGCATTTTTAGGAACCGGACGCATGGGCACCGAGCTTGCCCGCCACCTACTATCCGAGCACGAGGTGACGGTGTGGAACCGCACCGCTGAGCGCGCGCAACCGCTCGTGGACGAGGGCGCGGCGCGCGCCGATACCCCTGCCGCGGCCATCGAGGGCGCCGAGGTCATCATCACCTCCCTCTTCGGCCCCGACCAGATCCGCGAGGTGATCATCGAGCCGCAGCTTATCCCCGAGGGCATTACCTGGATCGACACCACCACCGTCTCGCCTGACGATGCCCGCGAGTTCGCCGCCGCCGTCGGCTCCTACGTCCACTCCCCCGTCGTGGGCTCGCTGGGGCCGGCGCGCGAGGGCAACCTGGGCGTTTATGTCGGCACGCCCGACGATGACCGCCGCGAGGTCGCCCTCGGCCTTGCCGAGGCCTGGGCCGGCGAAGAGAAGCTGATTGGGGTGGAAACGGCGGCGACGGCGGCCATCGGCAAGCTGCTGGCCAACCTTGCCCTAGCCGTGACCGCCGAAGGCCTGCTCGAAGCCCTGCAGCTCGGCGAATCCGAGGGGCTCGATTCCGAGGTCATCCTGCAGATGCTCGACATCACCGGCCTGTCGTTCATGTCGAATATGAAAGGCCCATTCATCACCGGCGAACGCAATACCGACCCCGGCGATTTCACCGTCGACGCCCTGGCCAAGGACGCCAAGCTCATGGAGAGCACCTCCGATAAGCCCCTGCCCGCCGTATCCGCTGCCATCGAGCGCTTCGCCGAGATGCAGGACATGGGCCACGGGAATCAGGACTTCTCGTCCATCTTCGTTTTCCGCAATAAGGGCTAGTTATTCACATGTCGCGTCAACGAACCGCGGCCTTTTAGCGCTTTTCGGGCGAGTTATCCACAGGCTGCGCTCGCGCGCCGCGCTTTAGTTGCGCTATCACCTTAGGCTGCGTGGCATGACAGCACTTCAGGCATACCTCGCGGCCCTGGCGCCCGGCATCGACATCGTCGCCGGGTGCACAGGCATGTCCGCCCGCGAGCTGCGCGCGGCCGGTGCGCCGAATCGGACGGCGCGCACGCTGCTCACGCTTGCCGATGCCTTCTTCTCCCCCACCTCCTTTTCCCGGCAACAACGCCGCGCCGTGGCCGCCGCCCGCGAACGCGCCCACGCGCTGCCAACGCTGGAGGTTATCGAGCGCTACGCCACGCGCGCCAAGACCAAGCGCCAGGCGTAGCAGCTGCGGGTGGAGCTCTGCCGCACCGCTGCGGATACCGATGAGATGGAAAAGCTCGCGCGCAAGAAGCTGCGTGAAATCAATCCACCCACCCCACCGCGCCCCGGCGTGCGCATTCGCCGCCGCAAGGACGCGCCGTGGACGCTCGCGATTACCGGGCCATCCTCCCTCATCGCGGACTTAGAGTCCAACCTGGACGAGGATGCGCCTTTAGATTCCGTCGCGGGGCTTTTCTCCGGCGCCGCCGCCCCGCGGCCGACGGTGACGACCAATGCGATCATCACGCTCGACGAGCTCGACCGCATCATCGACGGTGACGGCGAAGAAATCACCATCCAACTCACCAATGGTGCGCGGCTTACCGGCGCCGAATTGGTCGCGCGCACGCTTTCCGAGCGTGGCCTTATCACCCTCGTGCATCCCTTCGAGGGGGCGGTGAACCTCTACCGCACCGAGCGCATGGCCAACGAGAAGCAGCGGCTCATGGCCGCCGCCGAAAATCCTGTCTGCCCGTGGCCGCGGTGCAATTATCCCGCGGATAAGTGCCAAATCCACCACCTAGAAGCCTGGCAGCACGGCGGCGATACCAATATGGCCAACCTTGCGGCCTGCTGCCCGTACCACAACGGCGTCAACGACGATGACCCGAATGCCCCACCGCGCCGCGGTCACCTCGCCCGCAGACGCGGGCGGGTGGTGTGGCAACCGCCCTGGGCCGACACCGTGCCCGATGCCGTGCCCGGCCCCAGCGCCGAATCCTAGCGCCCAGGCCCCAACCGGCATTCCCGGCCGAGGGGTCAGGCCCTCGCACATGCCAATTATCTGCGCGCATGTCAGGTTTCCGCACGCGCGTGCATTGGCCACAAGCGCCTGGTCAGGCAGCAGTAACCCTGCTGCCTGTTTAGGCATGCCCAAATCCGCCTCGCTGCTTATTCCGAACCGCATCACGGTTCAGCCGCGCCATCGCCGGTGATGCTTAACTACCGCCAGCACCAACCACCAACTTCGCTAGCTGCAACCGGCGCTGGCTCCCAGTGGAGTCAACTACAGCCGGGGTTAGTTTCAACCACCACGGACTGCAAGTGGTGCCAATGGCAAGCAAACGTTAATTGCAGCCGCGCGAGCTAGCTGCTAGCGATGCGGGCGGCGGCAGCGCGTGCATCCGCGATGACCGCAGGCACGCCCACGCCGCCGGCCCAGGCACCGGTGACGTCGACGCCTGGGGATTGAGACAAGGCATCGCGCACGGCCGCCACAGTGTCGAGGTGGGTGGCATCAAAGCGCGGCAGGCCGCCGAACCAACGCTGGGTGAAGATTTCGGCGACGCCAGCAGCGCGGCCGTCGAAGCCGGTCAGGTGCTGCAGGTCATCGAGGGCGTAGTCCACGAGGTCGTCTTCTTCGGCGCGGACGATGGCGTCGTCGCCGAACCGGCCGAACGAGGCACGCACCAGCGCCCCGCCGCGCTCTGCCAGGTGCGGCCATTTGCGCGATGACAGCGTGAATGCCTTTGCGTGCACGTCATCTTGGTCGGTGGCGACGAGGATGCCGGAGTTTTGTGGCAACGCGGTACCGGAGGGATCGGTGTCGGAGTCGAATTTGAGGCCCACGACTGCCGATGCCGCCAGCTTCACCCCCTTCAACCGCGTTGCCGCATCCGGAGCCACCTTGGGCAGCAGGCGCGCGGCGGTCGGTGCCGGGGTAGCTACCAGCACGCGGTCGAAGGGCGCAGTATCGCCCGGCGCGCCGGCCAGGCGGAACTTATCGCCCTCGCGCGTGATGCCAGAAATGAACGTGTCAACGAAAATCTTGGCGCGGGATTTTTCGGCCAGGGTCTCATAGAGTTCGGCGTAGCCGCCGCGGAAGGTCTGGAAAACAGGCCCGCCGGCGCTGGGGTTCTCTGCACGGGATTCCTCGAGGGAGCGCACGGCCGCAGAGAGGGTGACGGGGCCGGAGGCGGCGAGGGTATCGAGGGCATCGGCAAGCGTGGGGATGGTGGCGCGCAGGCCCAGGTCATCGGCGGTGCATGAGTACACCCCGCCCAGCAGCGAGGAAACAACGCGGTCCACCAGGTCGCCGCCGTATTGTTGACGCACCAACTCACCGACCGAGACGTCGCCGCCCACGGTCCACGCGAAGGGCTGCTCGTTATCGATGCGCCGCACCGTGTCCTCCGAAACTAGGTGTGCGACCGGCTCGGAATGCGACGGAATGCCCATCACCCCGCCCTGCGGCAGGGCCTTGAGCTCCCCGCTGTAGACCAGCGAGCGCAAACCTGACGGGTCAACTAAACTGCCGCCCAAGCCGAGGGCGTGGAAGAAGTCCACGGCATCGCGCCGACGGGCGAGGAATGCCTCGGCACCCATGTCGGTGGGGCCGTCATTAAACGGCACGGAATACAGCTTCCCACCGATGCGCCCGGCGGCCTCGAAAACCTCGACGTCGTGATCGCGCAGTTCGTAGGCGGCGGTAAGGCCGGCGAGGCCGGCACCGATGATGGCAATACGCATTTAGCCCTCCTCGTGAATGATGGATACGGCGCGGGTGATGGCCTCCGCGTCGGTAGTGGGCAGCACCCCGTGCCCAAGGTTCCAAATGTGGGTGTCGATATCGCCGCGCTGCTGGGCGCGCTCGACCTCGCCGCGGATGGTGCGCACGGCTTGGCGCACGGCATCGTCGCCGGCGAAAAGCAGCGCTGGGTCGAGGTTGCCCTGCAGCACGCGGGAGCTAACGCGCTGGGCGGCGGCGTCCATGGCCACGCGGTAGTCCACGCCCATAACCTCGGAGCCGGCTTCGGACATCGCCGGCAGCAGCTCGCCGGTGCCCACGCCGAAGTGGATGCGCGGAATATCGACGCTGGCCAGGATTTCCTGCGAATATGGCAGCACGAACTCGCGGTAGTCGCGCTCGTTGAGGTAGCCGGCCCAGGAATCGAAAAGCTGCATGGCGTCAATGCCGGCATCGACCTGCACCCGCAGGAAGTTAATGATGGTGGGCACGAGCCGGCGCATGAGCATGTGCCACGTTTCGGGCTCGGCGTGCATGAGCGCCTTGGTGCGCTCGTGGTTCTTGGATGGCCCGCCCTCGATAAGGTAGCTGGCCAGGGTAAATGGCGCGCCGACGAATCCGATGAGCGCTTGGGTCTCGGTCAACTCGCCGAGGATTCCCGCAATGCCTTGGGCAACTTCGGGCACGTCGGTATCAAGAATAGGCAGCTTGCCGATGTCCCCCTTCTCCCTCACCGCCTTCTCCATCACCGGCCCGCGGCCGGGCACGATGTCGACGTTGACGCCGGCTGCCTTGAGCGGGACCACGATATCGGAAAAGAGGATGGCCGCGTCCACGTCATGGCGGCGCACCGGCTGGAGGGTGATTTCTGCGAGGAGTTCCGGCATGAAGCAAGAGTCCAGCATGCCGATGCCCTCGCGGGCGGCGCGGTACTCCGGCAGTGAGCGACCAGCTTGACGCATCAACCATACTGGCGGACGGGAGGGGGTGCGGCCGAGCGCGGCATCGATAATGGGGGCGCGGTTAAGTCGAGACATACTCCTCATTATGAATCAAAAGTTGGAGCAGGGGCTAATTAGCCGCGCCGCGGGTCTTGCGTTCCCTGTGCGCAAGCCAGGCGCCAGTCGCTCCCGTGGAGGCTGCGGTGGGCAATGAACCGGTTGGACTGGGGCCGGAAGAGCAGGACCACCGCGATAAGCAGCGTCACGGCGATCAGTAGCAGGCCGAGACCACCGATACCAAGCGCCAAAGCTGCGATATTGAAAAAGAGGGCAATCGCAATGACGACTGAAATAATGCGGCGCGCCCACTTCGATCCATTGGCGAGTTGCGCGGAAAAGAGCGCCAGAATGATTGCGCCGATGATATTAAATACCGAGACGAATAAGCGGTTCGACCGCACGTACTCGGCGATGCCCGAATCCGAGGGCTCCATCTGCTCGCCGCCCCCGCCGAAGATACCGACCATGCCGCTAACCAGCATGATGACGGCTGCAACAACGAGCACCCAATACGCCCACTGGAGAGGGCGCGGCCACACGGACAGGTCTTGTTCCTGGGTGATGTTTTGTACGGGGCGGTTATAGTCGCGGGGGCCTGGGCGTTGATTCTTATCCGCAGCATCGTCACTTTGACCGTCATCGCGCCGGCCGTGGCCGGGGAACATACTGGTCATCGGTTGTCCTTGTGGTCATCGCCAAGCGATTGCTGGGAGGAAGTTTCCTTACCCCGATCCTTGGCACCCTTCTCCTTGGCTTCCTGCTTTTCGCGCTTCTCACGCTCTTTATCCCGGCGCGCCTGCTCGAGTTCCTTTTCCAGCTCGCGCATTTGCGCGAGTTCGCCAGTGTAGTCGAGGGTGTCGGGCTTAATGGAAAAAATGAGCCCCAATACGGCGGCGACGCCGACCAAGATTTGTACCATGCCGTCGGCGGCAAAGAGCCAGTCGGGGACGTCAGCACCCGTGGGCGTGACCATGAAAGTCAGCAGGATGCGGAAACCGAAGTAAATGGAAAAGGCGAACCAGATGCGGCGCGAGGTGCCCGCGCGTTTTGATGGCCCCGCCAGCGACTTCAGTAAAAAGAGCAGCAGCACCAGCACGCCGATGGCAATGGCAGCCGATAGCGCCACCGACCCATAGGCGGCCATTTCAATTAAGGAGTCCGAAACTTCTTCGCCGTCTTCGCCACCCGAGGTGCTTTCGACCATCTGCTTGGCCTGTGCCATGAGCACATCGTGGTTGAGCAGGGTCAGCACCACGTTGAGGATCTGGTGGACGGTCTCCCCGGCGACGACGCCCAGCCAAAGCCACAGCATGTAGACCACGGTCTCGGGGCGCTTGGAACCGCCCTGCGAGCCCTTGCCGCGCTGGTCACGCGGGTCACCGGGCTGCGGCGACCGAGGCTGCAGCTTAGGCCGCGATTCTCGTTGAGGCTCTCGCTGCTTATCGCGCTGTGGCCCAGGATTGCCGGCCTGTGGCGACTCGGGCTGCGGCGACTCAGGGCGCGGCGACGGACGAGGAGAAGGCTGTGTCACAAGAATCCTTTACTTGAGCAGGCGTGCGGCTTCGGTGGCGAAGTACGTCAGGATCTGGTCGGCACCGGCGCGCTTGAAGGCGGTGAGCGATTCGAGCATGATGGCCTCGCCATCGACCCAGCCGTTGGCGGCACCGGCCTTGATCATCGCGTACTCGCCGGAGACCTGGTACACGGCGACGGGTACCGAAGAGGTCTCCGCGATTGCGGACAAGACATCCAAATACGGCAGGCCCGGCTTGACCATGACGAAGTCGGCACCTTCCTCGATATCGAGCTCGGCCTCCAAAAGGGATTCGCGGAAGTTGCGCGGGTCCTGCTGGTAGGTGCGGCGGTCGCCCTCGAGGGAGGAGCCGACGGCTTCGCGGAAGGGGCCGAAGAAGGCTGAGGCGTACTTCGCGGAGTAGGCCATGATGGATACGTCATCGCGCCCGGCTTCATCGAGATCAGCGCGGATGGCGGCAACCTGGCCGTCCATCATGCCCGACGGCGAAATGATCTGCGCGCCGGCTTCAGCCTGGGAGCGGGCCATTTTTTGGTAGAGCTGGACGGATTCATCGTTAAGCACGCGGCCCTGGTCATCGAGGACACCGCAGTGCCCGTGCGAGGTGAACTCGTCGAGGCAGGTATCGGCCATGATGATGAGGTCATCGCCAAATTCCTCCCGCAGGGCGGCAATGCCGCGGTTCAAAATGCCGTCGGGGTTCCAGGCCACGGAGCCGGTGGCGTCCTTGTCCTTTTCCAGCGGAACGCCGAAGAGGTCCACGCAGGTAACGCCGGCCTCGAGGGCCTCTTCGGTCGCGCGGCGCAGCGAGTCAAAGGTGTGCTGGTACACGCCGGGCATGGAGGAAATCTCATTCGGCTCATCGAGGCCGTCTGCGATAAACATCGGCAGAATCAGATCCGATGGGTGCAGCGTGGTTTCGGCCACGAGGTTGCGCATCTGCGGCGTGGAGCGCAGGCGGCGGGGGCGGCGGGCAGGAAATGAGCTCATTGGGTACTCCTTAGAGCGAGACTAAAAACTTACGCCTTCTCGACCTTAGTAGTCTTCTTGCGCGCGCGACGCTTCTTGCGGGGCGCGGGCAGGTTACCGGCGGCGCGGAGGGCGGCGACGTGGCTAGCGAGGGCATCGACAAGCGCGGGCACGTCCGCAACATCTGGCACGACATCGACGCGCAGGCCCAGCTCTTCTGCGGCCGCGCTTGCCGATGGCCCGATGCACGCGATGATCGTCCGCTGGTGCGGCTTGCCGGCAATACCCACCAGGTTGCGCACGGTGGATCCGGAGGTAAAGGCCACGGCGTCGAAGCCGCCGGTCTTGATCATGTCGCGGATTTCTGCCGAAGGCGGGGCGGCGCGCACGGTGCGGTAGGCCACGACGTCATCGACGTCCCACTGGAGGGCCTGGAGGCCATCGACAAGCGTATCGGCGGCGATATCGGTGCGCGGCAGGAGGACGCGGCTAACGGCGTCGATGTCTTCGACGTAATTGGGAAAGACCTCGAGCAGGCCCTCGGCGTTTTGCTTCTTCTTGTGCGGCAAAAGCTCCGGCACCATGCCCTTGGCGCGAATGGCATCGGCGGTCTTGGTGCCCACGGCGGCAAGGTGCACGCCGGCGAAATCGCGGGCGTCCAGGCCGAGCTGGGAAATCTTATCCCACACGGCGGTCACGGCGTTGACGGAGGTAAAGACGATCCACTTGTAGCGGCCTTCGACGATGCCCTTGATGGCGCGGTCCATCTGCGCCGGGTTGCGAGGCGGCTCAATGGAAATCGTCGGCACGTTCTGCGGGATGGCGCCGTAGCCGGCTAGGCGCGCGGACATGGGCCCAGCCTGTTCCTTGGTGCGCGGCACCAGCACGCGCCAGCCATAGAGCGGGCGGTTTTCCCACCACGAGTATTTGGTGCGGTCATCGATGCTGCGGCCAAGGGTCACCACCAGCGGGCCGGACAAATCCGCGTCCAGCTTGGCGATGGTCCCCAGCGTCGTCTCATAGGTGCGCTGCAGGCGCGTGGTGCCGTGGACGGTCACAAAGGCCTCGGTTTCCGCCGGCATGCCGCGCTGCTGCAGCTCGGTGGAAATGTCTGCCAAGTCTTCCTTGGTGGCCTGCAAGACGATGGGCTGGGTGGCATTGGCGAGCGCGTCCCAGTCGGCGCCATCGGTGACATCGGCCTCCGTGTACGTCGATCCGAGCGCCAGCCCGGCAAAGGACGGCACGGTCGAGGGCAGGGACATGCCCGGCACGACCTGGAATTCCAGGCCTGCGGAGGCCACGGCGTTGATTTCGGCCTTGATGGATTCGCGGTTGAGCGGGTTACCGGTTACGAGGCGGATGACGTCCTCGCCATCGGCCTCGGCAAGGCACTCGCGCAGCTGGCTTACGATGTCCTCGCCCGGTGCGTAGAGCACCGCGGCGGTCGGTGCCGGTGGGCGGGGCGGCTTGCGGCGCGCGCCCTTGGCCTTGGCATCGGCGCACATCTGCGCGTATTCCTCTTCCGCGGCATCCAGCAGCTCTTGCGGGACGGGCAGCGCGGTGGCGACAGCATCGCGCACGCCCTGCATGACCTGCGGATCGGTCACGGCGATAGCGTTATTGGCCAGAACTTCGCGGGCGCGGACGGTCAGCAGGTCTGGGTTTCCCGGACCAGCGCCCACGAAGACGATCTTGCCCAACTGGGTGTCTGACACAGCATTGCTCATAAAGTTCTTTTCTAGATCTGGGCCCGCGGCACCGCACACGGACATGATCGCCTGCAGTGTTTCTCCCCGCGCCGTCGGTGGGTATCAAGGTCATAACGGCCAAAATCCCAGGCGCTACGTCCTGGGATGCCCTTAAAGGGGGCCGGGTATCATTGCAAAAAATGATCTATGGTATCTACACCATAAATTATTAGCGCTTAAAGTAGAAATTACTGACCCAGCAGGTCGGCCGCGCCTTGGGCGAAAAGCTCATCAGAGACCCGCGCGCCCAACTCCGCAGCTTCCGCCGCGGTGCCAGAGGCGGTGGCGGTCAATTGGCGGGAACCATCCAGCGCAAAGACGCCGCCGCGCACCGTTAATTGATCGCCGTTCCAGCGGGACGTAGCGGCCACGGGCGCGGTGCAGCCGGCCTCGAGGCGGGCGAGAACGGCGCGCTCGGCAAGGGCAGCGGAGGTGGCTTGATCATCAACAATGGCGTCTAATGCCGCGGCCGCCTCAGTGCCGGCGACGGCCTCGATGGCCAGTGCGCCCTGGGCAGGAGCGGGCATGAATAATTCTGGGTCGAAGATATCGCTCGCCCGGTCCTCGTAGCCCCCGCGCAGCAAGCCAGCATAGGCCAGCACCACGGCATCGAGCTCACCGTCGGTCACCTTGGACATGCGGGTATCGATATTGCCGCGCAGCGGGCGGATATCCAGGTCCGGGCGCAGGGCGGCCAGCTGGGAGATGCGGCGCGGCGCCGAGGTTCCCACCCGCGCGCCCTCCGGCAGCTGCATCAGGCTCATCCCGTCACGGGCGACCAGCACCTCGCGGCTGTCTTGGCGCTGCGGGATAACCAAGCGGAAGCGGTCATCCTCGGCCGTGGGCAGGTCTTTGAAAGAGTGCACGGCGATATCGCATTCGCCGCGGTACAGCGCCTCGCGCAGCGCTTGGGTGAATACGCCCACGCCGATGCGCTCGACTGGGGCCATATTGGTATCGCCTGCGGTGGTGACGATGTGGAGTTCGGAATCGAATCCGGCATCGATAAGCCAATCGCGGACGTGTCCTGCCTGGGTGGTGGCGAGCTTGGAGCCACGGGTACCAATCTGGAACATTTACGCCTCCTTATTCAGCGTGGGCAATTCATTGACGGCCACGGCAACGCCGGAGCCTTCCAGCTGCAGGCCAAAGAGTTCCTGCAGGGCATTTTCGCTGCTAAAGCTGCTATCCGATGCCGCCAGCTTCTTCGCCCGCACCGTCGGTTCATGCAGCAGCTTGTCGGCGACGCGTTTGAGGGCACCTTGGACATCGGCAAGCTGCTTGCCCTCTAGCTCCGGGTGCTTTTGCTGCAGGCGAGCCGCCTCGCACTCCACGAGATCCGCCGCGCGGCGGTGCAGGGCGCTGACAGCAGGTGCCACATCGCGCACGCGTTGGGCAGAGGTATAGGCGGCAAGCTCCTCGTCCACGATGGTGCGGGCCTGCTCGTGCGGGTCCGTGCCCGCCGCGACATCAGTCGCTGCAGCCGACAGGGACTTGCTGAGGCGCTCGATATTCACCAGGTCCACGTCATCGATTTCAGTTGCCGCGTCATCGATATCGCGCGGGAGGGAGAGGTCAATGAGCATCAGCGGGTGCGCGGGCGGAATGTCGGACGCGGTAATGGTAAAGCCTTCGGCGCCGGTGGCGGAGATGGCGAGGTGGACATCGGCAAGCGCGGCGGCGCGATCCTCAAAATCCACCACGCGGGTGTGGACCCCGGCCTCCTCAGCGTGGCCGGCAAGGCGCTCGGCGCGCTCGCGGGTGCGGTTGGCAATCACCAGCTCGCCGATGCCCAGCCGGCCTGCGTGGGTGGCCGCAAGCGAGGCCATCGCCCCGGCGCCGAGCACGAGCGCGGACTTGCCCTGCAGATCCTCCACATTCAGGCGCTGCAGCGCCTGGTCAAAGGCGAAAGTCACCATCGAGACGCCGGCCTTATCGATCTCCGTTTCCGAGTGCACGCGCTTGCCGGCACGCAGCGCGGACTGCGCCAAGGCGTGGATACGCGGGCCAACCGTGCCCTGCTCGGAGGCGGACTGGTAGGCAGAACGCACCTGACCGATGATCTGTTGCTCGCCCACCACCATCGAATCCAGGCCGGAGGTAACGGACATGAGGTGTTCCGCGGCGGCATCGGCATAGCGCACGTAAAGGTAATTGCGCAGCTCTTCCTCATCGACGTGGGAGACTTCCTGCAGCACCCGGATGACGTCCTGCACGCCGGTGTGGAAGGAATTGGTCACCGTATAGACCTCGAGGCGGTTACACGTGGAAATGATCATCGCCTCAGTAAGGGACTCGGTGTCAACCAACCGCCCGCAAGCGGAATGCTGCACCACATCGTCCATACTCAATTTTTCCAGCAACGCCACGGGTGCCGATTGGTGGGACATTCCCACAACGAGCACGCTCATGCTCCACACTCCTCAACCTTTTGATTGACCGCAATGGTTCCAAAGACTACCCCGCGTGGGCGCGGAACCCGAATCGTCAGCGCAGCTCCGCAGCCAACTCTTCGTTATCGACTTCCCAGCAGGCGAATTCTTCTCCGTCTATCACTACAACGGGAACGCGGTCACCGAATTCCATCTCGAGCTCGCGGCTATCTTCCACGTTGCGCACTTCCAGCTGGGCACCGGCCTCCTGGATAACGGGGGTAATCTGCTCTTTTACCCGTTTACAGGAACCGCAGGTGGGGCGCACCATGAGCTCGACTAGATGCTGGGACATAGGGGCGGGATTCTCCTCATAAGGACGCCGACGGTGGAAACGTTTACTATGGACATATTAGTCCACCCCGCGTTTGCGAAAGCTGTTTATTCCACTCGTGTCCGCTATACCTCCCCCCGGATTCCCCGAATCTCCCCGCGACTTTTTGGCCAATTGGACGGCCTCGCGCGGCAATCTGCGCAACTTCTTAGAAAACCAAGCGCTGGCCCCCTTGGGCGAGGAAGAACAGCGCGCCGCAGGTGAGGCGGCCGCTGCCGCCGCTTTAGAGGAATTCGGACTCGAGCTCGAGGACTTCGCCTCCGGCGTAGCCTCCGTCTCCGGCTCTTATGACGCCGCAGGCTCCCCGCGCATCACGGACCAGGATCCGGACGTCCCCGTCGATGTCGGCGTCGCCGCCTTTTTCGACGTAGACAATACCCTCGTTCAGGGTTCCTCCTTGGTGGAATTCGGCTTTGGGCTCGCCCGCCGGCGCTATATCCGCATCTCTGAGATACTTCCGGTTGCTTGGAAGCAAATAAAATTCCGCCTCTCTGGCGCGGAGAATGCAAAGGACGTCGCCGCCGGCCGCGCGCAGGCCCTAGAGTTTGTCAAAGGCCGCAGCGTGGACGATCTCATCGATCTCTGCGAGGAAATCGTCGAAGCTTCTCTCGCCCGCCGCGCATACCCCGGCACCACACAGCTCGCGGAGATGCACCTCGCCGCCGGCCAACAGGTGTGGCTCGTTACCGCTACCCCAGTCCAGCTCGCCCAGGTCTTGGCGCGCCGCTTTGGCTTTACCGGCGCTCTCGGCACCGTCGCGGAGGTAGAAGACGGCAAGTTCACCGGCCGCTTGGTGGGCGATATCCTCCACGGCCCAGGCAAGAAGCACGCCGTGGCCGCCCTCGCTACCATCGAGGGCCTAGATTTAGACCGGTGTACCGCCTACTCCGACTCCGCCAATGACATGCCCATGCTCACCATGGTGGGCACCCCCGTAGCCATCAACCCGGACCGCAAGCTGCGCAACATTGCAGAGAAGCGCGGCTGGATCGTCCGCGACTACCGCTCCATCCGCCGCGCTATTCGCACCTATGGCCTTCCAGCGCTTGTCACGGCCGCCTTTTCCTATGGCGGCTGGCGCTATTTCCGGAAGTAGAAATACAGCCAGCACTGCCGACTCTAAACGGTCGCTCAGCAAATTACTTTCTTAAGCCCGTCGGTGTGGCTATTGCTCCCCCATCGCCGCAAAGTTCAACACGAGCACAACCGCACTAAGAATCGTCATCCCGAGGCAATTTACCCAAAACTCCTTACCCACGAAATTCGCCTTGATATGAGCGATAATGGCGAAAATAAAGTAAGCAAGTACGCCGACGGAGACAGTGGTTGTAATCGACGGATTATTCAAAACTGCTCCGACGATCAAGCCAAGCGCAGCGAGTGCCTTAATTCCGATAAGCGCCCACCACCAATCTTGCGGAAAATTGACTCCGCTAAGGCAGCGACTAATGAACTTGGGCGGCTTCACAGAAAGCACGGCATCGCCGATCAAAACGATGGCTAATAAATACGTACCGAATACAGATAAGGACCCCACTCAGGAACCTCCCTTGAAACAGATGCTAAACACATGAAGCATCGCATGACCCAGCTTTTCTGGGTTGAATTGATTCTACAGCTCAAAACAATCGACCGTATGTGGAGAGGTGCAGCGGAGGCACGACCGGAAATCCAAGCTCGGCGTTAAAACCAGAAAACCTCCGCCGCCGCGCTAAGGCACGGTGCGGAGGAATCCTAGGCTATTGGGTTTACTTACCCAACTTACGACGCTGCACGCGGGTGCGGCGCAGCATCTTGCGGTGCTTCTTCTTGGACATGCGCTTGCGGCGCTTCTTGATGACAGAACCCATAACAGGCGTCCTCACTTTCTTTTAGTACGTACTGTGAACCTGCCGGCGCCTGAAACGACAAAGGTGCACTCTTTGCCACCTTGGCCGCACATATGCGGGCCATCACGGCGTGCCGACACGAATGCGATCCATCTTACCTAGTCCCCAGCGCGTCTCCAAAAGTGACCCCGATGGCGACGCCGGCAAAAGGAAGCGCGCGGGAAAACGAGACAGCGCCCACCACCGCTGACCAAGAGTGGCCAACAGAAGTGGGCGCTGCCTTAAAGGCGCGAGAACCTACGCTCCGTAAACGGATGCCTCGAGGTACTCGTTAACGGCAGACTCGTGAACGCGGAAAGAGCGTCCGACGCGCACAGCCGGCATTTCGCCTGCGTGAACCAAACGGTAGACAGTCATCTTAGAGACGCGCATGATTTCGGCGACCTCCGCGATCGTCAGAAAGGTTCCTTTTTCTTCATTTGCCATAATTATCTAACCCTTCAGCTCGTTACGCGCTGTAGGCTTCCCCTCCCACAGGACTTCACGCACGTGCTCGTCCCAGCCTATCGTGAAACATGTGACTAATGCGACCCAAGTGCCAAATTTTTTCACAGCAGTTGTTCAGTTCACCGCCAAAAGCGCTGCTTAACAACCGCCCCATGACTCTCGGACTGCCCCCGCGTGGTGCGAGGTAACTACACCCCACCACGGGGAACTCGCCGCATTTGGCGGGCTTCTAGCCCAGCTCCTTAGCCTTATCGGAGCACGCCTCGGCGGCGCGGTAGAACGCACCGCGCAGGCCAGACTCTTCCAGCTCGCGCACGGCCGCGGCAGTGGTACCGCCTGGCGAGGTCACACCCGCGCGCAGCTGCGTTGCCGAGCGACCGGAGTTGGCCAACATATCGCCGGAGCCGGCAGCCGCCTGGGCTGCGAGCTTTTCGGCGATATCGCGGGGAAGGCCGAGCTGCACGCCGGCATCGACAAGCGCCTCTGCCACAAGGAAGAAGTAGGCCGGCGAGGAACCAGCCAGGGCGGTCGCAGCATCGATGTTTTTCTCCGGGATGACCGCGACCTCACCAACGGCCTCGAGCAGCTCTCTCACGCCCTGCATCTGGGTCTCAGTAACGTGCTCGCCGGCGGCGCAGGTGCACATGCCGCGGCGCACCAGCATCGGCGTATTGGGCATAACGCGCACAACCGGCACGCCCTCGCCCGCAGCGGCCTGCAGGGCCTCCAGCGTTAGCCCAGCAGCCATAGAGACCACCACGGCGTCCTTGGCTGGGCTAATCTCGCCCAGCAGGTCCAAGATGGCGTAAGGCTTGACGGACGCGAAGATATAGTCCGCGCCGTCCACCGCCTCGGCGTTATCCGTCGTGACATTAACGCCATAGTTGCTCTTGAGCTCTTCACCGCGGGAGGCTGTGCGGTTAGTCACCGTGATATCGGAAGCATTAAAGCCCGATTCCACAAGACCCGAGGTCAAAGCCTCACCGATTTGTCCTCCACCTAAAATTGCAATCTTTGTCATGGTCTCCACAATGCCAAAAATAACGCCACCCGGCTACCTCCACGAAGGAAGCAGCCGGGTGGTTCTCAGCAATTCGCCGGTTTAGAGCATGACCAAAAGCAGTGGGCCAAAGGTCAATATAAGGCCGGTAAGGCCCGCAAGGAACATGGAGAAGCCATCGCGGGCGGTGCGTAGCGCATGCGTAACTCCGACCATAATTGCGGTCACGCCGAGTGCCAAGATGGCCACAACGATGCGCGGGAAGTTATCCCAAAGAACTTCAAAGCCCTTGAAGATAACAATGGCCAAGACAATGCCCACGACCACCATGATGAGGATAGACATGGGGTTGAGCTTCTCGTGCTCTTCGGTAACTTCCTCGTCCCGCACCTGAGACAGCTCGCCGGTATCGTCAGGCTTCTTCGCGGCCGCCACAGGCTTCTGCGCAGGCGCGGCAGCCTTGCCCTTGGTTCCAGCGTCCTTGGCGCCCGCTGCGGTGGCTGCAGCGGCACCTGTCCCGGCAGCGCCAGCTGCGCCAGCTGTTTCTTTAGCACTGGATTCAGCGGCATCAGCGGCGTCCTTCCGCTTGTCCTGCAAGGACTGCGACTTGCCGATGCGCTGCATCACCGCAGTGTCATCTGCGGATGGCTGATGGGACTTCTTCTCGGCGTCCTTTGCGCTCGCCTTGTCCTCCGGCTCCGACTGCGCAGGCTTCTTTCCCTCCTGCGCGTTTGCCTTCTGTGCTGGGGCAGGCTTAGCCGTCGGCTGCGAGGCAGGCCCCGCCGCAGGCTTGGGAGAAGCGGTCGGCCCACTCGGCTTTCCGTTCTTCTTCGGCGCTGGGGACGCGGTGGGAGTACCAGCGGAAGGCTTCTCTGCGGCCGGCTTAGGGGAAGCGGATTTAGGCTGGGACGGCCTGCTTTGCGCAGGCTTGCCGATGCCCGCCTGTCCCGCAGCCGGGTTGCCTGCGGCAGACTTGCCCGCAGTGGACTTGGCGCCAGCAGGCTTAGCACCGGCAGGCGTGGAACCAGCTGGCTTGGAGCTGGTCGGCTTCGCCGTGGCGTTTTTCTCAGCGGCCTGCTCGTCCTTGGACTTCGGCGCCCGGATGACAGGGGCGTCATCGTCGATGGATACGTTGGTGTGCTTCGCCTCAGGCGGGGTGGACTTTACCTTTTTCAGGCTGCCGGTGAGCTCAGCAACGGATACGCCGCCCTCATCGAGGCTCCGCCGACGGCGGCGAGAGGTCTTCTCGTCCTTGTCCGTGCGGTCCTTCTTGTTGCGAGCCAGCAGCTCGGCCACGGTCAACTGTTTTTCGTCAGCCATGATCTCTTCCTATTCCAATCCCTTGTCGGTCCGGCGCAAAATAACACCTTCGCGCAGCGCCCATGGGCAGATTTCCAACTTCTCGATACCCAGAGCTCGCATGCTTGCCTCGGCAACCAAAGCGCCGGCGACGATTTGGTGCGATCGGTTCGAACTTACACCCTCGAGGTCCGCTCTGTCTGCTGCAGTCATGCGCGTAATGAATGAAATCAACTGGCGCAGGCCCGGTGCGGTCAAGGTGCGCTTGACGTATGGCCCCGCAGACGAGGGCGCCGCACCAGTCAGCCGCGAGAGGGTGCGGAAGGTTTTCGAGGTGCCCACGGCCAAGCCAGCCGGGCCCATTGCCTTCATCTGCGTGACGGCATCTTCAAGCTCCGCATCGATGAAATCGCGCAGCGCACTGACCTTCTTTTTCTCCGGCGGATCGGTATCGAACCAGTTGTGGGTAAGACGTCCTGCGCCCAGATCGAGAGAGAAAGCCAGGTCAGGGTGTTCATCGGTACCGGTAGATAACTCTAGGGAGCCACCGCCGATGTCCAGGTTGGTAATGCGCCCAGCGGACCAGCCGTACCAACGGCGGGCAGCGAGGAAGGTAAGCTGCGCTTCTTCCACGCCCGAGAGGATCTGCAAGCGCACGCCGGTCTGCTTTTCCACCTCATCGAGTACCGCTTCAGAGTTAGGGGCAGAGCGGACCGCGGAGGTCGCGAAGGCAATAAATTCGGAGCACCCGAGTTTTTCACCCAGCTCGCTTGCCTCACCCACGGCGGAAACGAGCTTTTTCAGGCCCTTTTCGTGGATGTTTCCCTTCTTATCCAGCTGTTCAACCAGCCGGAGTGGGGTCTTCCAATCGCTCATCGGAGTAGGCCGTCCCCCCATTGCGGCATCGACCGCAACGAGGTGGACGGTATTACTTCCAACGTCTAATACACCTAATCGCACACCCATAGCGTAGTAGGTCTACCGTGGTTAGGTGTGAATCGCCCAAAATCTGACACCGTTTACCTAGGTTTTCCCGCCAGCTCGCCTGCGGCGGCATCGATTAAAGCCGGGCACGAAGAGGCCCCAGATTTTCCGCGGGAGTGGTTCGAATTTACCAACCCAAACGACCCTTACCATGTCTTTTCCATCGATCTGACGTGGGTGGAATCGCACTACAGCTGCCAATTTGGCACGTCGGCGTGCCGGGGCATCGATAAGAGCCAGCCCGATGTGGGCTGCTGCGTGCACGGTGCATATATGGCCGATGAACAAGACCGCGACCAGCTTTACGATGCCGTCTCCCGCATGCCCGCGCGCTACTGGCAACTGCGCCCAGCGGGGGTAGATGAATTCCTGGAGCAAGAAAACACCGATGAGCTAGAGCCCTGGTTGGAATGGGACGAGCTCGATGGCGAGGACGGCGAACCGGAACCGGCGCTGAAAACGCCCATCGTGGATGGCGCCTGCATCTTTGCCAACCGCGCCGGCTGGGAAACAGGCACCGGCTGCGCGCTGCACCAATGGGCCGTCGATAGCGGCGAGGAGCTGACCGTGGTCAAGCCAGAGGTGTGCTGGCAGCTGCCGCTGCGGCGCTACGAGGATTATGAAGAACGCCCCGATGGGCAGGAGATTTTGCGCACCACCATCGGCGAATATGACCGCCGCGGTTGGGGCAATGGCGGCGAAGACTTTGATTGGTACTGCTCTACTGATGGCGCCTGCCACGCCAATCCGCTGCCGATGTGGCAATCGCACGAGGACGAGCTCGTCGCGCTCATGGGGCGCGAAAGCTACGATATTTTGGCTCAACAATGCCGTGCCCGCGCGGAAGCCGCCGAGCACGGCGTAAAGCTTAGCCAGCACCCAGCCAGTATCAAGGCCGGCTGGTATTAGAGCTCGAATTTATAGCCCAGCCCGCGCACCGTCACCAGGTGCTTCGGGCGGGAGGGGTGCTCCTCAATCTTGGTGCGCAGGCGCTTGATGTGCACGTCTAGCGTCTTGGTATCGCCCACGTAATCGGCACCCCAAATGCGATCGATGAGCTGGCCGCGGGTCAGCACGCGCCCGGCGTTGCGCAGGAGGTATTCCAGCAGGTCAAACTCCTTGAGCGGCATGGCCACAGGCTCGTCTGCCACGGTGACGATGTGGCGCTCCACATCCATCTTCACGCGGCCGCCGGACAGGATCTGCTCGTCTTCTGCCTCGGTGCTCTCCGCAGCATCCGCGTGGGAGGACCGATCGTTGCCGCGACGCAACACGGCCCGGATGCGGGCAATGAGCTCGCGGGAGGAATACGGTTTGGTGACGTAATCGTCCGCGCCCAGCTCCAGGCCCACGACCTTGTCGATTTCCGCATCGCGCGCGGTGACCATAATGACCGGCACGGAGGAGGTGGCGCGCAGCTGCTTGCACACGTCGGTGCCGGACATGCCGGGAAGCATAAGGTCAAGCAGCACGATGTCGATGTCATTATCGGCGAATTTCTCCAGCGCCGATGGGCCATCGAGGGCGATAATCGGCTCGAAGCCTTCCTTGCGGAGCAAGAATGCCAGCGGATCGGCCAGCGACTCTTCATCTTCCACGATGAGGATGGTGGTCATTGTGCTTTATCCTTTCGACGTGCTGCAACGCGTGCTACCGCACGCTGGAGCCCAGGAGCCGCCGCATCGACGGAATCCCTGTCTTCATTATCCTGCAAGTCGGCCTCGTGCGCTGGCTTCTCTTCCTTATATATGGGCAACTCGATGGTAAAAGTAGAGCCCGTGCCAGGCCGCGACCACAGCTTAATATTGCCCCCGTGGTTCGCCACCACGTGTTTAACAATTGCTAATCCTAAGCCAGTGCCTCCCGTCTGCCGCGACCGGGCTTGGTCAACGCGGAAAAAGCGCTCGAAGACGCGCTTATGATGCTCCGGTGGGATACCGATGCCACGGTCCGTCACCCGGATCAACACGACGTCCTCTCCCACCACTTTCTGTGAGACGGAGACCGGCAATTCCTCCGGCGAATAATTAATCGCGTTGGAAATGAGGTTAGACAGCGCCGTTACCAAGAGAGAACGGTCGCCTCTGATCTGCACGCCCTCGGAGGGACCTTGGGTCAGCCTGATGGAGCGCGCGTCTGCGGCGAGCTGATTGCGCGAAATCGCCTCGTCAATGAGATCGTCCACGTAAAGCGGTTCCATTTCCGGCAGCGCTTCGGCGCCCTGCAGCTTGGACAGCGAAATAAGCTCGCTGACCATATCCGCCATGCGGTTGGCCTCTTTTTGCACCTTGTTGCCGAAGTACTTCACGTGCTCCGGATCCTCGGGGTCTTGCAGCAGGGCCTCGGCCAGCAGTGCGATGCCGCCCACCGGGGTTTTCAGCTCGTGGGAGACGTTAGCTACGAAATCGCGGCGCGCGGATTCCATGCGCACGTTTTCGCTCTCATCGGTGCCGTAGATGATGATAAAGCGGCCATCGTTAAGCGTCAGCGGCTTGATAACGGCCTTGACCTGAGTGACGCGGTGCCCAGTGCGGCGCTTGGGGATTGCCAGGTCCACGGTGCGGGTTTCCTTATCCTCGAAGACCTGCTCTGCGGTCTTCCAGATTTCCGGATTGACGGCGCGATCGTGGACCACGGACATCTCGTGCGCCGCGGGATTGGACAGGATGATTTCCTGATTCCTATCGAGCACCGTCAGCGCCGTAGGAGAGCCCTGGACCGCGAGGTGCAGGCCTTGGCTCACGTTGGTGACCTGGTTTGCCTGGGCGTCGCTGGCGCGCTGGCGGCGTGCCATACGCTCGCGCACCCGGGAAATTAATGGCAGCGCCACCGCGCAGGCAAGCACGCCCGCGAGAAAGACAAAAATTAATTCCACGTGATTAAGCCTAATCATTAGAAAGTCCCCAGGGAGCACCTCCCCGGGGACTTATATGCAGTAGCGGGTTACTTGCCACCCTGCGCGGCAACGGCAGCGGCCCCGGCCTCGGCGGCCTCTGGGTCCAGGTAGGTGCCGCCCTCGTTGACCACGGAGCCATCCTCCGCAATCTCGTAAACCAGCGGGATACCGGTCGGGATATTCAGCCCGGCGATGTCATCATCGGAAATGCCATCGAGGTGCTTGACCAACGCGCGCAGGGAGTTGCCGTGCGCTGCAATCATGACGGACTCGCCCTTCTTAGCCCGCGGCAGAATCTCTTCCTCGAAATAAGGCACGAAGCGCTCGACTACGTCCTTCAGGCACTCCGTCTGTGGGACCTTGTCCAGGTCCGCGTAGCGGGGGTCGTTTGCCTGGGAGTACTCGGCGTCATCGGCAAGCTCGGGCGGGCGCGTGTCATAGGAACGGCGCCATGCCATGAACTGGTCCTCGCCGTATTCTTCCTTGGTCTCGGCCTTGTTCAAGCCCTGCAGCGCACCGTAGTGGCGCTCATTGAGGCGCCAGTCACGAATGACCGGGATCCAGTGGCGGTCGGCCGCATCCAGCGCGATATTGGCGGTGCGGATGGCGCGGCGCAGCAAGGAGGTGTACAGCACGTTGGGCAGGATGCCTTCTTGCGCGAGCAGCTCGCCGCCGCGCTTGGCCTCTGCCTCACCCTTTTCTGTCAGATCAACATCGACCCAACCAGTAAATTGGTTGGATTCATTCCAGGTGGATTGGCCATGGCGAAGAAGAATCAGTTTTCCGTTAGTCATGCCTCCAGCATGCCACGAAACCGCCCGGCGCGTCAGTGAAGCTAGTCTCCCTTCGCCCGACGTTGGTGGCAGTCCGGCACGGGAATCTGCCGGGCTTCGTCATAAATTTCCGTCAGCTCTCGGGCCGTGTTGGTCCAACTAAATCGCGCGGCATGCGCGACGGCGGCCTCGCCCATGGCGATGCGCCGGGCGTCATCATCAAGCAGCTGGCTCAAGGAATCCGCCCAGTCCTTCGGATCGTGGGACGGCACCAGCAGCCCGGTCTCGCCATCGACGACGGCGATGGGCAGCCCACCCACTGCCGCGGCGACGACCGGCGTGCCAGAGGCCTGAGCCTCGAGCGCCACCAGACCAAAAGACTCGTTGTAGCTGGGCACCGCCACGATATCCGCGGCGCGGTACACACCTACCAGCTCCTCGGGTGGGCGGGGTCCTAAAAAGCGCACGCGCTTTTGCACGCCCAACTCCCGCGCCAATTCCCTATACGCCTCCGGCGAGGCATTGGCCCCGGATGGCCCGCCGCAGATGAGCACCCTAAAATCGCGGGTGGGCTCGCGGTGGCACAGCTCGGCGGCGGTGCGGATAAGAACTTCGGGCCCCTTGAATTTCTGTAGCCGCCCCACAAAGGCCACGACCTTGGTATGCAACGGGATGCCCAGCTCGCGGCGGGAACGCTCAGTGTTGCGGTCGGTACCTGGGGTGAATAGCCCCACGTCAGCACCTGGGGAGACCACGCGGATGATATCGCGCTCGGCATCGTAGTGCTCCGCCAGATCGCGGGCTTCCTGATCGGTATTGACCACCAGGAGATCGGCATTATCCACCAATTGCTGCTCGCAGATGCGCCGCGCCTCTGATTCCACGGTGTCCTCGGCGGTGCGGTAAGCGTTTTTCACCGCTGCCAAGGTGTGGGCGGTGTGGACGAGGGGGATGCCCCATAGATCGCGAAGCAGCCATCCCACTTGGCCGGAAAGCCAGTAATGGGAGTGAATAAGGTCATATTTTTTGCCCTGCCACTTGGCAAATTGCATTACGCCGCCGGAAAAAGCTGCCAGCTGGGTAGGTAGATCTTCTTTTTCTAGCCCCTCAAAGGGACCGGCCACGATGTTGATCACCCGCAGGTTGGGGGCCACTTCCACGATTTCTTTGTGGCTGGGGCGGGTAGCGCGGGTATAGACATCCACCTCGACACCAAGCTGGGCTAATTGGCAGGCAATATTTAAAACGTAGACGTTCATTCCGCCGGCATCCCCGGAGCCAGGCTGCTCAATGGGGGAAGTATGCATAGAAATCATGGCGATGCGCATGGTAACTCATCTTAGCGGCGCTATACTGACCCCTGCCAACAACCTACGCTACCGAAAGGTCACGCATTGTCCGCTTATGAATCAAAGGCATGGCTCCAGTATTACCCGGAGTGGACGCCGCATAGCCTCGACTATGGCAACACCACCCTGTTGGACCTGTTTGACAATAACCTCAAGGTCAATGGCGATAAGTCAGCCACGTATTTCTTTGGACGCAGCCAAAACTATTCCGAGCTGGACCGCCAAGTGCGCGCCGCCGCAGCCGGCCTGAAGGCCTTTGGCGTGCGCCCCGGTGACCGCGTAGCCATCGTTGCCCCCAATAGCCCGCAGTACATCGCGGCCTTTTATGCCATCTTGAAGCTCGGCGCCCAGGTTGTGCTGCACAACCCGCTTTATACCGCCCACGAGCTGGAGGGTCTGTTCCAGGATCACGGCGCGCGCATCGCCATCGCCTGGGACAAGGCCGCCCCCACCCTGGAGAAGCTGCGGGCTACCACCAACCTGGAAACGGTCGTGTCCATCAACATGATCAACGCCATGCCCACCCTGCAGCGCGCCGCGCTGCGCCTGCCGCTTCCCCCGCTCAAGGCCAAGCGCGAGCAGCTTTCTGCCCCGGCACCAAATACCGTGCCGTGGGAGGCGCTGATTGGTGATGCCATCGGTGGCAACGGCAGCGATATTAAGACGCCGGAGGACATTGATAAGGACACCATCGCGCTGGTGATGTACACCTCCGGTACGACCGGCGCACCCAAGGGCGCGATGCTCTCGCACGGCAACCTCGTATCCAACCTGCTCCAGGGCAAGGCGTGGGTGCCAGGCTTAGGCGATAAGCCAGAGCGCATGCTCGCCGCCCTGCCCTTCTTCCACGCGTATGGCCTGACCATGAACGTCACCTTGGCCCAGCTCATCGGCGGCGAATTGGTCATTCTCCCCGTGCCGCAGATCCCGCTCATCATGCAGCTGATGAAGAAGCACACCCCGACCTGGGTCCCGGGCGTTCCTACCTTGTACGAGCGCATCGTCAAGGCCGCCGAGGAGCAAGAAGTTCCCATCAAGGGCGTGCGAGCAGCCTTCTCCGGCGCATCCACCCTGCCTTCTGAGACCGTCAATAAGTGGGAAAACGCCACCGGTGGCCTGCTCGTAGAGGGCTATGGCCTAACCGAGTGCTCGCCAATCATCGTAGGTAACCCCATGAGCACTGACCGACGCCCCGGCTACGTGGGCATTCCCTTCCCGGATACCGAGGTGCGCATCGCCAACCCCGATAACCTGGATGAAACCCAGCCGGACGGCGTTGAGGGCGAAGTGCTGGCCCGCGGCCCGCAGATTTTCAAGGGCTACCTCAATAACCAGGAAGCCACCGATACCGCCTTCCACGGTGACTGGTTCCGCACCGGTGACATGGGCATCATGGAAGAAGACGGCTTCATCCGCCTGGTCAGCCGCATCAAGGAAATCATCATCACCGGCGGCTTCAACGTCTACCCAGGCGAGGTCGAAGAAATCCTGCGCGAGCACCCCAGCGTCGACGACGCTGCCGTGGTGGGCCGCCCGCGCGAGGACGGCTCCGAAGATGTCGTGGCCTGCCTCGATCTTGCCGATGGCGCCGCGCTCGACCCCGAAGGCCTCAAGGAGTACTGCCGCGAGCGCCTGACCCGCTACAAGGTCCCACGCACCTTCTACCACTTCGAGGAACTGGCCAAGGACCAAATGGGCAAGATCCGCCGCCGCGAGGTACAAGAAGACCTCATCAACCGCCTCGAAGCAGAGAAGAACGCCTAAGAACTAGCGTTCACACCACCATGCTGCGCACCATCGATACTCCCATCGGCCCGCTGCTGCTCACCGCAGACGCAGACGGACTGTCCCGCGTCGACTTCGTCGCGATCCAGTCGGGTCGCGACGAGGAAAGCAAGGGACACCGCGAAACCAATCAGGTTCGCGGCGAGGTGAGCGGCGTGGTGAATGGGGGCATCGACAAGCGCGGTGCAGACATCTTAGATGCGGCGCAGGAGCAGCTCGCGGAGTATTTCGCCGGGCGCCGCCGCGAGTTCGACCTGCCGCTCAACCCGGAGCCAACGACGGAATTTCGCGCCCAAATTCACGCGCAACTGGACACCATCGGCTACGGCGAGGTCTCAAGCTATGGCGAGCTCGCCGCCGCCGTGGGGCGTCCCGCTGCTACCCGGGCGGTCGGCACCGCCTGCGGCGCCAATCCCCTGCCGATCATTCGGCCTTGCCACCGCGTGCTGCGCAGCGATGGAACGCTCGGTGGCTATGCCGGCGGCCTGGATATCAAGCGTTTTTTGCTGACACTCGAAGAAAACTAGAGGATTTCCTCACGTTCTGGGTATACTCGCCCTTTGTAATATTTTTCTTTACCAAACGAAAGGGTAGCGCGTGTCTGCATACGAATCCCGGGCCTGGATTAAGCACTACAGCGACTGGACCCCCGCCACGCTTGATTATGGCGATAAAACCATCGTTGACTACTACGTCAATAACCTCCGCATCAATGGGAATAAGTCCGCTACCTACTTCTTTGGCAATACGCAGAACTACGCGGAGCTAGACGCACAGGTGCGCGCAGCCGCCGCGGGCCTTAAGGCCTTTGGCATTCGGCCTGGCGATAGGGTCGCCATCGTCATGCCCAACTGCCCCCAACACGTGGTGGCGTTTTATGCCATCCAGCTGCTGGGAGCCACCGCGGTAGAGCACAATCCCCTCTACACCGCTCACGAACTCGAGGGGCTTTTCCAGGACCACGGCGCGCGCGTGGTCATCGCCTGGGATAAAACCGCCACCACCTTGGAAAAGATTCGCGCCACCACCCCGCTGGAGACCATCGTGTCCGTCAACATGATCGACGCGATGCCACCACTCAAGCGCCTCGCGCTCCGGATTCCCCTACCGCCGTTGGCCGCCAAGCGCGAGCAACTGACCGGCGCGGCCCCGAATACCGTGGCCTGGTCCACGCTTATCGGTTCTGCCATCGGCGGCGACGGCAAGGACCTCGAGATTGCCAAGGTCACGCAGGACGATATCGCGCTTATCCTCTACACCTCCGGCACCACCGGCAAGCCCAAGGGCGCGTTACTTTCGCACGGCAACCTCATCGCCAACTGCGTGCAGGGCGAGGCTTGGCTGACGAATATGGACGCCACCGAGCAGCGCTTCCTCGCCGCCTTGCCGCTCTTCCACGCCTACGGCATGACCACGCTGTGCGTGCTCAGCATCTACTTCGGCGCCGAGCTGATCTTGGTTCCGTCCCCGCAGATGCCGCTCATCATGGACATCATTAAGAAGCACACTCCCACTTGGCTGCCGGGCGTGCCCACGTTGTACGAGAAGATCATGGACGCCGCCGAGGACAAGGGCGTGGATCTCGCCGGCATCAGCAACGCGTTCTCTGGCGCCGCTACCCTGCCGGTTGACGTGATGGAGCGCTGGGAATCCATGACCGGCGGCCGCCTCGTGGAGGGCTTCGGCATGACCGAGACCTCCCCCGTGCTTATTGGCAACCCCATGAACGGCAACCGCCGCCCGGGCTATGTGGGCCTGCCCTTTCCCGATACCGAGGTGCGCATTGGCAACCCGGATAACCTCGATGAAACCCAGCCAGATGGCGAGCCGGGCGAGATGCTGGCTCGCGGGCCGCAGATTTTCCAGGGCTATTTCAATAACGAAAAGGCCACCGAGGAGTCCTTCCACAACGGCTGGTTCCGCACCGGCGATATGGCCACCATGGATGAGGACGGCTGGGTCAAGCTGGTTAGCCGCATCAAGGAAATCATCATCACCGGCGGCTTTAACGTCTACCCGGCCGAAGTCGAAGAGGTGGTGCGCAAGCACCCAGATGTCAAGGAGGTCGCCGTGGTGGGCCGCCCGCGCAAGGATGGCTCCGAGGACGTCGTCGCCTGTCTCATCCTGCGCGATGGCGCCGTTTTGGACCCAGAAGGCCTCAAATCCTTCTGCCGCGAGCGCCTGACCCGCTACAAGGTTCCGCGCACCTTCTACCACTTTGAGGAGCTGGCTTCGGACCAGCTGGGCAAGGTCCGCCGCCGCATGGTGCAGCAGGATCTCCTCGATCTCCTCAAACAGAAGACTTAGTATTAACCACCATGTCAGACCTCGAGTACGAAGCCACGCTGACGGATTTCCTCGCCACCGCAGTAGCCAACTTCCCCGACCGTCCCGCCACATTTTTCGGCGGCGAGACCTTGAGCTACGCGGAGCTGGATACCCGCATCGCCGCTGCCGCCGGCGCCCTGCGGGAGATGGGAATCCGCCCCGGCGACCGGGTAGCGCTGGTCTTGCCCAACTCCCCGCAGCACCTCATTGCCTTTTTCGCGGTGCTGCGCCTGGGCGCGGTCGTAGTCGAACATAACCCTCAGTACACCGCCCACGAGCTGGCCCCGCTCTTTGCCCACCACGGCGCCAGCATCGCCCTGGTCTGGGATCAGGTCACCGCCGTGGTCGATGGCCTGGCCAGCACGGTGATCCCCGTGTCTTTGGAGGTGCACCTTCCCCTCTCCGGCGCCCCAGTTCCCCACCGCCAGGCCGCGCTTGCCGATGCCGCACTTATCCTCTACACCTCCGGCACCACCGGCCAGCCTAAGGGCGTGGTGCTCACGCACCACAACCTCGCCGCCAATTGCATCCAATTGGAGGCCCAGGTCGATCTGCGCCCCGGCCACGAGCGCTTCCTCGCCACGCTGCCGATGTTCCACTCCTATGGACTGACCATGAGCGTCTTGCTCGCGATGCGCTGCGCCGCCGAGATCGTCCTGCTGCCTTCCCCGCGCCCCGCGGCCGTGGTCAGCGCCTTGGCACAGCGCCGCCCGACGTGGATGCCGGGTGTTCCCACCATTTATGAGCGCGCCATGAACGAGCAGGCCGCTGAACCAGCCGCGGACCTGGGCGGAGTACGCTACGCCATTTCCGGGGCTGCATCGCTGCCCGCGCGCATCATCGAGCCCTGGCAAGACCGCACCGGCGGCATGCTCGTCGAAGGCTACGGGCTCACCGAGGCCTCACCCGTGCTGACCATTAACCCGCTTGGTGAGGGGCGGCGCGTGGGGACCATCGGCAAGCCGCTTGCCGATACCGACCTGCGCATCGGGGATCCGGGTGACCTGGACCGCAGCCAACCCGATGGCACGCCCGGTGAGATCCTCGCCCGCGGGCCCCAAGTTTTTGCGGGCTATCTCGATAATCCCACCGCCACGCGGGAGGCATTCCACGGCGAGTGGCTGCGCACCGGCGATATGGGGGTGCGCGAGGCCGATGGCCATTTCCGGCTGGTGGGCCGGATTAAAGAGGTCATCATCACCGGTGGGTTTAACGTCTTTCCCAGCGAGGTGGAACATGCACTGTTGAGCCACCCCGCGGTGGGCCAAGCAGCGGTGGCAGGCGTCCCGCGCGCCGATGGTTCCGAGGACGTTGCCGCCTGCCTGGTGCTCCACCCCGGCGCCACCTTCGATGCGGAAGCGCTGCGCGAGCACTGCCGCGGCCTCCTGGCCCGCTATAAGGTCCCGCGCCATTTCGTGGTGCGCGAGGAATTGCCCACCGATCAGCTAGGCAAGCTGCGCCGCCGCCAGGTGCAGGAGATCTTGATGGCAGAGGTTGCTTCCCGCTAATTCGCGCCGGAGAAACTACTCCCCGGCGCGGGTGCGGTGCTCGCTGCGGGTAGCACCAGCAAAGATGCGCCCCGAGCGCTCTTCCAGTTTCCTCTTCGCGCGCACCTGCTGCTGCGCCGCGAATTCGGAGCGCGGTGGGGCCTGAATATAGCGCTCGGCGTGCAGCCCCAGCTGTAGCTCCTTGGCGCGCAGGACCTCCGCATCGATCTTGATACCCAAAATCAGCATCGTATTGGACAGCCAGACAGTCATAAATACCGCCATGACCGTACCGAATGCCCCGTAAATGCTCACCCCGGCCAGATACTTGATGTAGAGGGAGAATACGCCCCACACCACCAGGTTAGTCAGAAGCGCTACCACCGAGCCCAAGGTAATCCAGCGGAAGCGGCTAGGTCGAACGTTGGGTGCAAAGTGGTACCACACGGCAATGAGTGCCAGCGCCACCACGACCGTTATAGGGAAGCGCAACCAATTCCACACGGGCATAAAAATGCCGCCGATAAAGTCCACTGTGCCGTGCAACCCCAGCCGGAGTGCCACGGGCTCGATGACGCTGTCCACGACGGTATCGCGCAATAAATTGGCACACAGTACCACCACCGCGCCGATGACTAGGATCACGGTAATGGCCCACATCAATGCCCATGTGCGGATGGTTCCGCGGCCTTCCACCCGTCCGTAGACCGTATTGGCGGTACGCGAAAAAGCCCGCACATACGCCGAGGCGGCGAATAGCGAAATCATTACGGAGACCACCAGCGCAAACGTACCCTCCCTTGTGGATCCGATAATGGAGCTGACAATGGTGCCGGCTTCCTCCGCCATAGAACGGGGCACGTACGTATCGATGAACTGCGCAGTCAGTGCCTCCACTTCGCCCCGGCGCGAAGAAAAGATCAGCGTGGCAATGGAATATGCCGCCAGGACGGTGGGGGCAAAGGCCATGAGGGTGAAGTAGGTCATCGCGGCGGCGCGGTCCATGAGGGCATCGTGGAAGAAATCTGCCCACACGCGCCGCATCACCAAGCCCCAGCTGTCCTTGCACAGACGATTGCCACGCGCCCACGGATCAACATCGGCGGCCGGGCTTTCCACGGTGACCAGGCTGGTAACGGTGCTTGGCACAATCTTTTGCTGTTGGGCAGTCTGCTTCCGGGCTAGCTTGTTGCCGGTTGCGGGGGCATCGTCCAAGGCACTCATAGTTACGAAGCGTATGCGGCTTAAGAATCTATTCTGGGAAGTGACACTCGCAGCGATTAGGCTGGGGAGTATGACTGAACAGAACCAAGAAAAGATTAACGTCAAGTCCTTCGAGCTCGACCACCGCCTCGTCAGCGCGCCTTATATCCGCGTGGCTGACCGCACCGATTTGGGCGGCGGCGTAGAAATTATCAAGTACGATCTGCGCTTTTGCCAGCCCAATAAGGAGCACCTGGACACGGAGGCGCTGCACTCCGTGGAGCACATGATGGCCAACTTTATGCGCAACTACACCGATAAGCTCATCGGCTTTGCTCCCATGGGCTGCCGCACCGGCTTCTACGCCATTACCAATGGCATGGAGCAGGATGAATTGCTGCGCGCCGTTGAGGGTGCGCTGAACGATATCCTTACCGCCACCGAGGTTCCCGCCGCCAACGAGGAGCAGTGCGGTTGGGGCGCACACCACAGCTTGAAGGGCGCACAGGATGCGGCCCGCAAGTTCTTGGACGCCAAGCCGGAGTGGCTCGAGGTCATGGCTGCCTAAGACTGCGCCGGGGCGGCTTTTGCGCCGCCCGTGCTGCCTGTGCCGGCCACAAGCAACGATTACGTCCAAAACAACCGCGTTTCGTCAAAAATGAGGACGAATTTTAGAAGAACGCGGTTGTTTTGGACGTTTTTATATGCGTGCGGCCTAGTCTTCGTCCATGGATACGCCCAGCCACACCGGCTCGGGCACGAGCTCGACGCCGAAGGCTTCGCGCACGCCGTCGCGGATCGTGCGGGCCAGCGCGACGATGTCTGCGGCGGTCGCGTTTCCGCGGTTGGTCAGCGCCAGGGTGTGCTTGGTGGACAGCGTTGCTGGGCCGGAGCCGGGGTAGCCCTTTGTGAATCCTGCGTTATCGATAAGCCAGGCTGCCGAAAGCTTTTCGTGCGGGGACGGTTCGCCCTGTGCTGAAGCGGTGGCGGGATGGCGGGGCATGCGGTCGGCGAGGGCATCGCCAAGCGTGGCGCGCACCTTGTCCTGGACGGCATCAGCGACGCTGGACTCGACCACGGGGTTGGTGAAAAAGGAGCCGGCAGACCAGGTGTCGTGGTCGGCGGCATCAAGCACCATGCCCTTGCCGCGGCGCAGCGCGAGGACCTCTTCGCGGACCTGGGCGACGGGGCGGCGCTCGCCGGGGGCATCGGTAAGCTGCCCAAAGCGCAGTGGGCGCGACAGCCCATCGGTGGTCAATTGCAATTCGACCTCGAGCACCACCGCGCGGCCGGTGAATTTCAGGTTGGAGTAGCGGTAGGCCAGATCAAGATCGGAGACGGGAACCCACTCATCGGCATCGGTGCGCAGGTTATACAGGCGCACGCGGGTCAAGACCTCAGAAATCTCGGCTCCATAGGCACCCACGTTTTGCACGGGCACCGCGCCCACCGTGCCGGGAATGCCGGAAAGGCACTCGATGCCGCCCAGGGACTGTGCCACGGATTCCGCCACGACCTCGTCCCATACCGCACCGGCTTGGGCGCGCACGAGGCCAGTCTCGGTATCCATGTCCACCACGGCAAAGTCGAGGACGACGGCGACCACGTCTACCTCGCCATCAGAAACCAACAGGTTGGAACCGCCGCCGACCACGATGAAAGGAACTTTTTCTTTCTCGAGGTACCGCAGTGCTGCAACCGCTGCTTCAGGCCGCGAACAACGCAACGTGACCCGCGGCTTTCCCCCCACGCGCAAGGTGGTGAGATCGGCAAAGCTCGCCGTGGGATCCACGTCTACGCCGTCGATTGCTGTGAGTTGTTGCGTAAAAAATTTATCAAGCACGTATACCAAGGTAGTCTGTTAAGCATG
The DNA here is from genome assembly GCF_030227355.1 of Corynebacterium sp. MSK310. Taxonomy (NCBI): domain Bacteria; kingdom Bacillati; phylum Actinomycetota; class Actinomycetes; order Mycobacteriales; family Corynebacteriaceae; genus Corynebacterium; species Corynebacterium sp. MSK310. Next base: position 53,046 of record NZ_JASPFZ010000013.1, read on the forward strand.
TCAACTCGTAGTGAAAACACCGTAACCATCAATCAGCCTATCGACATGGTTCACAAGGCGCTGCTCACCCAGGGGTACTGGGAGTACATCGTGGCAAACCTTTCCCCTGAGGCAGGCCAGGTTCACGATTTCTCCGATAACGTAGCAACTCTCTACGAGGTCCTGCCGACCAACCTCTTGCCAGAGGCAGTGCGCGCCATGGTCTCGCAGGACCTCAAGGTCAAGCGCGTGGTCACCGTGGGCGAGCTCAACGGCCAGGCCGCTGACGTCAACTACACCGCAGACGTCAAGGGCACCCCGGTGGACTTCAAGGGCGAGATTTCCCTGGCCGGCGAGGGCGAGATGACCAAGCTGACCTACACCAACGAGATCTCCGTCAAGATCCCGATGATGGGCGCAGCCATCGAGCCAAAGGTGGGCGAATCCCTGGCAGAGCTCTTTGATAACGAGGGCAAGCTGACCGAACAGTGGATTTCTGACAACTCCTAAGGCACTCACCCCTTAGAATTCCTTCACGCCCATGGCCGACCACGCTCATAACCTGCGCGCCAGCGCAGCAGCGGGTCGGCCTTTTGGCGTTATTACCCGCGGCACCACCAACTACAACCGGCTGCGGCGCTGCGATAGGTGGATAGTAGCCCACCCGGAGATTTCGGCCCTGCTGCGCCACGTGCGCACCCCGCTCGCGCTCGACGTGGGCTACGGCGCCTCCCATACCACCACCGTGGAGTGGGCGCGGTGGCTGCGCCGCATCAACCCCCGCGTGGATGTGCGCGGGTTGGAAATCCACCCGGACAGGGTACTGCCGCCGCGCGATGGCGTCCGCTTTGAGCTGGGCGGATTTGAGCTCGCTGACTACCGGCCGCAGGTGGTGCGCGCCTTTAATGTGCTGCGCCAATACGACGTAGACCAGGTTGCGGAGGCGTGGCAGACGGTGTGCTCACGCTTGGCCCCCGGCGGGTTCTTCGTGGAGGGTACCTGCGATGAACTGGGCCGGCGCGCGGCGTGGATCCTGCTCGATCAGCATGGCCCAAAGACGTTGACGCTCGCGTGGGATCCCTTCGACGTTGCTCGGCCTTCCGATGTGGCCGAGCGCCTGCCCAAGGTGCTCATCCACCGCAACGTGCCCGGCGAGCCCATCCACGAGCTCCTGCAGGCCGCCGATAGGGCTTGGGATCGCGCCGCCGGGTGGGCCCCGCACGGCCCGCGGGTGCGGTGGCGCATGGCACACGCCCTGCTTGCCGATGCCCCCTTTAGCCTCCAGCCTCCCCGCCGCCGGCTGCGCGATAATACGCTCACTGTGAGCTGGGAGAGCATCGCACCCCGCTAATATCCAGCACACATTGCCACCGGCCGCCTCATGCGCCACACTGGTAGTCATGGCTGCAAAGAAATCGGGCGGATCGCTCGCGTGGAAAATTGTCGTAGGCGTCCTCGTAGCGCTCCTTGTTATCATCCTCATCGCCGAGTTTGGCCTACGCTGGTTCATTGGTAATCAGATGACCGAGGAGTTTAAAAATAGCGCCAAGGAAGAAGGCATCGAGGTCACGGAAGATCCCTCTGTAAGCTTTGGCGGCAGCCCCCTCCTCTTTGGCCTGCTGCGCGGCTCGATTTCCCAAATGGATATGACCACGCCGTCGACCCTGCAGATCGAAGGATCGCAGATCAAGGGGCAACCCGCCTCTGAAATCCACGTGGAAGACATGTCGACGGATACCGATAACCCAGTAGCCGGTTTCCTCCGCGCCACCACCACCGTTCCGGATGACTATCTGCTGGCCAGCTTCCAAAAAGGAATCTCAGACCAATCCGGTAGCGAAACCATTGGAAATATGGTGGTCACTGAAATCACCGCGAATGACCAGAGCGACGAGCTGGAGGTGAAATTTGGCGGCGGTTTGGCCAGCCTTTCGCTCAAGCCCACCGCCCGCGACGGCAAGCTGGAGATCAATGCCACCGAGGCCGCAATCTTTGGGCTGTCGCTGCCTGAGCAGGCCACCAGCGCCATTTCTGATGCCCTGCAGGACGGCATGTCCGAGCAGCTCGTTGCCAATGACATGCAGGTCGAATCCGTGGACGTGGGGGATGGCAAGCTCACGCTGACCATCACCGGTACCGATGTCCCGATGAACGATATGGACCACTTCTCCGGCGAAAGCGGCGAACAGAAGAAGGCCGCCTAACACCGTCGCCGCAGAAGCGCCCGACCTAGGGAGCGGGAAATTCTACGACGGGCAGCGAGCTGGACAGCTCGCTGCCTTTTTCTATGACGATCTTGTGAAAACCGGCCTGGGCGGCAGCGGTTTCCGCGAGGGACCGCGCCGGTTCTGTCTCCGGCAGGATGAGGCCCACGCGGGCCGGGTCTGGGCAGGCCTCGCGGATGGCGACGAGCTCGGCGAGGATAGGGGTGGCATCGGCAAGCGTGGCATCAACGCTGACCCACACCTCGTCCGCGCCGGACTGGATGGCTAGGCGGGCCTCAGAGGCCTTGATGAGCGTGTGGTGCCGGCCAGTGGGATAGCCCGCCACGGCGGTAATGCCCGCCGGCTCTGCCGCCGCCGCCACCGTCACGTGGTGCGGCGAGACCAGCACATGCTGCCCAGCGGCCTGCTCCCTGACCTCGGCGGCGGAAGCGTGCAGGAGATTTTTCATGCTTAGTAGCTGTAGTCGCCGTTGATGATGGCCTTGAGCTGCGGGCGCACGTCAAACCAGTAGATGCCGGTGATGACCGTGCCAATCCACGCCAAAATTTGCAGGCCGGTAGCCATCGCTACCGCCGAGCCCGCAAGCAGGCCTACCCATACCCATTTACCTTTGCGGTCGCCGGCCCGAAACGCATCCTCGCGCGTCGATGCCGCGAGTACTGCCCCGATGATGGCGGTAATGGTCAGGACCTGGAAGAAGTAGATGGGAAAATTATAGGCAATGTCAAGTAAGAGGTACATGCAAATTAATTCGTGGGTTCGTCGGTATCGATAACTTCGCCATCGATAATATTATCGTCCTTGTCCGCAGCAGCGGAATTGCCGTTCTTGGGCGCGTTCTTCTTCTCGTTCACGCGCTCCTGGGCATAGTCATACGCGTCCTTCACGCCCTCGCGGGTTTCCTGGTACGCATCCGCGAACTTGTCCTTGGCCTCAGAGAAAGCCTCCGAGTCGCGGGTTTCTTCCGCAGCCTTCTTAATGGACGCGCCCCACTGCTTGGCGGTAGTGGTGGCCTTATCCAGCATGCCGTCGTTCTCGCCCTGTGGGCCCTGCGCACCTGCGCCCTGCGCACCCTGATTCTCGCGCTCTTCCTGCAGGCGGCCACCGAAATCCTTGGCGGTATTCAGCGCGGACGCGCCAGCTTCCTTCAGGGAATCAAAAAGCTTCTTCTTCTCAGTCATGAAAACCTCCGTGTGATGAATTATTCCGGCGCATTAGGCGCCGAAAATGAGATGATTAACAGCATATATGGCCAAGCCTGCCAGAGAGCCGACGATCGTGCCGTTAAGGCGAATAAATTGCAGATCCTTACCCACCATCAGCTCGATATTCTGCGAGGCCTCCTGCGCATCCCAGCGCTTGATGGTCTCCGGGATGATCGCGATGATCTCCGGGGCGAATTTCTCCACCGCGTAGCGCGCGGCCTTGTCCACAAGGTCATTGGTTTGGGCCAAGAACTCGGAATCCTCGAGCAAACGGTGCGCCAATTCCTTCACCTTGGCCGTCATCTTCTGCCGCAGGAAAGACTCCGGGTCATTGAACTGATCAATCAGCGTGGTGGAAATCGTGCGCCACATCGCCGCCGGCGCCTGCTGCACCTGATCAGAGGCGAGCATCTCTTGCTTGATGTTCTCGATGCGCTCGCGCATATCGGCATCCCATTGCAAGTCCGCAGCCAGCTTGGACAGGTTGCGGCGAATGGCCAGGCGGGCCTCGTGGTTGCCATCGCGGCGGACTTCCTCGGCGAAATTAACGAGCTCGCTATAGACCTTGTCCCCCACCATCTCGCGGGCAAAACGCGGCGCCCACCCGGGCATGCGCTCATCGATGGCCGTGACCACCGTCGATTCCATGCCGAGAATCTTCTTGTGCGCCCAGTCAATGAGGTCATCCTCCAGCGGGCGCGCCTTGCCGTCCGCGATATAGCCCTCCAGCAACCGGCCCAACGGCGGGCCCCACTCCGGCTCCGCCAGGCGGTCCATGACCTGGGTGCGGATGAACTGCTCTGCCTCAGCAGGGTCGAGGTCCTCCACCACGCTGGCGGCGCGCTGGCCAATCCATTCGGAGACTTCCTCTGCCTTGCCGGGTTCTGCCCCCTGACGCGCCAGCCACAGCGGCAGCTCCGCATCCCGCACCTTGGCGCTCAGTGCATCCGCGGTCAGGAAATTCTCCTCTACGAAGTCCTTCAGCGCATCGCCCACGCGGTCCTTATTATTCGGAATCAACGCCGTGTGCGGGATGGGCAGGCCCATCGGCCGGCGGAATAGCGCAGTCACCGCGAACCAGTCCGCCAGACCACCGACCATGCCTGCCTCCGCCGCCGCACGCACGTAGCCGACCCACACCGGGGCCCCGCTTTCCGATGCCTGCCACCACGAGCACCCCAAAAAGATCACCGCCGCCAGCAAAAGCAGCGACAGCGCAATTGCCTTCCACCGCCGCAGGTCCGCCCGGCGCGCCTCCTGGTTGCCGGCCTGCGGCACACCGGTGCCTGACGATGCCGGCTCCCTCGCCGTATCGAGCCCTGCGTCCGAGCGGTGCGTCATGTGTTCTCCTTGGGGATTGTGAAGGTGCATTCGAGCTTCGGTCTATAACACTAGTGGGCATTGCGGGGACGCAAGGTAGCTGGCTTGGCTAAAATCGATCTTTAGCTTTTCAAACCACTGAAATGCACTTCCCAGTGGCGTAGATCGACGAAGGACGATTCAGGTGGCACGACTCAACCTCAAAGCAATCGAAGAACGCATCAAGCCCCTTGCCGGGCAAGATGACTATGACCGCGAGTTCATCTTTGATCTCATGCTCGCATACGGCCGCTCCAAGGGAAATATCACGCGTCTGCGCAATGGCTCGCTCAACATTGCTGAGGATCCCGAGCACGAGGTAGCCCAGAAAAACATCGTCTACTTCCGTGAGACCACCGGCGATCTTCTTGAAGAACTTGAATGCCTGCGTGTGTCCCCCACGGTGGTGAAGTTTGCCACCCGCTTTGTCATCGTCACCGATTACACGGAGATGATCGCGTACGACCTGAAGACTAGGGAGAACCGTACGTTCCCTCTGCGCGAAATTGACCAGCATTTCACCTTCTTCTTACCTTGGGCCGGCATGGAAAAGGCCCAGTACACCGCCGAATCCCACGCGGATGTCAAAGCTGCGGAGAAGATGGGCACGCTATTCGATGAGCTCGCTTCCGCCAACCCCAGCATCATGAAAGACCCCGAACAGCGGCACGGTCTGAACGTATTTTTCACCCGTCTGCTGTTTTGTTACTTCGCCGAAGACACCGGAATCTTTGGTGAGAATCAGTTCACCAACGCGGTAGGCTCGCACACGCTGGAAGATGGCTCCGACACCGCCGATTTCATCCGCGACATGTTTGCCGCCTTGGATGAACCAGACCCGACGAAAAAGCCCAGCCACTTGGCGGACTTCCCTTATGTCAACGGCCGTCTCTTCCGCGCCGACGCCCACCTGACGGTGCCGCGCTTTCCCCCAAAGCCCGTGAGATGCTCATCGAGCTCGGCCGCCAGATTTGGCTCAACATCAACCCAGACATCTTCGGCTCCATGTTCCAGGCAGTCGTTGCACCAGGCAAGCGCTCCAACTTGGGCCAGCACTACACTTCAGTGCCCAACATCCTCAAGACCATCGAGCCGCTATTTATGGATGATCTCAAAGAGGAGTTCGACAAAGCCTACGACAGCACCAACAAGTTAGATAAGCTTCTCAACCGCATCGCCCGCATCAAGGTCTTCGACCCAGCCTTTATGCGCAAATCAAGTCTCTCATGCGAGAACCAAGTCCTAGCGGCAATAGCCGCTTAGCATGAAGGGCGATGACTCTAGCTACGTAAACAGTCCATGGATTGTGTTCTTGGACGAACTACCCATACACCTGCCGTATCCCTCCACTGACCTTGAAATGAGCCTAGTCATGCAGAACTTTTCTCAGGCCTCTACAGAACTTGTTTCCAACCTGCACAAGATCGAATCAGAACTTAACCTCGACAAGCGCACCAGTGCGGAAGATCAACTTAAGGTTCCAATTCACAATTTTCTAACTGAGGGGCCCGACCCCCGGACAGTGGACACATCGGGGGCTAGCTATGCTGCTGTGGTCAGTATAGCCGAAGACTTGGTTTCAAAGACATCAGGCGCCACAAGGTTGCACCAGGAGTGCCGCCGGCGCGTGTTATAGCGCATGCACCACCTAAAGACTTCCTGACGGCAGATAATGGGATTGTCAAAGACTTTCCGATCACGCAGCACTTCACGTTTTAAGGTGGCGTTAAACGATTCTGCCAGGGCTTCTATCCGCACTCGTTCCTACCGCTCCCATAGACTGGCGCACACCCAACGACGAGCAATAGCTCCTAAAGGCTTGTGAGGTGTACACACTGCCGTGATCGTCAATGGAATATAGCCCCGTCAAGACTGCCACGCACACCGTGCGCGTGGGCTAGAGCATCGACGACCAATAAGACACGCATGTGGTCTGCGAGTGCATAACCTGCAAGTTTCCGTGAATACGTGTCAATGACTGTAGCCAAATACATGTTCTTGCCACCCTTACACGGCAGGTAGGTAATGTCACCGACATACACACGATTTGGCTCGTCAGCGGTGAACTTGCGGCCTAGTAAATCCGGCATGACACGGTGACCAGGCTTGCGCCTAGTGGTGGTGCATCGACGCCGTTTACTAAAGCCTTTTAGCCCCATGGCTTTTGATGATTCGTGCAACTTTCTTGTGATTGACCGGGGTATACACCGGGTCTTCCTTAAGGCTTGCGGCGATGCGTTTAGCCCCATAAAGCCCATGCTCATCATCAAAGATGGTCTTTATTCTTGCACCAATAAGACCGTCAGAATATATCTTTAACCTGCGCTTTTTTACGGGTGCTCACCCACTTGTAAAACGAGGAACGATTCAGCTTTAAAACGTGGCACATCCGCATAAGCCGAGTACTCGGTTCGGTGGTCATCGACAAACTGGAAGCGGATCACCAGTGAGTCTCTTCGGCAAAATACTTAGCAGCCTTACGCAGGATATCGCGTTCTTCGCGCAGCTTAGAGACTTCCTTTTCCAGCTGGCGGATTCGCGCAGAATCATTCGCCGCTTGGGCTTTATCATGCACTGCTTTTATGCGGGCACGTTTGCCGGTGCCGTACTTTTTGACCCAAGAATGCAGCGAGGCTCGATTGATACCGAGCTTGGCTGATGCTTTGTTCAGCGAGAGGTCCTCATTGTTCTCATAGAGGGCCACGGCATCGCGTTTGAACTGTTCTCAGTACCTGGACATGGTGGTAGATTACCAATCTTGCCAGCCCGACTGGGCTGGATATCAGGTGTCCACCAAACAGGGGTCAGGTCCACCTGCATCGTGCACCTGATTCGCGCCGCGAACCGGTGGGTGGCCTACGGGGATCGCCGCGCTGTATCAGCCGCGTTGAAGAA